>CAMATD010000066.1 GCA_945860785.1 Variovorax sp. YR752 | reverse complement strand
ACCGCGCCTTCGAAAGACGTGGCAATGCCTGCGCCCGCGCGCGCCGCGGCCAGCAGCACCTCGCTGTCGTTGCTGATCAGCGGCCCGGCAAGTTCCACATCGAGCACGCGGCCGTCCTGCGCGTATTCCCAGCGATAGAGGCCGCCTGTGGTGAGGCGGTAGTTGAGGCACTGGTGCCCGCGCAGGTCCTCGGGCGTGTGCGGTGCCTTTCGACCGGCGAGATAGCGCGGCGCCGCGTAGGTGACCATGCGCATCGGGCCGCCCACCGGCACCGCCACCACGTCCTGCGCGAGGCCTTCGCCAAGGCGGATGCCGGCATCGAAGCCGCCTTCCACGAGTTCGACCATGCGGTTGTCGCAGACCAGCTCGAGCGTGATGTCGGGATAGGCCGTGGCGAAGTCGCCCAGGTGCGGAAAAAGCAGCAGCTCGGCCGCCACGCGCGAGACGTTCAGGCGCAGCAGGCCGGCCGGCTTGTCGCGCGCCTCGTCGATGCCTTCGACCGCCTGCGCGAGCGCGTCCAGCGCCGGCCGCGCGCCCTCCAGGAACTGCTGGCCCAGCTCGGTCACGCCGACGCGCCGCGTGGTGCGGTCCAGCAGCCGCGCACCGAGCCTCTGTTCGAGCGTGCGCACCGTCTGCGACAGGGCGGAAGGCGACACGCCCAGTTCTTCCGCGGCGCGCGTGAAGCTGGCGTGGTGCGCCACCCGTGCGAAGGCGGCAATGGCGGGAAGCAGTTCGGGCGACATGCTTCCATTATGAAGACCAGCTTCACAAAGCATCAAGCCGAGCAGGCTTTTCCCAAAGCAATGACGGAACTACCTTCGAGGCCATGGCGATGCAATCGCGCCGCCGCCCACCTCGAAAGGACATTCACCATGAAGCTCGATAACTACCTCACCCTCGGCCGCTCGGGCCTGCGCGTCAGCCGGTCTCGCTCGGCACCATGACCTTCGGCCAGGAATGTGGCTGGAGGGCAGACGCCGGCGAGTCGCGCCGCATGTTCGACGCGTACGTGGAACGCGGCGGCAACTTCATCGACACCGCCAACTTCTATACCAACGGAAGCTCGGAGCGCCTGCTGGGCCAGTTCATCGCCGACAAGCGCGAGTCGGTGGTGGTCGCCACCAAGTACTCGCTCAACATGCAGCCGGGCAATCCGAATGCAGGCGGCAACCATCGCCGCAACATGGTGCGCTCGGTCGAGGCGAGCCTGAAGCGGCTGGGCACCGACTACATCGACCTGCTGTACCTGCACATCTGGGACAACCTCACGCCCTTCGAGGAAGTGATGCGCGCCTTCGACGACCTCGTGCGCTCGGGCAAGGTGCTCTATGCCGGCATCTCCGACACGCCGGCCTGGCAGGTCGCGCGCATGCAGACGCTGGCCGAGCTGCGCGGCTGGGCGCCGCTGGTGGCACTGCAGATCGAGTACAGCCTGATCGAGCGCACCGTCGAGCGCGAGCTGCTGCCGATGGCGCACAAACTCGGCCTGGGCGTGATGGCCTGGTCGCCGCTGGGCAGCGGTGTGCTCACCGGCAAGTACACGCGCGCCGACCTCGACCACACGAAGGACCCCGACTCCGGCGTGACGGGCTCGCGCAAGGACGTGGCAGCCGGCAACGGCGCGCTCCATGCGCGCTCGCTCGACATCGCGGATGTGGTGACCCAGATCGCGAAGGAGCAAGGGCGCTCGTCGGCGCAGATCGCGCTGGCCTGGCTTCTGCACCGCAGCGCGCCGACCGTGATGCCGATCATCGGTGCGCGCACCTTCGCGCAGTTCGAGGACAACCTCGGGGCGCTCGATGTGGAACTCGACAGCTTGGCACTGCAGCGCCTCGATGCGGTCAGCGCCGTCAAGCTCGGCTTTCCGCACGACTTCATGGCGCTGCCGATGACGCAAGGCGTGCTGTCGGGCGGCTCCTCAGTGCGGCGTCCGGCGTGAAGCGGCTGAAGGTCGTGGTGATCGGTGCGGGCGGCACCATCGGCAGCGCCGTGGCGGCGGCACTGGGCGAGCGCCATGAGGTGATCGCTGTGTCGCGCCGGGGCGCGCTGGCCGTCGATCTCGAAGCGCCGGAGACGATCGATGCGCTGTTCGACGCGGTGCCCGACATCGATGCCGTGGTGTCGGCCGCAGCCAGCGTGCAGCTGGCGCCGTTCGGCAAGCTGTCGGACGAAGGGTTGGCAGAGGCGCTGCGCGCCAAGCTCTTCGGACAGATCGCGCTGCTGCAACGCGCGGCAGCGCGCTTGCGCGAAGGCGGCTCGGTCACGCTGACGGGTGGCCGCTTCGACGGCGTGCTGCCCGGTGGCAGCGCGGGCGCGCTCGCGAACGCGGGGCTGGAAGCCTTCGTGGCGCAAGCCGCGCCAGAGTTGCCGCGCGGCCTGCGCGTGAATGTGGTCTCGCCGGGTTGGGTGCAGGAAACGCTGGACGGACTTGGCCTGCAAGGGCCAAGGGGCATGCCTGCGCGCGAAGTGGCGAAGCTCTATGTGTCGGCGGTGGAAGGCGCGATGAGCGGGCAGGCGCTGCGAGCAACAGGCAGCGCAGCAGGTCGAACAACGCAACGGCCGCCACCGCCGAGGCGATAGCGAACGCCGGCGATCACGACGCGCCGGACGGCTCAGCCGAAGACGCTTTCCTCGCATTCACCCATGCGTTCGAGCTCGTTCGCCTCCGCCGCATGCCGCTGCCCCCATTCGCACAACGCGCGCAACAAGGGTTTGAGGCTGCGCCCCAGAACCGTGACCGAGTATTCGACGCGAGGCGGCATCTCGGGACAGACCTCGCGCGCCACCAGCCCGTGCTCCTCGAGTTCGCGGAGTTGCTGGATCAGCACCTTCTGGCTCGTGTCGGGCAGCTTGCGCTTGAGCTCCGACAACCGGCGCGGCCCGGCGAACAGGTGATAAAGAATCATCGCCTTCCAGCGCCCCGAAAGAACCTTGAGCGCGCGCTCGGCGGGCAGCGTTGGAAGTTGCTTGATGGCTTCCACCATGGTGACCTCCTGGTGTGTATGGCACGGCATTGTGTGTATGAACAGCGCGCAGGGTACGGCAATATTCCGGATCGATTTCTCACGACCCGAAGTGCCAATGAAAGCCGTACAACTAAGCCGGACCGGAGCCCCCGACGTGCTCGAAACCGTCGACCTTCCCACGCCCGTTCCCGGCCCGGGAGAAGTGCTGGTGCGCGTGCGCGCCGCGGGCGTCAACTTCTTCGAAACGCTGGTGCGCCAGGGCCGCTATGCGGAGGCGCCGGTGCTGCCGATGGTGCCGGGCGTCGAGGTGGCGGGTGTTGTCGAGGCGCTTGGCGTGGGCGTCGAACCGAAACTGCTCGGTGCGCGTGTAGCCGTTCCGCTGTTCGCGGCGGGGCGCGGGTCGGGCGGCTATGCGGCGTACGTTGCGGTCGACAGCGCCCATGCATTCCGCATCCCCGACAGCCTGCCTTTCGAAGACGCGGTGGCGCTGCTGGTACAGGGGCTGACCGCGCTGTTCCTGCTGCGCCGGAGCCCGTCCCAAGGCAAGACGGTGCTGGTGACGGCTGCCAGCGGCGGTGTCGGCTCGCTGCTCGTGCAGCTTGCCAAACGCGCCGGTGCGACGACTGTCATTGCAGCAGCGGGAAGCCCGGAAAAAATAGCCCTCGCGCGCAAGCTGGGCGCCGACCTGGCCGTCGACTACAGCCAGCCGGACTGGCTTCGCCAACTCGCCTCGCTGACCGAGGGCCGCGGCGTCGACACGGTCTACGAAACCGTGGGCGGCGCGCTGACGCATGCAGCACTCGAAGCCCTTGCGCCACAGGGTGAGCTGGTCTTCGGCGCGGTCGGCCGCTTCGAACTCGACAGGCCGCAGCTCGAAGCGATGCTGCTCAGGAACCCAGTCGCTGAAGGGCTTTGCGCTGCTTCCGCTGCTCGATGCGCCCCTGCTGGCCGACAGCCTGTCGGAACTCTTCGCGCTTGCGTCGCAGGGCGAGCTCACCGTGGTGCACGGTGGCCGCTATCCACTCGAAGAAACGGCGCAGGCACATCGCGCCCTGGAGAGCCGGCGCACGTCCGGCAAGGTGGTGCTGGTGCCCTGAGCGCTTTACTTCGCCTGCAGCAACGCGCCGGCTTCGAGCAACACCAGCTCGTTGTCGTCCGCCTTGTTCGGCTCGCGGCTGCTCGAGAACGGCAGGTTGTTGTCGTTGCCGACCACGATGTGCGTGGCATCGACCACGTCGACGTTCTCGATGGTGAAGAACGGGAACTTGAGCACGCCGTCGTTCAGCGACTTGCGCGCGAGCTTGTTCGGGTCGGCGATGTTCAGCAGGTCTGATGTAGCCGATCTTGCGCACCGGGCCGCCGACGTTGGCGTCATTCAGCTCGACCTTGTAGACGCGCTTGAACTTCGCGATGTCGTGGAAGCAGTCGGTGCGCTTCTGGCCTTCGGGGCAGGCCTTGTCGCTCGTGCCTTCGCCGTTGTCGCGCTCGATGATCAGGCCCATGGCACTCGTGCCATCTCCTGCCGTGCCGTCGATCATGTTGAAGTCGCCGATCGCGTTGCCGTTGGCTTCGAGCACGTACTTCCAGTGGCGGCCCGTCCATTTTTCCGACGCCACGTCGAACTCCAGCACGCGCAGCGCTTCCTTGCCTTCGACGCGCTCGTAGTCCTTGGCTTCGGCGTTCCACACCGGGCCTTCGAGCAGCGCATAGAGCTTGCTGCCGTCCTTCGACGAAGCCATGCCTTCGAAACCCTTGGAGCGCTTGATCTGGAAATCGACCGCACCGCCCGGTGCGCCCGGCGTGGTGACCGCGGGATGGTCGGGCGAGCGCACGGCTTTGCCGTCGACCTGCGTGTCGAACACCGCGAGCACCTTGCCCTTGAGGTCGGCCTTGATCAGGAAGGGGCCGAACTCTTCGCCGATCCACAGCGCGCCGCCGGCGAACTGGAAGCTCTCGGGATCGAAGTCGGAGCCCGTCAGGTAGCGCTACTTGGTGCCTTCGTGAACGATGCGAAAGGGCACCTTCTTGTCGGGGTCGTGCAGGAAGGCGGTGTCGATGCGATTGAACTTGCCGCTCTTGAAGTCCACCTTGTAGTGGTTCAGGTAGAGCATGAAGTCGGGCGAGTTGGCCTTGGCGCCGGCCCCGTTGTCGGTGAGGATCCAGAACGTGCCGTCGTCCATCTTCTTGATGCCCGAGTGGCCTTGCAGCGGCTGGCCCTTGAAGGGCACCGAGACACCCGTCCCGCGGCCGCCCGAGAGACCTTCGACCGTGCCCAGCGCCTCGACGCGCTTGCCCGAGGTGAACTTGCCGCTGACCTGCAGGTCGGCGGGCGCATCCTTGGGCGCGGCCACGAAACTTTGCGCCGGCAGCACGGCATGGCCGGCGAGCGTGGCGGGGAAGGCGGTCTGTGCAGCCGCGCTGCCGCAGGCGAGCGCGGTGGCAAGGGCGATGAAGGAGAGGGAAGCGAGGCGCGTCATGAGCGAGAAAGGTTTCAGTCGAAACGCGAGACCTTGCCGATTTCGCGTGACGCAGCCATGACATCCGCGCTGCGGGTGCCGCCGGGCCGCCCCAAGGCGACTCGCGCCTCCCCCTCGGGGGGTGGCGAATTACACGAAGCGCAGCGAAGTGAAAAGCCGGGGGGCCTACAAGCTACGGTGCGATGTCTACCGTCACTTCGCGCGACTCGGCGCGTCCTTGGTCGTCTACCGCGCGCAATACGTAGCGCCGGCCGGAGTCCGCAAGGTCAGGCATCCAGGTGATGCCCTCGCCGGGCGCGGCGCGGCCGATCAACGCGTCATCGGCAAACCAGTAGATCGTCTGCGTGCCCGCAGCCGCCTCGGCGCGCAGCACCAGCGGCTCGGGCTTCTTCACGCGCAGCGTGTGCCGCACACCGCGTAATGGCGAGGTGATGAGTGGCGCCGTCTCCGAAGACGCGTTGCCTTTCTCGCAGCCATCGGCCGGCAGGCTCGCGCGCGGCAGGCCGGCCTGGCGGAACAGCCGGCGCATGTCGCTGCCCCATTGCTCGACCACCTGCTGGCGCGCATTCGGCTGCGGCCCGCACACCACCTTGCCGGTCGCCTCGTCGACCCACACCGCGCGGTGCAGGTTGCTGACCTGGATCGGCGACTTGCCGGCGATGAACCAGGTGGTCGTGCGCACCGGGCACAGCGTGTCGGGCAGCCCTCCCGTCGCGGCGCAGACCTCGACCTGGCGCAGGTCGGGCGGTTGCCGCATCGCGACTTCGCCCGGGTCGAGCTGCTCGGCGCGCAACGCGTCGACCATGCGCAGGAACAGCGGCGCGGCCGCATCGACGCCCACGAGCGCGGGGTTGCTGGTGCCGTCGAAATTGCCGACCCACACCACGAGCACATGGCGGCCGAACACGCCTGCGGTCCAGGCATCGCGGAAGCCCCAGGACGTGCCCGTCTTCCATGCGATGGCGGGGCGTGCGGGCAGGGTAGTGTCGGGCCGCGGCGTGTGGCGCAGCATGTCGAGCGTGATGAACGAGGCCTCTTCGCTCAACAGGCGCAGCGGCTGCGCCGGCCGCTCGTCGGGCGCGGGCTGCGTGTAGCGCAGCGACTGCGAGATGCCGCCGTTCGCCAGCGTGGCATAGAGACCCGCAAGCTCTTCGGGTGTGACTTCGCCACCTCCGAGTACCAGTGCGAGGCCGTAGTGCGATTCGCTCTGCAGCTTCGACACGCCCGCGAGCCGCATGAAGTCGTAGAGCCCCAGCTTCGAGAGCCTAGCGGCCACGGCGACTGCCGGGATGTTGCGGCTGCGGATCAGGGCCTCCTGCGCGGGCAGCGGGCCGGCGAAGCGATGGTCGAAGTTCTCGGGCGTGTACGGACCGAAAGAGGTCGGGGCGTCCTTCAACATCGTCTTCGGATGCAAGAGGCCCTGATCGAGCGCGAGCGCATAGATGAAGGGCTTGAGCGTAGAGCCCGGCGAGCGCTTGGCCTGCGTGCTGTTGACCTGGCCCGCGATGTTGTCGTTGTGCCAGTCGGCCGAACCGATCAGCGCGCGCACCTGCATGGTCGAAGCATCGAGCAGCAGCGCACTCGCGTTGGTCATGCCCACGTCGGCGTGCGTGCGCAGGTACTGGCCCATCACGCGTTCGAGCGTGGCCTGCATGCGCAGGTCGAGGGTGGTTCGGATCTCCTGCACGCCGCGCTCTTGCGCGAGCAGCATGTCGATGGCGTGCGGCGCGAGAAAGGGCAGGCTGCCGCGCGATTGCGCCGACAGCGCGAGCTGCGCGTCGGGCGCATGTTGTTTCGCTGCCGGGTCGCGTTCGGCCCACAGCGCCCAGAGCCGCTCGCACGCGGACTGCAGCTCGGCAATGCGCTTGACGGGGTTCTGCGGAATCACGGCAAGCGTCAGCGCCTCGGGCAGGCTGAGCTTGGCGGCGTCCTTGCGGAAATAGATCAGGCTCGCGGCCTGCACGCCTTCGCGTGTTGCCGCCGTAAGGCGCGGTGTTGAGATACGCCTCGAGGATCTCGCGCTTGCTGAAGCGCGCTTCGAGCCAGAAGGCGGCGCCGATCTGCACGATCTTGCCCATCGCGGTGCGGCTGTCGATGCCGTAGACGCGGCGCGCCAGCTGCATCGTGAGCGTCGAGCCGCCCTGCCTGCGCTCGCCGCTGGCAATGCGCCACGCGCTGCGCACCAGCGCCGCTGGGTTGACGCCTGGATGCGCATAGAAGCGCCGGTCTTCATAGAGCAGACCGCATCGATCAGTGTCGGCGAAATGCGATCGAGCGGTACCCAGAGGCGATACTGCTCGTCGTGTGAGGCGCAGCAGCTCGCCGCCTTGCGCGTACACGGCGCGCGAGCTGCCGACGGTTTCGCTGAGCGGTGCATGCGGCCAGAAGCGCAGCAGCGCGAGCAGGAAGGCAGCCGCCAGCGCCCACAGCGCGGGCTTGCGGAGTTTTCCCAGCTTCACGCTGAAGCGCATGACGGCCTCGCTGCCCTGCGTCAGTTCGCGACGACCTGGAAGCGCGCACCCGCCGAGCGCGAATACACGCGCCGATCGTACATCGCCTCGCCGTACGCGGCGGGCACCACGAAGTCGCCCACGTTGGTGGCGCGCGCCTTGTAGGTCACTTCGAGCAGGTCCTTGTTGACGGCGCCGTAGAACACCACGCGGTCTTCGCGGATGTCGGCGTACTGCACCTTCCACGAGCCGTTGCCCCCGAGGCGCTTTTTCCAGCTCGGCGCATCGGCATTGGCTTCCTCGTCGTCGCCCACGGCCTGCAGCACCGGCTCCAGTCCGCCGGGCAGCAGGTCGACCAGCGCCACGTCGTTGAGCTGCGCGCGCTCCAGGCTGCGCACGCGCACCCGCACCGTGACCTCTTCGCCGAGCTTGGCCTTGGTGATGGGGTTTCCCTTGGCGTCGAGCACTTCATGGAAGATCTCGAGGCCCTGGTTCACCGGCGTGGCGGGCACGTTGCGTTCGAAGCCCTGTTCGGCCCAGCTGTAGTAGAGGTTGAAGTCGCTGTCGTTCGACAGCTTGAGCTTGGCGGTGCCGGTGGGCACGGCGGCGCGCGTGATCGGGTTCACGGCGCCCAGCGCGAGCGCCGCGGCCTGGCCCTGCGCATTGACGGTCTGCGCCGTGAGCTTGCCCTCGGCGTTCTGCGCCACCGCCTCGAAGTAGGCATCGACCGCGAGCAGCATCGAGGCCGACGACAGGCTGTTGTACCAGCCGTCGCGCACCATCGCGCCCATGCCTTCCCACACGGCCGGCTTCAGCGTCTTCAGGCGCGACGGGAAGTGGCGGCCCACCAGGTGCAGCGTCATGCTGTCGTGCACCAGCGGATCGTAGTAGGCGCCCCAGACGTTGCGGCGCTGCTTCTTCTCGGTGCGCGCGAGCAGGTCGGACCACACCGGGTTGAGCAGCTCGTTGGCCACCTGCTCCTGCTTCACGAGCTGGTAGCTCGCGGCCAGGTACACGGCGCCGAGGTCGTCGCTCCAGCCCTGGGTCTGCTGGTTGCGCCAGGCTTCGCGCAGGTTGGCCAGCGCGGCCGGCGCGATGATGCCCTGGCGGGTCAGCAGGTAGGCCGCCTGCGTGCGCTGGCGCCAGCCGTCGAGCGAGGTGTCGCCGCTGCCGAGCCAGCCCTGCAGGTAGGTGTTGGCCTTCTGCAGCAGGTCTTGCGGCACGGGCAGCTTGTGGTCCTTGGCTTCGACCAGCAGGTGCACCGCGTAGAGCGTGGCAAACGGGTCGGTACCGGCACCGGGCCACAGCGAGAAGCCGCCGTCGGCCGTCTGCCGTGCGCGCAGTTGCACGAGGTAGCGCTCGAAGGTCTTGCGTGCCTCGGGCATCGGGCCTTGCTCGGCGGTACAGCCGCGTGCCATTTCCTTCACCAGTTCGGGCCGACCCGACAGCAGCACGGCCGGGAAGGTCTGGCTCGTGATCTGCTCGGTGCAGCCGTGCGGATAGGCCTCCAGGTACTGCATGAGGCCGGTCGCAAAGGCCCACGGTGCAGCCGACACCGCCACATCGCTCTGTCGGAAGTTCGGGTACAGGTCGGCCTTGCTCGACAGCTCGCCCGCGCGCTGGAAGCTGCCGGCCTGCACCAGCGTGACGAAGGGCGACGCCGGACGCACGCTCACCTCGGTCGAGAGGCGCGCGCTGAAGGTCTTGTGCGTCGATGTGAACACCAGGGCGGAAGAACCCAGCACCGCCTGTTCGCCCGGCTTGGCGCGCACATTGAACTTGGTGCTCGCTTCGCCGCGCTCGTTGACCTTGAGCGTCTGTGTGGCATCGCCCACCACTTCGAGCCCGCCCGAAGCAGTGAGCGTGAGCGCGATCGGCGCCTCCTTGCCCGAACCCACGATGTTGTTCGCGAGGCCCACGCCCACTTCGACCGTATCGCCAGGCGCCATGGCGAGCGGCGCGTTCGGCAGGATCACCATGTCGCCGCGCACCACGGTGCGGGTGCTCTTGGCGGCGGTGGTCTCGTCGTTCACCGCGACGGTCATCACGCGCAGGCTGCCGTTGAAGCTCTCGGGCACGGTGTAGCTGAACTCGCGGCTGCCGTTCACATCGACCAGCCCCGACCAGTAGGCCACCGGCTTGTCGCGCTTGCGCTTGAACGGGTTCAGGTGCTTGCCAAGCTCGCCTTCGCCGTCACCGCCGGGGGCGGCGCCCTGCATGAGCTTCTTGAACTCGGGCAGGATCAGGTCGAGCGTCTGCAAGGTACCGACTTCGAGCGCGCGCTTCTGGAAGAAGTGCTTGAGCGGATCGGGCGTCTTGTAGCGCGCCACCTGCAGGATGCCCTCGTCCACCGCGAACAGCACGGCGCGCGTGGGCTTGTCGCTGGTGAGCTTCATCTTCACGGTCTGGCCGGGCTTCACGAGCTCGCTGCTGGTGAGCTGCAGGTTGGCGGTGCGCTTGGCCAGGCTGGTGGCGAAGGGCACGACGCCGTACGACAGCGGGCTCATGTAGACCTCGTCCGAGGCCGGGTCGCGCACGAAGTGCACGTTGATGTAGCCGGTGCCCTCGAAGTCCTTGGGCAGCGTGATCTTCTGCACCGAGGCGGTCTTGTCGGTCTTGAACCAGGCATGGGCGTAGACCTTGTCGCGCTCGATGGTGATCAGGCCGGCGCCGACGTACGGCGCGCGGATGCTGATCTCGATCTCCTGGCCCGGCTCGTAGTCCTTGCGGTCGAGCGTGAGCTGCAGCTCGGCATTGCGGTCGAGCGAGCGCGAGACATTCGCGTTGCCCGCCACGCTGTACTCGACGCGGTTGAGTTCCATGCCGTCGGCATCGCGCACCACGTAGGCGAAGTTGCCGGGCGCTGCGGTGTTGAGCGCCACGGTGTTGCCGCCCGCGGCGATGGCGAAGGGCTTCTCGTCGATCACGATTTCCTTCTTGCGCGACTCGTAGCGGTAAAGGCCGTTGTCCTGCTTGATGAGCACCGACAGCACCTTGCGCTCGATGCGCTCGATCTTCAGATCGGCCACGGCCGTCTTCTTCGCCTGCGGGTCGATCGCGATCACGGTGGCGTTGCGCGCGGCGCCCTTGCTCACGTAGCTGGTGTCGCCGTCGACCTTCACGCCCACGAGGTAGGGCATGTCGCTCACCAGCGTCTGGGCCTCGGCCGAGACGCTGCAGCCGCCTTCGGGCTCGAAGGCCTTGGCGAGCACGTGCACCTGGTAGGTGGCGGCATCGAAGCGCGACAGGCGCAGGTCGAACTCGGCCTTGCCATCGGCGCTGGTCTGCACGCTGCCCAGGTCGTCGGTCTGTTTCTCGGTGGCGCGCTGCGGGTCGAAGAAGGCGTAGTCGGCGAACGCGCGGAACACCGGGAAGGCCGGGCTCATCGTGAGCGTGCCTTCCACCTTGCGATCGGGCGCGGGTGTGCCGAAGAGGTTCTGCACATCGATCAACGCCTTCAGGTCCTTGGGCTTGACCCAGCCTTCGGCCACTTCGCTGCTGAGCTTGGCGACGACCGTGGTGCTGCCGAGCAGCAGCCCCTGCACCTCGGGATTGCCGGGCGAGGATTCGCGCGGCAGGTAGAGGTTGACGGTGTAGTTGCCGGTGGGCGAGGTGTCTTGCGTGGTGTGGGTGATTTCCGCCGCGCCGCCGGGGCCGAGCTTGAGCTTTTCGCGCCGCACGCTGAGGCCGCGCGCATCGATGATCTCGGCTTCGAGCGGCAGGTCGCGCAGCGACGTGCCCCAGTTGCCGGCCTTGACCATCATTGCGATGTGCATGGTGTCGCCGGGGCGGTAGATGCCGCGGTCGCTGAACACATAGGCCGTCATCTGGTTCGGCACGCCGGCCGCGCGCAGGCCGCCGACGTCGAAGCGCGAGATGTCGAGCGTGCGGTCGGTGCGATTGAAGGGCAGGAAGCTCAGGTCGCCGTCCTTGCGCACCACCAGCACCACGGGCGCTTTCTCGCGCTGGTAGCCGGCGAGGTTGGGCAGCCGGTCGCATCGGTCGCCTGCGACGCGA
Organism: Variovorax sp. YR752; assembly: GCA_945860785.1. Lineage (GTDB taxonomy): Bacteria > Pseudomonadota > Gammaproteobacteria > Burkholderiales > Burkholderiaceae_C > Variovorax. The sequence continues at coordinate 12,332 of CAMATD010000066.1, read as the reverse complement.
CGATCATGCCGTTGCGGCCCCACACCTCAACCAGCGCGCCGGCCACGGGCTGACCGTTGGCAATGCTCTGCACGAACACGTCGCGCGTGCCGTCGAGCGACTTCTTGGCGACGATGCCAAGGTCGGTGACGAGCACCAGGCGCTGGTCCTTCTGGTCTTCGGGGTTGCCGCTTTCGGGGTTGCCTTCGTCTTCGGACGATTGCTCCTCTTGCGCCTCTTCCGGCTGGGCCTGTGCGGCATCGCCTTCGGGCTTCTTCTTGGCCTTGGGGTCGTAGCCCTGCACCTTGAGTAGGAAAACGCCGCGACGGTCCGCCACGTCGCTGCGCAGGTACTCGGCGAAGTCGACGGTCTCGTAGTGCGCCTTGCCGGCGGGGATGCTGAGCGGAATCTCTTTCTGGAAGCGGTCGACGAGGTTGTCCGACTGCAGGCCGCCGCTGAACTGCGGGTGCGAGAAGTCGCCGTTGGTCTGGGTGACCAGGTGCTGCAGCTGCTGCGGCAGCAGGCGGCCGATTTCCAGGCGGATGCCGGGCAGATCGCGCACGAGGATCGGCAGCTTGCGTTCACCCGAGAGCGCGAGCAGCGAGCCCTGGCTCATGATGGTGAGTTCGGGCGCAAAGGTCTTGAGCAGCAGCACGTCTTGCCGCGCCGCGCCGAGCTGGTAGCCGCCCGGCGTCTTGAGGTCCTTGGCCACGCGCACCAGCAGATAGCGGCTACCTTCGGCCTGGGGCATGCGAAAGCTGACCATCTCGGTCACTTCGCGCTCGCTGGCGATGGGCTGCAGGTTGAGCTTCTTGGCGCGGCGCAGCACGGCGTCGGTGACCTTCGAAGGCGCCGCGGACCAGTCGAACTTGTCTTCGGGGTCGCCCTTGGCTTCTTCCGTGACCGGCAGCAGCCAGGCCTGCACCACGCGCGCCATTTCGCGCTCGTGCACCGGCATCGAGGCGGTGACGTGCATCACATGCTCGGGTTCGCCGTTTTCTCCGGTGACGATGGTGGGCTCGACACTGGAAATATCGAGGCTGAAGAGGCCGGGGATGTCGACGGCGCGCGATACATCGCTTCGCTGGGCCGGGCCGCCCTTCTGTGCAACCGTTCCGGCCGTGAGGCTGAGCACCACGGGGCGCGTCTTCTCAGGGATGGGCAGCGGCTCGGACTGAAGGGTGGCGGTGAGGCGCAGCTTGTCGTAACTCACCGTGAACTTCTCGCTCGCGCACTTGCCCACGCTGAAGAACGAGGTGCTGCAGGCCTGGTCGTAGGTGAGCACCAGGCGCTTTTCGAACTCGGCCGTGTTCACGGGGTGCGAGAAGCGCACCTGGAAGAGGGCGCGGCGCACGTTGGCCTGTACCGGGTCTTGATAGAACTCCGCGCCCGCGATGCGCGCGCTGAACTCGGGCGAGGTGAACTCGTACTTGCGCAGCGCCATCTCGATGTGCGGTGCCAGCGCGCTGTCCGCGAGCTGCAGCTTGTAGGGCTGACCCACCGGCCAATCCTGTGCGGGCAGGAACTCCAGCCTCTTCTGGTTGCTCCACGTCCAGCGGCCGGCAATCGCGGGCTCGATGGTGACGCCGGTCGCTTCCTGGCCAATGCGCGCAATCGGCGCGACCGAGGCCGAGAAGTTGATGACGAGCGGGTTCGGTCCCTTGTCGTTTTCGATCTGCGTGCGCGGCGGCGGCACGATCTGCGCGGTGGCGACGATGGGCTCGACGCGGTCGGGCGTGAGGCCGTGCCACCACTTCAGGACGTGCGGGCTCGCCATCCAGCCGGCCAGCACCAGCAGCGCGAGCACCACCAGCCAAGCGAGCCGTTGCTGCAGCCACTGCAGCCCGAAAAGGAGAAAGGCGCCCACGATGCGCAGCCAGCCCGGGGGTCGCCAGGAACCGATGAGTCCGCGCGCGAACGGACTCAGAAAGCCGAGCGCGCGGCCCGGCCGCCACCACAGCGCGAGGCCGATGACGAGGTCTGCCACCGCACCGCCGACGATCAACAACTGAACCAGCCACGGAGGCGACGCGATGCCGGCAGCGGCCAGCACTTGGTGGCTCTGTCCGTTCAGTTCGACAACGCTGGCGAAGGCCGTGAACAGCCAGACCGCGACGAGGCTCAACCGCAGCAGGCGATCGTCGTCGGCTGAGCCAGTCATGGGGCGGGCGACGTCTCGTCGATCACATCGGTCACCATGCCCCAGCGCGCGAACTCGGGCTCGAATTCCGCGAGGGTGAGCAGGCCGGCGCAAGCGTGTGCGCCCATCGGCAGCGCATCGCCGCGCGCGAGCCGGCGGGCCAGCAGGATGGCCGCCATGCAGGGAATCTCGGGGCCATGGTTGTCGTCGGCGGCAATGTGCCAGGCACGACGCGCTGGCGCCCCTTGCGCATCGGTGCCCTCGACGCGCACCGCCATGCCGCCAAGCGCCGTGCCGAGCACGTCGAACACGCGGCCTGCGGAGTGAAGCAGCGGCGCGAGCTTTTGCGGCGCAGGCAGCAAGCCCACGCGATGCATGAAAGCCATGAAGGCGAAGGCCTGCTGCGCGAGGCCCACTTCAAGCGCCGCGCGGAACATGACCGACTGGACGCCGGTATAGCGGGCCGGAAAGAGCTCGAGATCGGGGATGTCGCACAAGGCGCCGCGGCGCGGTCGCATGCGCGCGAACTGCACCTTCACCGGCTTGGCCCAGCCGGGCTGGTCGACCCATTCGCCGTCTTGCCAGACACGGATCGGCTCGCCGCAGTAGGCGAGCACGCCGGCCAGCGTGGCTTCGCCGCGCGGTGCACCCTGCGCCGGCGCGATGCAGATGTCGATGCTCCGGATGCCTTGCCAGCCGGCCGAGAGATGGTCGACCACCGCCGACGACAGCGCAGGCACGGTACTGGCGCCGGCAATGGCGGTCCGGCCCGCACTGCGGAAGATGGCATCCAGCGCAGCGGGAAAGTCGCAGACGAAGCGACGGCCGTCGGCCAGGTCGATGTAGTGCGCGCCGGCCGCTGCCGCGGCTTGCGGCACACGGTAGCCCTGGTTCTGGAACGGGCCTGCGGTGTGGATGACGAGGTCGACGCCCAGGTAGCCCAGGCCTTGCGCAAGATCGGGCGACTGCGCATCGACGCGAATGCCGCGCGCATTGCCGCCCAGCGATTGCGCAAAAGCCGTTGCCCGTTCGAGATCGCGCCCGCCAACCAGGAGGTCGATGTCCGCGCCGGGTGCCAGCGCGCGACAGATGCGCGCGCCGAAATTGCCATAGCCGCCGAGCACCAGTGCCTTCATGCCAGGCTCACCCCCGCCACGTGCCCGCGCGTGAACGCTTCCTCGAAGATCGAATAGCCCGACCAGTCGGCATGCGCGAACGACAACCGGCCCGCGACGACGCTGCCGCGATGCGCCGCATCGGGCGCCGTGCGCTGCGAGCCGATCTGCGCCAGCAGGCCGGGCCGGGGAATGGACATGGCGTGGCCGTAGCGCGTGATCTCGATGCGCGTGGCGAGTGCGGGCAGGTCGGGGTGCGGCACCGACAGCTCCGCGAGCAGGTCGTCGCGCCATCCAGTCCAGGGGCGGTCGAGCAGCAGGCGGCGGCCGTCGGCGGTGTCGTAGCTGCTCGGGCCCAGCGGGCGATACCAGCTCAGCACGGTGCCGCGCGGCGTGGGGTCGAGCGTCTGGTGGCGTGCGTCGACGTAGCCGAGGCCGCGCGTGCCGTAGACCACGTTGTCCCAGCTCGGCGCTGCGCCGAGCCGGTCGGCGAGCGGACCGCGCAGGTGCATGTTGGCCACCAGCCACGGTGCATAGCGCACATGCGCGGCGGCGTTCTTCAGGACCTCCGGCGCGTTCTCGACCACGCGCGCGGCGATGAACACCGGCAGCGCGACGATGCAGCGCTCGGCCTGCCAGCGCACCAGCGATTTCGTGTTGGTGTCCCATGCATCGACCTCGACACCGCCACGCAGCTCGGCGATGCGCGTGACGACCTGCCCCGTGTGCAGCCGGTCGCCGAGCGGCGCGGCCAGCTGCTTCGTGAGCCAGCCGTTGCCTTCGGGCCAGGTGAGCACGCCGTCGCGCTCGGGGTTGACGTCGTTGGCGCTGCCGCTCGGATCGCCAGGCGCATGAAAGCCATGCCGGCTCGCGAAGTAGTGGATGCCGGCCCAGGCCGAGACCTGCTCCAGCCCGGCGCCGTAGTCGTCGCGGCAGCAGTAGTCGAGGTACCAGCGCAGTTGCGCGTCGCTGAAGCCTTCGCTGTCGAGCCAGCTCGCAAAGGGGATGGCATCGAGCGCCAGCAGTTCGGGCGTGACCGCGACCTTGAGCGTGGGAATGGCGAAGTGCGCCGCATGCTGCAGCGCATCGATGCGTTGCGCGAACTTGCGGTACTGCGCGAGCGTGCTGACGCCCACGCCGTGCACGGGCAGCAGGCCGTCCTGCCACTCACCCTGAAAGAACAGGCGCTCCTGCGGGCTGTGGCAGAGGTTGCGCTCGTCGTATTCCCACCGGCCCGCCACGCGGCGGCGCAGGCCGAGTTCTTCGAGCAGGTCCTGCACCTCGCGCGCATCGTCGCCGGGCACCGGCAGGTAGTGCGCGCCGAGCGGGCAGGCGATGCCGTTGACCGTGCCGCCGCGCGCGTTGCCGCCGGCGGTGTCTTCGAGTTCGAGCAGGACGAAATCTTCGATGCCTGCGAGCCGCAGCGCACGTGCGGCGGCAAGGCCGGCGACGCCGCCGCCGGCGATTACCACGCGCGTGCGCTTCACGGTCGCGGGTGCCTGGCTCTTGAGCGCGCCGTCGCGCATCGCATGGCCGCGCGTGATGTCGATGCCGGTGAAACCGCCCTCGATGGGTGGCGGCGGTGCTTCGCAGCCAGCCAGCGCCAGGGCGCCCGCCGCACCTGCCACGCCGAGGAAATCGCGCCGTTGCATGCTGAAGCTAGTGCGCCATGACCTTGCCCCACTCCTGCTCGTAGGTGGTGACAAGGGTCTGGTTCGACAGGCGGTTTACTTCGGTCGGCACACGCGCCATGTCGAGCGGAAAATCGAACATCAAGGGCAGCGTCGAAGGCGACAGAAAGCGCAACCCCGGCGGCAGTGCATCGGGCATCCGATACGGCCGACGGCTCGCAATGATGTAGCCTCATTCGCCGAAGCTCGGCACATGCGCGTGGTAGGGCGTGGCCCTCAGGCCGACGGATTCGATGGTCGTCGCCACGGTCCAGTAGCTCTTTCGCGCGACCAGCGGCGAGGTGGTCTGGACCACCGCGTAGCCGCTCGCCGAGAGGCGCTTTTCGAGCAGCGCATAGAAGCTGTTGGTGTAGAGCGTGCCGATCGCGAAATTGGTCGGGTCGGGGAAATCGACCACGATCACATCGAACATGTCGCCGGGCTGCTGCAGCCACTGGAAGGCATCGGTGTTGACGATCTTCACCTTCGGCGACGAGAGCGAATGGCCGTTGAGCGCCGCCAGCGTTTCATGCTCGGTGAAGAGTTGGGTCATGTTCGGGTCGAGCTCCACGAGCGTGACCGACTCGACCGAGGGGTACTTGAGGATCTCGCGCACCGCCATGCCATCGCCGCCGCCGAGCACCGCGACTTTCTTCGGTGCGCCTTGCGCAGCCATCACCGGATGCACCAGCGCCTCGTGATAGCGGTACTCGTCGCGCTCGGCGAATTGCAGGTTGCCGTTCAGGAACAGCCGATGCCCGAGCTGCCCGCGCGTGACCACGATGCGCTGATAGGGCGAGGTGGCGCTGAACACGATGCGGTCCTGGTAGAACTTGTCTTCCGCCAGCGTGGTGATGTGATCGGCCCCGATGAAGGCGCCGAGCAGCGCGGCCAGTGCCAGAAAGCAGGCCAGCGCATGCGCGCCGATGCGGCGCAGCTCATGGCGAAACAGCCAGAGGGCCCACACCGCCACCGCGGCGTTCATGAAGCCGAACAGGAGGCCGGTGCGGATCATGCCGAGCTGCGGCACGAGGATCAGCGGAAACGCCACCGACACCGCGAGCGCGCCCAGGTAGTCGAAGGTCAGCACCTGCGACACCAGGTTCTTGAGCACGATGTTGCGCTTCAGGATGCGCATCACCAGCGGAATCTCGAGCCCCACCAGCGTGCCGACGACCATCACGAGGCCGTAGAGCAGCAGCCGGAAGGCGCTCGGCACGTAGGCGTTCGCGAGGAACAGGATCGCCGGCAGTGCGCCGCCGATCAGCGCCACGAGGAGTTCGATGCGAAGGAAATGCGCCGGCAGCTGCCGATCGAGATCGAAATAGCGCGAGAGCCAGGAGCCCACGCCCATCGCGAACAGGTAGGTGCCGATGATGGTGCTGAACTGCAGCACCGAATCGCCGAGCAGGTAGGAGCTCAGCGCCGCCGCGCTCAGTTCGTAGACCAGCCCGCAGGCTGCGACCACGAACACGCTGGCGAGCAGGGCGATTTCGACGGGCTGCGGGCCGCGCGCGTCGGCAGGGCGCGCGGACATGGCCGCCTCCTCGCTCAATGGATTGCTGCGGCGACGATGATGCAGATGCCGAGGCTCATGGCCGCAACGACCAAGCCCAGTGCCACGTTCTGCTTCTCGACGATCTCGCCCCACAGGTCATAGGGCGTGATCTTGTCGATGATCAGGAAGCAGAGCCAGAAGATCACCACGCCGATCAGCGCGTACACGAGCGATCCGAGGACCACGCCCGGTTTCAGCCATTCAAATCCCATGGGGACCTCCAGTCGTAGTAGCAATAAGTGAGATGAGCGCGATCTTCGTCATTTGTGGCCGCCACCGCTCGAATAGCCGCCATAAGAGCCGCCCGTGCTGCGGTAGCCGCTCGAGGAGCCGCCACGGCTGCAGGTGCTCAGGATGATCAGCAGGATGATGATGATGACGACGATGATGATGAGGATGATCGTGCCGCAGCCCAGGCCGGACGCGGCGCTCACCGGCAGCGCATCGCCGCGCTTGAACATGTCCTTCTTGGCGTCGAGCTTGAAGGCGGCTGCGACCACGCCGCTGGCGAAATCGCGGTTGAAGGTTTTCTGCCCGCGCTCGACCTGCCAGTAGAACTCGCCCGCCACGTAGGTGGTCTCGGCGTTGTAGGCGTACTGCTGCTGATAGCGCTTGTTGAGGTAGGTGGCGGTGCTGCCGCTCTCGGCCATCACTGGTGCGCCGGTGGTCGGCTTGACCATGCTCCAGCCGTCTTCGGCGTCGACCAGGAAACTGAAGCCGCGCTTCTTGTTGTCGAGCAGGTACTCGTCCCAGCCGAACATCTCGTCGTCGCCGGGCTCCTGGCCCATGCGGTGCTGGAAGCCGACCACCTGCCACTGCGCGCCCTGCAGCTGGCCATGGTGCCGAGCGTGATGAGCGGGCGCACGGGCTCGTCCTGCGCCGCATGCTTGAGCTCGCCGCCGATGCCTTGCGACAGGTCGATGATGCTGTTGCAGGAGCCGCAGGTGATGCTCTTGCTGTCGGCCAGGTTGACGACGACCGGCGATCCGCAATTGGGGCAGTTGAAACCGCGGCCTTTTTCGTCCTTTGCGGACTCGTCGCGCAGGCCGGTGAGCTGCAGGTCCTCGAGCTGCACCGAGCGGCCGAGGTAGGCGCTGGGGGTCGCGGTGCCGTAGTCGATGCTGAGCACCAGCCCCCGGTCGTTGCGCAGCTCGACCATGGCGAAGGCGCGGCCGAGCTCGGGCAGGTGCGGCAGTTCGCCCTGCGCGGAGGTCAGCGCCACCTGCTCGTTCGAGGTGACGGTGTAGCTCTGGCCGGCGAAGGCGCTGGTGCTGCCCACCCGCAGGTCGACCGGCGGCGGCGCAGCGCGCTGCAGGTCGAAGGGCAGCGCGAAGACGTAGGCGCCGTTGTCCTCGCTGAGGATGGCGGTGCGGTCGCCGTCGAGGGCGGCAATCCATTCGGTCCAGCGGCCGCCCGGGTAGGTGTATTGCAGCCGGCCGATCAGCGTGAAGGGCTTGTCCTGGATGCGGCCGGCGGCAAACAGCTGCAGCGGGCTGAAGTCGTCGAACAGCTCGGCCATCTTGCCGGTGCGCGCGAGCGTGTCGCCCTGGCGCACGACGGTGCTCTGGCAGTAGGGGCAGACGGCATGCGTCGATTGCGCCGAGCGGAATTCGACCGGTGCGCCGCAGCCGGGGCAGGGCGCGCGGTAGTAGCGTTGGTTGCCGGTTTCCTCAACCATGCCGCACGCGCCATGGCTCGGGCGGCCACGATGGGTTCAAGCCAATGAGGCTTCTGACACCCGTCGACCAAGCGTCAGGCGCTATCGGGAACATAGCGCGCGCTTAGACGAGCTTCTTGAGCAGGTCCGCCTTCTTCGCGTCGAACTCTTCCTGAGTCAGGATGCCCTTGGTCTTGAGCTCGCCGAGTTTTTCGAGCGTGGTCATCACGTCGACCGGACTCACCACCGCCACCGCGGACTGAGAGGCCGCCGTGGTGGTGGCCGCTGCCGCGGCCGCAGCGTTCGGGCTCAGGCCCTGCGCGAGGTTCTGCGCCAGCACCTGGCCGAGCGCCACGCCGGCACCCAGGCCCATCGCGTCGCCCGCGATGCCGCCACCGCCGCCCGCGCCTTCGGCGAACTTGGGAATCGCCTGCGCCGTCTGGTACTGCATGAACTTGCCCATGTCGTTGCCGACCATGCCCATGCCGATCTTCTGGTCGAGGATCTTCTGCAGCTCTTCGGGCAGCGAGACGTTCTGGACCGTGATGTTCTCAAGCTTGATGCCGATCTTCTCGAACTCGGGCACGAGCTGCGCGAACTCGGGCACGAGCTGCGCGGCCAGAGCTTGAGCAAACTGGATCTGGTTGGCCGCGAGGTCGAGGAAGGGCACGCCGCTGGAGGCGATGGCGTTGCTGATGTTCTGCAGCACCAGGCCGCGCAACTGGCCGTCGAGGTCGGCCACGCTGTAGATGTCGCGCGTGCCGGAGATCTCAGTGTGGAACAGCTTGGCATCGCCGATGCGGAACGAGTAGTTGCCGAAGGCGCGCAGGCGCACGGCGCCGAAGTCCTTGTCGCGGATGGTGATCGGCTGGGGCGTGCCCCACTTCTGGTCGACCTGCTGGCGGGTGCTGAAGAAGTAGACGTCGCTCTTGAAGAAGGGAGACTCGAAGAGCTTGTCCCAGTTCTTCAGGTACGTGAGCACGGGCAGCGTCTGCGTCGTGAGCTTGTACATGCCCGGGGCGAACACGTCGGCCACCTTGCCTTCGTTGACGAAGACGGCAACCTGCGATTCGCGAACGGTGAGCGAGGCGCCGTTCTGGATTTCCATCTCTGCCATCGGGAACCGCCAGGCCAGCGTGCCATCGCCGGCCTCGGTCCATTGGATGATGTCGATGAACTGTTTCTTGATGAAATCCATCAGGGCCATGGTTGCTCCTCGTCTTCAGGTTTTGTCCGAACTGTGCATATTGCCACATCGTCTTGACAGTGCCCCGTGCTTTTGGTCATGGCATGCACTGGCCATGCGGCGTATGTCTTTACCGACCGAGGTCTACAATCGGCACCCCCAGAAGAAGCGCCACCAGGAGCTACGGCACATGTCAGATTCGACCCCCTCGACCTCATCGACTCCCACGCCCGAAGACAAACGCGCCGAGCTGCGCCGTGCCGCCCTCGAGTACCACGAGTTTCCCGTTCCCGGCAAGATTGCCATCGCGGCGACCAAGCAGATGGTCAACCAGCGCGACCTGTCGCTGGCCTACTCGCCCGGCGTGGCTGCGCCCTGCGAGGAAATCGTCAAGGACCCGCTGAACGCCTTCAGGTACACCTCGCGCGGCAATCTGGTGGGCGTCATCACCAACGGCACCGCGGTGCTGGGCCTTGGCGACATCGGCGCGCTGGCTTCCAAGCCTGTGATGGAAGGCAAGGGCGTTCTCTTCAAGAAGTTTGCCGGTGTCGACGTGTTCGACATCGAGATCGACGAGAAAGACCCGGTCAAGTTGGTCGAAATCATCGCCGCGCTGGAACCGACCTTCGGCGCCATCAACCTCGAAGACATCAAGGCACCCGACTGCTTCTACGTCGAGCGCGAACTGCGCAAGCGCATGAAGATCCCGGTGTTCCACGACGACCAGCACGGCACGGCCATCACGGTGGCGGCCGCCATGCTCAACGGCCTGAAAGTAGCCGGCAAGGACATCGCTGAGGTCAAGCTGGTCACCTCGGGCGCGGGCGCCGCGGCGCTGGCCTGCCTGAACCTGCTGCTCAAGGTGGGGCTCAAGCGCGAAAACGTGTTCGTCACCGACCTGGCCGGCGTGGTTTACGAAGGCCGCGAAGAGCTGATGGACGACGACAAGCGCCAGTACATGCAGAAGACCGACCTGCGCAAGCTCTCGGAAGTGATCGTGGGTGCCGACGTGTTCCTCGGCCTGTCGGCCGGCGGCGTGCTCAAGCCCGAGATGGTGGCGAAGATGGCGGCCAAGCCGGTGATCTTCGCGCTGGCCAACCCCAACCCCGAGATCGCACCCGAAGACGCCCATGCGGTGCGCCCCGACGTGATCATGGCCACGGGCCGCACCGACTACCCGAACCAAGTCAACAACGTCCTGTGTTTCCCCTACATCTTCCGCGGCGCGCTCGACTCCGGCGCGACCACGATCACCGACGAGATGGAAATCGCCGCGGTGCGTGCCATTGCCGAGCTGGCGCAAGCCGAGCAAAGCGAGCGCGTGGCGGCCGCCTACGTCGGTGAAAAGCTGTCTTTCGGCCCCGAATACCTGATTCCGAAGCCCTTCGATCCGCGTCTCATGATGAAGATCGCGCCGGCGGTGGCCAAGGCGGCCGAGGAAAGCGGCGTGGCGTCGCGTCCGATCAAGGACATGGACGCCTACCGCGACAAGCTGCAAAACTTCGTCTACGCCTCGGGCACGACGATGAAGCCGATCTTCGAAGCGGCCCGCCGGGCGCAGAAGAAGCGCGTGGCGTACTGCGAAGGCGAGGAAGAACGCGTGCTGCGCGCCGCGCAGATCGTGGTCGACGAGGGCATCGCGCGCCCGACGCTGATCGGCCGCCCGGCCGTCATCGTGCAGCGCATCGAGAAGTTCGGCCTGCGCCTGAAGGAAGAACTCGACTACGACATCGTCAACGTCGAGCAGGACCACCGCTACCGCGACTTCTGGCAGACCTACCACCGCATGACCGAGCGCAAGGGCCAGACGGTGCAGACCGCCAAGATCGAGATGCGCCGCCGCCTCACGCTGATCGGCGCGATGCTGCTGCACAAGGACGAGGTCGACGGCATGATCTGCGGCACCTGGGGCACCACGCTGATCCACCTGCACTACATCGACCAGGTGATCGGCAAGCGCCCCGGCGGCTGCGAAAGCACGCCGCAGGACGTGCCGGTGTACGCCTGCATGAACGGCCTCTTGCTGCCCGACCGCCAGGTGTTCCTGGTCGACACGCACGTCAACTACGACCCCTCGCCCGAGGAGCTGGCCGAAATCACGACCATGGCGGCCGAGGAAATGATGCGTTTCGGCCTGAAGCCGAAGGCGGCGCTGCTGTCGCATTCCAACTTCGGCACCAGCAACGAGCCCAGCGCCATCAAGATGCGCAAGACGCTCGACCTGCTGCGCGTGCAGGCGCCCTGGCTCGAAGTCGACGGCGAAATGCACGGTGACGTGGCGCTGGACAGCAAGCAGCGCGCGGTCGTCATGCCGCACAGCGCGCTGGCGGGCGACGCCAACCTGTTGGTTTTTCCGAACATCGACGCAGCCAATATTTCGTACAACCTGCTCAAGACGGCAGCGGGCGGAAATATCGCAATCGGCCCGGTCCTGCTGGGTGCGGCCAAACCTGTGCACATTCTCACGGCCAGCGCGACTGTTCGCCGCATCGTGAACATGACAGCCTTGACAGTGGCTGACGCGAACGCGCAGAGATAGGCCATTTGGCGAGAGTGGCCGCCAACTTAAGCCGCCATCATCGCCCCTCGCGACTGCTCAAACTTTGGTCAGTCGCTTGCTATTTTCGCCAGCGTGGTGCACACTCGCGGGCTTGAATTTGCGGGTTAACCCCGAGGTTGAACGCCAATTCGAAACCCCCCGCTCTTTTCCTGTGGTGCCCCATGGCGGCTTACGCCTCGATCTCGTCTTCTGTCGCAAAGTTTGCGCTTACCAGCCTGATGCTGGCCGCGCTGACGACGGGAGCCGAGGCCCGCGGATGGTTCGGCACCGGAAAAACGTCGGCTGAGGAATCGATTGCGCTGACCGAAATGCCGGCGCAGGGCCAACGAACCTACCAGGCCATCCTCAACGGCGGGCCCTTCCGGTACGAGAAGGACGGCACAGTATTTGGCAACCGCGAGCGGATCTTGCCGCCAGCACGACGTGGCCACTATCGCGAGTACACCGTGCCAACGCCCGGTTCACGC
>CAMATD010000065.1 GCA_945860785.1 Variovorax sp. YR752 | reverse complement strand
TCACGCGCGGCGATGTTCACCATCTCCGTCCAGCTCATGCCGCCCGGCATGCAGTCGAAGACATCCACCGGCCATGCACGCCACGGCTGGATCTTCTGCCACCCGGCAGCCTTGCCACCCAGCAACGTGCTCCATCGTTCGGCATACAGGGGGGCGAAGCTCTTGAACAGCGCTCGCAGGTGCTTGTACTGTTCTTCGCTGACGATCATTTCCTTTTCCTCCAACGTTTCAATCATCTGGTGGACACGGCGGAATTCGAACCCGCATCAATACGGCGACCATGGTTCTTGAGTCCGATGGCCCAGTCGACGATTGGAAACGCGCGCCAGCGACAGACCCGTCATCGGAGCCAGCACCTGCATCCTCAACCTTGCTCGTCGACCGACTTGCCCGCCGTACCTGGTCTTACCCAGGCTGCCGGCAATCTCAAACATTTTTGGCAGTGGCGCTCCCTTCTGTGCCTGCGTGCCCGTGTCTCTTTCTTTCCTCTATGGCTCAGGAACCGTTCGGCCGCAGCGTCACGAGTCCGTTGAGCACCTGGTCCAGACCGCCGATCACCGAGATCTTGTCGATCCGTTCCGCCACGCGTTCCAGCGTCTCGAGTTCCTTCATCCGCAGCGCGACGGGGTTGCCCTCCATCACCTTGGCGGTGTTCAACAGCGAACGCGTGGCCGCGGTTTCCTCGCGGCGACGGATCACGTTGGCCTGGGCCGACTTCTCGGCCTCCACCACCTGGGCGAGGATGGTCTTCATCTCGCCGGGCAAGATGATGTCCTTCACGCCCACGCTCTCCAGCGCGATACCCGAACCCTCGAGCCGCTCGCGCACCTGCGCCAGCACCGTCTGGTCGATGGCTGCCTTGTTCTCCAGCAGCGCGTCGAGCGTCTGCTCACCCACCGCAGCACGCAGACCGAACTGCAGCTCGCGATAGACATGCTCGGCCGGCTTCGGCATCTGCGCCATCGCCAGCCGCACGTCGACGAAGCGCCACACCGCAGACAGGTTCAACCGCAGCCCCACCTTGTCGCGGGTCAGGATTTCCGGGCCGCTCACTTCGGCGATCTGCGAGCGCAGGTCCACGCAGGTCACCGCCACCTGGCGGTTGAAGCGCCAGAAGCCGTGGTTGCCCGGCGGCAGCAGCTCTTGCATCTGGCCCTGGAGCGTCAGCACGCCGGCATGGAACTCGGGCACCTGCACCAGCAGCACGCCATCGAGCCCCTGCACCGCACGCGGACGCAGGGCCACGCTCTGCAGCTTCGACAGCAGTTCGGCCGGCAGGCGCGCATCGGCCGCCACGTCGACCACCTCGACGCGCTGCTCGCGCAGTCCGCGCCAGTACAGCTTGCGCGTGGCAGGCGGCAGGATCTGCACCAGCACGCCGTCTTCATGGCGCAGGCCGGCCTGGGTCTCGCCCAGCGACACCTGCACGAACTCGCGTTCGACCAGTTCGGGCTCGCGCGCCAGGAAGTAGTCGGCCAGCTCGTGCTCGAACGCCGGCTCGGCGAGCGAGAAGCGCTCCCGCTTGATGCTGTCGAAGCCGGAGAACACCCGGTGCTTTCCCGGGCCGAGCAGTTGCTCGAAGTCGCCATTGCGCAGCAGCAGTGCGCGTTCGTTCTTCTTGATCGTGTGTTGATTGAAACCCAGCATTTTTTCTCCCACTCGTTGTTCGGTTCGGTTATTCGTTTCGTTCGTTCATTCAATCCAGGCCCTCGAAAGGGCAGGCGGCGGGCACTGCGGTAGACCAGGGCTGACGTGCAGCGCTCGCGCGGTTCGGTAGGTGCCGCCCGTCGTCGCATGTGCAACGCCGTCACTTCCCTCGCCGTCGATGATTGCACGCAGTTCCTTGCCGCACATGCGGTGCGCAAGCCGCCTGCGCTTGGCACGGTGTCGCGCGCCGCAGAGACTTGCCCTGCGCCATCGCTCCGGTGTGCCCGGGCGGAGGGGCGGAGGGGCTTTCGCCCCCATCAGATGGCGGTGCAAGCACCGCCTAAGGTTTTTCGCGGGAATCGAACCCGCAACGCCGTGTGGTTAGCACGGTGCTCAACCATGAGCAGAACTGAATCAAGTTCAGTCGCCAGCCAGTTCAACAGCGACATACCGCGGACCCAAGACAGGATCTGGCCTGTGGCACCGGGCCGCTTTCATGCGGCACCTGCGAGCGGATGAACTGCATCCGGACGGGTTGTCTATTGCAGCAGGCGTGCCAGCTTGCACAATACTGCGATCGAAGCTGGCGCGATGTGATGCAAGTCATTGATGTGCATGGGAAATTTCTTTCACCACCGGCATGACACGTCATCTTTGGCCTGATAGTATTTCGACCATATGTATAAATCCAGCTAGTTTTATATCCATGAAGCCAATCGTCGTCATCGGTTTCCTCGGTACCCAGCTCGATGCAGGCCAAGGCGCCGGCCGCTGGAACAAGTGGCGCCCCACCGTCTCGCTCGCACAGCACGAGGACATGGTCGTCTCGCGCATGGAGCTGCTCTACACGCTGCGCCACAAGGCGCTGGCCGAACTGGTGAAGGCCGACATCGCCACCGTGTCGCCCGAGACCACCGTCAACCTCGTGCCGCTCGATCTCGCAGACCCATGGGACTTCGGCGAGGTCTACACGCGCCTCTACGACTGGGCGCGCGCCTACACCTTCGACACCGAGCGCGAGCAGTACTGGACGCACATCACCACCGGCACGCACGTCGCGCAGATCTGCATGTTCCTGCTGTCGGAATCGCGCGTGGTGCCGGGCGTGCTGGCGCAGACCTCGCCGCCCAAGAAGCAGCGCGAAGGCGAGGCCGGCAAGTGCACGCTGATCGACCTCGACCTCTCGCGCTACGACGTGATCGCGCGGCGCTTCGATGCGGAGCAGCGCGATGCGGTCGCCTTTCTCAAGAGCGGCATTGCCACGCGCAATGCGCGCTTCAATGCGTTGATCGACGAGATCGAGCGCGTGGCCGTGCGCTCGCGCGCGCCCATCCTGCTGGTCGGGCCGACGGGTGCGGGCAAGTCGTTCCTGGCGCGGCGCATGTTCGAGCTGAAGCAGGCGCGGCATCAGATGACCGGGCCTTTTGTCGAGGTGAACTGCGCCACCTTGCGCGGCGACGGGGCGGCGTCCACGCTGTTCGGGCACAAGAAGGGCTCCTTCACCGGCGCCGCGAGCGATCGACCTGGACTGTTGCGCACCGCGCATCAGGGTGCGTTGTTTCTCGACGAGATCGGCGAACTCGGGCCCGACGAACAGGCGATGCTGCTCAAGGCCATCGAGGAGAAGCGGTGCTTTCCCGTGGGTGCGGACAAGGAGGTGGAGAGCGACTTCCAGCTCATCGCCGGCACCAACTGCGACCTGCGCAGCGACGTGGCGGACGGGCGGTTTCGGGAAGACCTGTTCGCGCGGATCAACCTCTGGACGTACGACCTGCCCGGTCTCGCGCAACGGCCTGAGGACATCGAGCCGAATGTCGATCACCTGCTGGCCATTCATGCGGCGGAGAACCATCGCGTGGTGCGCTTCAACGCCGAGGCGCGCGCAACCTACCTGCGCTTCGCACAAAGCGGCGAGGCGATCTGGAGCGGCAACTTCCGCGACCTCTCTGCGAGCGTGACGCGTCTGGCCACGCTGGCGGACGGCGGGCGCATTCCCGTGGCGCTGGTCGAGGCGGAGATTGCGCGGCTGCGGTGGCTGTGGAAACGTCAGGGGCCGGTGGCCTCAGGCGGTAGCGACGTCGACCTGGAGGCCTTGCTTGGCGATGCGCGTGCGGCTGCGCTCGACCTCTTCGATCGGCTGCAACTCGAAGCGGTAGTGCGGGTCTGCAAGCAATCGCGCAGTCTTTCCGATGCAGGCCGGCAGCTCTTTCAGGCTTCGCGCGAGCAGCGCAGCGTGGTGAACGATGCGGACAGGCTGCGCAAATACCTTGCAAAGCACGGCATCGAATGGAGCCGCGTCGCGGACGCCTGAGCTATCCTCCGCGCCGATGGCCATCTCCGCATTTGCAGTGAAAGTCCCGGCAGCCGAACCGCTTGCCGAAGACTTGCGCCGCCAGTACGACGCCACCGTGGCGCTGGGTGTGCCGGCGCACATCACGGTCCTCGTTCCGTTCATGGACCCGGCGCTGATCACGCCGGAAATACTGGACCGTGCGCAGCGCGCGCTGGACCGCACGCCTTCGTTTTCGTTCTCGCTGGGCAAGGTCGGGCGATTTCCCGGGACGACGTACCTTGCACCGGAACCATCCAAGCCGTTCATTGCGATGACCCTGGCCCTCGTGGAAGCCTTTCCCGAGTTCCCTCCGTACGGCGGCGAGCACCAGGGCGTGATCCCGCATCTCACCGTGGCGCATGGCAACGCACTCGATGCGGACGCAGCAGCCGCTGAACTGCAGACCCGGCTTTTCACACTGGGCGCCGTTCATGCCGACTGCACGGAGGTTGCCTTGATCGAAAACTCGTCCGGCCGTTGGCAGGACTTTCACATCTTCCACTTGCCGCAAGCGGGTGTCTGATCCATGCGCAACGTACTCTTCATCTGCAGCCGCAATCAGTGGCGAAGCCCGACGGCGGAACAACTCTGGCGACGACATCCGCTGATCTCCGCGCGCTCCGCAGGCACCAGTCCGAATGCGCGGCACACGGTCTCCGTCGATGACATCGAGTGGTCCGACATCATCCTCGTGATGGAAGAAAAGCACAAGTCGCGGCTGGTGGCAGAGTTCACGCGGATGCTGGAAGGCAAGCCGATCCACGTGCTCGACATCCCCGACGAATACAAATACATGGACCCCGAGCTCATAGAAGAACTCCAACGCTCGGTAGGGTCCATCCTCGAAATCGATTGAATCAATGTCAGAAATCTACATCAGCACCGACGTCGAAACCGACGGCCCCATCCCCGACCCGCACTCGATGCTCAGCTTCGGCTCGGCCGCCTACACGGCCGACAAGCAATTGCTCTCCACCTTCAGCGCCAACCTCGAAACCCTGCCCGGCGCCGAAGCCGACCCAAAGACCGCCGCCTGGTGGAAGACCCAGCCCGAAGCCTGGGCCGCCTGCCGCACGGACCTGCAGGACCCGGCGCGCACCATGAAGAACTACGTGACCTGGCTCAAGGGCCTGCCCGCACGGCCGGTGTTCGTGGCCTACCCCGCGGGCTTCGACTTCCTGTTCATCTACTGGTACCTGATCCGCTTCGCGGGCGAGAGCCCGTTCAGCCACTCGGCGCTCGACGTCAAGTCGTTCGCGATGGCGATGCTGAAGCTCGACTACCGCGACAGCACCAAGCGCGCGATGCCCAGGCGCTGGTTCGACAAGCTGCCGCACACGCACGTTGCGCTCGACGATGCGGTCGAGCAAGGCGCCCTCTTCTGCAACATGCTCGCGGAAAACCGCGGGGCCAACGGACAGCGATGACAGCGCCCATCCGCCGATGGTGGAAGGCGGCGCTGTGCGCCGTACCGCTCTTCCTGAGCGGCTGCGTCCAGTCGATGTTCGACTACCCTGATCGCGTGCGCTACGAGACGCCCGACGCGCTCGGCCTGCGCTACGAGAGCGTGCAGTTCAAGAGCGCCGACGGCACGCGCCTGAGTGGCTGGTTCATCCCCGCCGTGGGTCGGCAGAACCCGAAGGAGGCCAAGGGCACCGTGGTTCACTTCCATGGCAATGCGCAGAACATGACCTCGCACTGGCGCTTCGTGTCGTGGCTGCCGAAGCAGGACTACAACGTGTTCGTGTTCGACTACCGCGGCTATGGCGAGTCCGAGGGCAAGCCGGAGCCCCAGGGCGTGTTCGAAGACTCCAACGCCGCGCTCAACCATGTGCGCTCACGCAGCGATGTCGACCCGGAGCGCCTGTTCGTGTTCGGGCAAAGCCTGGGCGGCACCAACGCGATCGCCGTCGTGGGCTCGGGCAACCGGACCGGCGTAAAGGCAGCGGCCATCGAGTCGACCTTCTATTCGTACTCCTCGATTGCCAACGACAAGCTGGCAGGCGCCGGCCTGCTGGTGAGCGACGGCTATGCGGCGTCGAAGTTCGTTGCCGACATCTCGCCGATTCCGCTGCTGCTGATCCATGGCACGGCCGACGCAGTGATTCCGCACGCCCATTCACAGCGGTTGCTCGCCGATGCACGCGAGCCCAAGCGCCTGATCGACGTGCCGGGCGCCGGCCACCTCGAGCCGATGTCGGCACTGCGATTCGGTACCCCCTACCAGCAAGCGCTGGCGGACTTCTTCGACGCCTCGGTGCGTCCACCCAAGCCATGAAGCATTTCGACGAGGCAGCCACCCGCGCGCCGTTGAGTTTCGAGCGGCTCGTGCCTGCACTGCGCGCGGCCTTTGCGGCCGAAGCGCAGGTGCCGCCGCGCCATGTGCACAGCATCGAGACGGCCGGTGCAGACAAGGGCACCGTGCTCATCATGCCGGCGTGGAGCGATGCGGGCTTTCTCGGCATCAAGACCATCAACATCTTTCCCGGCAACAGCGCACGCGGCCTGCCCGGCCTGCATGCAACCTATGTGCTGTACGACGCGCGCACCGGCGTGCCGCTGGCGATGATGGATGGGAACGAGATCACCGCGCGGCGCACGGCCGCGGCTTCGGCGCTCGGGGCTTCGTTTCTGGCGCGGAGCGATGCGCGCCGACTGCTGGTGCTGGGCACCGGCCGCATCGCTCGCATGCTGCCCGCCGCGCATGCGAGCGTGCAGCCCGTCGACGAAGTGACGGTGTGGAACCACCGGCTCGAAGGCGCCGAAGCCCTGGCCGCGCAATGGCGTGCCGAGGGCTGGAATGCGCAGGCCGCCACCGACCTGGAGGCGGCCGTGCGACACGCCGACATCGTGAGCTGCGCCACGCTGGCCACCGCGCCACTGGTACGTGGCGAATGGCTGGCGCCGGGGTCGCACCTGGACTTGATCGGCAGCTTCACACCCGCGATGCGCGAGGCGGACGTGCGCTGCTTCGACGGTGCGCGCACGTTCATCGACACCGGCGAGGCCTTGCAGAAGTCGGGCGACCTGCTCGACGCCATCGCAGCCGGCGCGCTGCGCGCAGACGCGGTGCAAGGCACGCTCGCCGAGTTGTGCCGCGGGGAACGCTCTGGCCGCTCGAGCGATGAAGAGCGCACAGTCTTCCAGGCCGTGGGCAGCGCGCTGGAAGACCTGACCGCCGCCACGCTGGTGTGGCAGGACGCGGCCTGAACCCTCCCCTCCCTCCATTGAGGGTAAGTCCTGATCGTTCGGCGGGCTCGGCAACCCATATGTCGATCATGCGCAAGGGAAACTCCATGGAACGAATACCCGCTATCAGGAAGCGAGCCGACACGTTCATGGCATGAAACTTGAAAGCAGTAGATCGAACCTGCCTTCGGCCGACAGGCCGCATACGTCAAACGGCTGATAGCGCACTTCGCCAAGTACAACTAACCTGCTAATGCGATGAACACAGAGAGGCAATCCGCATGCTCACCATCCTTCAGAAAGCCAACATCCTCAGCAAGGTGGGCTTCGACGTGCCGGCGCGTCCGGACGACGATCTCTCGACCAATGCCGTCACAGGATCGTCCGTGAAGCCCGAGGGCATTTCCCAGAAGGCGCACGACTGGGCCAAGGCCATCGAGACCCTGTACGTTGCCTACGTTGCGGCCTGCGCCGCCAAGAGCCTGCGAGATTCCGAGGAAGTGCGGCAGACCGCCATGCTGCAGAAGCTTTCTTCCAAGGCCTACGCCTGAGCCACTGAGCCCCGCATCGCTCCGCGAGCGATGCATGAGCGCTACCGGTTGGCGCTCACGAGCAGCGGCATCGGCCGCTCGCGCTCCTCCGCCAGCGACGGCAGCGCGGCCACCTGTTCATCGGTCGGCCCCCACTCCTGAACGTGTTCGATGCTGCGCCCTCGGGCCCTTGCGCCTTGACCGGCCTGGCTTGCTTACTTGCCCTGGGCGGACTGCAGCACGGGGTTCTGCATGGTCGAGACGACCTTGCTGTTGACGCGCGAGCCGCCGGTCACGTTCTGGTCGGGCGCCGCGGCGGTGGCCATGGCTTCCTGGTAGACCTGGGCCGGGTCGCGTTGCGACGTGAACGACTCCGGGCCGCGCGAGCCGCGCGTCACGTTCTGGTTGGGCGCGTGGGCGGTTTCCACGGCCTGCTTGTAGACGGCTTCGGGGTCGGCCGTGGAGGTGAACGGATCGGCGCCGCGCGAACCGCGGGTGACGTTCTGGTTCGGTGCGTGGGCGGCAGCGATGGCTTCGGCTTCAACGGCTTCGCGGGTGCGGCCGACGGTTTGCTGGGCCTGGGCGGAAGCGACGGCGAGCACGGCGAATGCGGCGGCGAGGACGAGTTGGGTGGTCTTCATGATGGATTCTTTGCGAGTTGTTGGATGGAGTCGGCCCGGGGATGCGGGAAAACCCTGAGCAAGGCTAGTGGGGACCAAAGGCAGATCCGTGACGGCCCTTGGCAGCGGCGGGTTGCCAATCCGGGCGGCCACGCGCTGCGCGCTCTTCTGGTACGGAAGTTCTCGAAGAACCCTCAGGGAACTCGGCTCGTTTCAACAGGCCCTTGCCAACTCAATCAAGTCGCCGTCCCAGCCAGGGAATCGATCAGCGCCCGCGACGCGGACGACAGTCGCCGGTGTGGCGCGTAGATCACCGAGAACGGCCGCGATCGCCCGCGCGCCTGGGTGAGCACCTCGACCGCGCGCCCCTGCGCGATGAGATCGAGCGCGATGAAGTCGTAGGTCTGGCAGATCCCAAGCCCGCTCAGGGCGAGCGAGACCACCCCCATCACGTCGTCCGACACCTGGAGGCTGCCATGCGGCGTCCAGTCCACGTCGCACCCCTCATCGCGCGGGATCCAGGGCGACACACGGCCGGTGCTGGGCATCACGAACGGCAGGCAGGCATGCCGCGCCAGTTCACCCACGCTGCCCGGTGCGCCTGCGCGCGCGATGTAGGCCGGCGCGGCAAGCAGGCACATCGGTGCGTCTTCGAGCTTGCGCGCGACCAGGCCGCTGTCGGGCAGCGGGCCCATCCGGATCGCGAGGTCGTAGCCCTCGGCCACCAGATCTACATTCCGGTTGGTGATGTTCAGCTCGACGCGCACCTGTGGGTACTGGGCGGAGAAGCGCTGAAGTTGCGCCGGCAGCCGGTGATGGGCATAGGTCGTGGGCGCGCTCAGGCGCACGCTGCCCGTCAGTTCATCGCCCTGCCCCTGCATCGCGCGCTCGGCATCGTCGATCAACGCGAAGGCCGCACGCGACTGCTCCAAGTAGAGCCGGCCTGGCTCGGTGAGGCTCAGGCGCCGTGTCGTGCGGCGCAGCAGCTGCACGCCCAGCCGGGCCTCGAGGCGCGTGATCGCGCGGCTGAGCACCGAGGGCGTCGTCGCCAGCGCCACGGCGCCTGCCGTCATAGAGCCCTTCTCGACCACCGTGACGAAGGTCTCAACATCCCCGAGGTGATCGAATCGCCGACTCATCTTGCCTCCTGAAGAACAAATGATTTTCCCGAAGGCCAGTTTATCGCCAGCAAGGCCATCAATACAGTCAAGTCATCGGTGATTCAGCCCATGCCTTTCACTTCTTCAAGGAGCACACGATGACTTTCGCCACCATCCGCAAACTCGTACTCATGGTGCTCACCAGCCATGGCACCAAAGGGGCCACCGGCGAGCCGACCGGCTTCTATCTCGGCGAATTGACCCACCCGCTGGCCGAACTCGAAGCCGCCGGTATCCCGTTCGAACTCGCTTCCATCCAGGGCGGCGAGCCGCCGGTCGATGGCCTCGACCTCAACGACGCGGTCAACGCACGCTACTGGGCCGACCTCGCCTTCCGCGAGGCCTTGCGCCACACGCACCGCCTGGGCGATGTCGACCCCTCGAAGTACAGCGCGATCTTTTTCGCCGGTGGTCACGGCGCGATGTGGGACTTCCCCACGAGCCCCGATGTGTCGCGCGTCACACGCGAGATCCACGAAGCGGGCGACGTGGTCGGCGCGGTGTGCCACGGCCCGGCGGCGCTGGTCAACGTGACGCTAGCCAACGGCAGCTACCTGGTCGCGGGCAAGAACCTCAGCGCCTTCACCGACGACGAGGAACGCGCCGTCAAGCTCGACAAGGTCGTGCCCTTCCTGCTCGCCACCACGCTCACGCAGCGCGGCGCGCACCACCATCCGGCGCCGGACTGGACAGCCAAGGTCGTCGTCGACGGCCGGCTCGTCACGGGCCAGAACCCGCAGTCGGCCGCGGGTGTTGGCGCAGCGATGCGCGACCTGCTGCTGCGCCAAGACTGAACGCTCTCACATCACAAAAGGCATTGCCATGTTCCATCGCTCATTCCAGATCGCCGCCTTCGCGCTGGCGGCACTCATCACCAGCTCGCACGCCGCCAGTGCCGCGGACGGACTTCCGCTCGAACGCTGGCGCAGTTATGCCGGCGTCAGCTGGGAGCCGTCGAAGGACGGCGCGGACCCGGCGCCGTTCGCCGCATCGGTCAGCGCGCCGATCGCCGGCTTGCACTTCGACGCCCAGGGCACAGCGTATGTAAGCACGCCGCGCCTCGTGTCCGCCAGCGCGCCGGCAACCCTCAGCAAGCTGGACCTCCGCGCGCAAACCGGCCCCGCCCGGTTGACAGCATTTCCTTCGATGCAAGGCAACGCCATCACGGCCGCGCCAGAGCAGAGCTTGCGCAACGTGCTCGGCTTCCACGTGGACCGCAAGAACGGCTGGCTGTGGGCGCTCGACATGGGCTTCGTCGCCGGCGAGTCCGAGGCCCCGGCAGGTGCCCAGAAGGTGCTCGTGATCGATCTGGCATCGGGTCGAACCGTCAGGCGCATTCCCCTCGACGGCGTTGCCGACCGCAAGGGCAGCTTCCTGAACGACATCGCGGTCGACGAACGCCGCCGCGTGGCGTACATCTCCGACAGCGGCATGCGCAGCGCCCCCCCACAACATGGTGGGCCTGATCGTGCTGGATTTCGCATCTGGCCAGGTCCGCCGTGTGCTCGACAGGCATCCCGACCTGCAGATCGAACCCGGTGTGAAGGTCGTGTCCCACGGTGCCGAGGTGTGGCCTGGCAATCCGCTGCTGCTCGGCATCAACGGCATTGCACTGTCGCCCGATGGCCGCACGCTGTACTGGGCGGTGACGACGGGGACCCGTGCCCGCTCGATGCCGACCGCGATCCTGCGCAAGACCGGTGCGAGCGACGCGCAGATCGTCGCGTCGATCCGCGATCTCGGCGCGGTGGGCGGCAACACGGACGGGATCGTGACCGATTCGAAGGGCGGGCTCTACATCACCGACGTCACGCGCAACGGCATCGTGAAGTACGACCCTCGCACGAAGGCGATGTCGTTGATTGCGTCCGACGACGGCGTGCGTTGGCCCGACACCCCCGCGATCCTTCCCGGCGGCGACCTGGTCTTCACGTCGAGTTCCTTGAACGACCATTTCGCGGGTTCGGTCAAGAGCGGCGACGAGCGCTACGACCTGTGGCGCCTGCCGCGGCGGCCGCAGCAAGGTGAAAACCCGCTGACGGTCGTCCGCACCCTCCGTTCAAGACACGAACGCTGTAAGCTGTGCCCCGAAATATTGGATACCTCGCCTCCTAGGCCGGCCGCTGCCGGGCTACACCTTCCAAGTCCCACAGCACGGAGGAAGATCAAGATGTCTGCTGCCATGTTCGCCGCCCTGTTCTTCACGGTGGCGCTCCTCGTCACGACGGCCTACTTCATCATGGGCTCCATCCCGCTCCTGGTTTTGAAGCACGACACGCCGCTCGACGCTCGCTTTGTGCGAGGTTTCTTCAACATCTACTACGTCGGCGCATTCATTACCGCCACTGCAACGGCGATCCGCCTTGCGTTTGCGGGTCGCCCGGGGCTCGCAGCGGGTGCGGCGGCACTGGCGTTGATTGCCGTCGCCCTGCGCAAGAAGGTCATTCCCAAGATGGATGCGCTCGGAGCGCAGATCCAGTCCAACTACATGGAGGCGATTCCGGGATTCCGCAGAACGCACATCATCGCCATCCTGATCAACCTCGCCCAGCTCGTGGCGATCGTGTGGAGTCTCATCACCTGGGGCCGGTAGCATCGGCCAGGCCCCAGGCCGATGCACATCGTGCACAGCGCATAGCGGCCGCCGCCCTGCTCACCCCTCACGAGGTCACCAGCGCATCTTCACCCCGACACTCGCATTCACCCCGCTCTTGATGCGTGCGTCGCCACTCGAGCCCCACAGCTTGCCCAGCTCCGCATACACGCTCATGTTCTCGGCCAGCTGCAGCGTGGCCCCCGCCGCCAGCTCGGTGCTGGTGCCGCCGGTGCGCGTGGCGATGTCCGCGAAACCCGCCGGGCCGATGAAGCGGGTGACGTCGCTGCCGCTGCTGCTGCGGTAGACGTTGGCCCGCACATAGGGCTGCAGCAGCCCGGCGCCGGTGGCGATCTCGCCCTTCACGCGCACGCCGGCGCGCGCCAGCCAGCCGTTGTGGCTGTCCTGCTGCACGAGGGCGCCGGCGATGCCCACCTCACCCAGGTTCACGCGCTGGTGCACCAACTGCAGTTGCGGCTCGATGGTCCAGTGCTCCGCGATGGCGAACGACTGGCCCACCTCGATGGACGCCAGCAGGCTGTTGCCCTTGCCGCCGCTGGACAAGCCCAGCGCGGGCGAGGCGGTGTAGCGGTGGCGGCCGGCCTGCAACACGCCGTCGACGTACAGGCCGCCGTCGTTCTTCCAGGTGGCATAGGCGCCCAGGTATTCGCTCTTCAGGTCGTTGGTGCCCACCGCGAGGTTCGCCAGGCCGCTGGCGAAGCCGTTCACGCGCATGTCGCCGTCGAGCTGGCCGACGTACACGCCCACGCGGAAGTTGGGGTCGGCCCACAGGTCGGTGCCGGCCTGGAAGCCCGTGAGGCGCCCCTTGCTGGTGGGGCTCACGGTGCCGCCCTGCGAGATGGTGCGGTCGGTGCTGATGATGCGGCCCCAGGCCTGGCGATAGCCCTGCGCCGGCGTGGGCGTGTTGTTGACGCCGGCCGCAAAATCGTCGCCCGTGCGCTGGTGCATGTTGCCGAGCATCGCCAGGCTGGACTGGCGCAACTGCTCGGGCAGCGCCGCGTACAGCGGCACTTCGGCGCGATAGGTGGGCACGAGCACGCCGCCGGTGCCCGTGCCGCCACCGGCCGGCGGAACGGCCGCGGCGGTCGAGCGCAGGTACCAGTTCTCGCCCGCGCCGCTGGCGTCGGCGGCGTACAGCCGGTACTCGTAGGCGCCCGCGTCGACATGGGCGCCGGCCAGGCTGAACGCGCTCTTGGTGGTCTGCGCGGTGGTGGTCGCGCCGTTGATGGCGCTGATCACCTCGATGCCGCTGCCCGTGGTGAGCGCGCCCAGGCCGCCCAGGTTGGTGATCTGCACGTTGGTCGTGCCGCTGGCGACGGCGGTGGCGCCGCTCAGGATGAGCCGGTCGCTCGCGCTGGCGCTGCCGCCCAGCGCGGTGCCCAGGCGCAGCGTGCCGCCGTTGCCCACCCAGGGGCCGTTGACCGTCAGCGTGGTGCCGGGCACCGTGCCCACCAGCGACACGGTGCCGCTGTTGGCCATCGACGCGATGGCCTGGCTGTTGCCGGCCAGGTCGAGCGTCGCGCCCGAAGCCACGGTGAAGGCGCTGGCAGCACTGAGGGTGTTGGCAGCACCAGTGCGCAGGGTGCCCGCCGCCACGTTGGTGCCGCCCGCATGGGTGTCGGCGCCACTCAGCGTCAGCACGCCCGCGCCGGCCTTCACGAGATCGCTGGCGCCGGAGATAGCGCCCGACCAAGCCAGGTCGTGCCCGTTGGTGTCGATGGTGCCCGTGCCGCCCAGCAGCAGGGCGTTGTTGACGCCGAGGCCGTCGGCGCCGGCGATCACGCTGGCGGTGGCGCCCGTGCCGATGGCAATGGCGCCCGACATCGACGAGCCGGTGTTCAGCGTGAGGCTGTTGGCGCCGCCGGTGAACGCGACCGCCGCGGCGCTGGTGACACCGTCGCCGCCCAGCCCACCGGAGATCGTTCCGCCGTTGGTCAGCGCGAGGTTGACGCCCGTCACGCCGGCGCCGCCCACGCCGTTGGCGCCGCCCGCGCCACCGATGCCGCCGGTGTAGCTGTCGGACGAGTTGCTGATGTTGTTGGCGATCGACGCGCCCTGGAAGCCACCACCGCCGCCACCGCCATAACCGTCGCCGACGCCCGGGCCGCCGGTCTGCGCCTGGCCCGCGCCGCCGGCGTCACCCTGGAACGCACCGGGGCCGGTGGGCGTGCTGGTGGCGCCGGCCGCGCCGCCAGTGCCCGGCGTGGCGGTGCCGAAGCCGCCGATGCTGGCGTTGGCCCCCGCCGTGACGCCGCCCGGCGCCGACGCTCCGCCGGCGCCGCCGAACGCGTTGACCGTGGTGTCGTTGAGCCCACCGCTGCCCCCGGTGCCGTCGCTGCCCCCGGCGTCCGCATTCAGCGACGTATCGCCGACAGGCTGACCGCCCGCGCCGCCGGCCGCGAGCACCGGCACGGCACAGACCAGCAGGGCCACCGCAGCTGCAACCGCACGCACGCCGCCCCCGCTGGACGAGCGCGCATGGCCACGCGAGATTTCCGGCGCGGCCACCCAGGTGCCGAGGGGGGGATTCCAAAGGGTCCGGAAGATCTTGTTCATGGCTTTTTCAACTTGTTTTTCTGTCACTGATCGGGCAAGCGCCCGTATGCAGCAGCAATTGCTTGCTCCTCCACACGCCGTTGATTTCGAACTTGCAAGTCAAAAATGTAAGTACGCGTAGCGGTTACGCATATACCCCTGCGGGAGTACCCTGGATGGGCCAGATTTGGGTAAGGCGGTGCCGGCTGTGCGCCTGTGATGCCGATTGGTAGATGGGGTACCCCAGAGCCGCGTCAGGAAGTAACAAATGCTTCGTGAGCCGCGCAGTCACTCGAGCTTGGGGAGGCGCGAACGGCGATTCGCGGCGGAAGACGCGAATCCAGCCGCTGCCCGCGTCGACGCTGCGGCACTTCCGAAAAGTGCCCTCTCCCCATCAACGCTTCGGATTCACAACCTGGGCCACGAAGCCCTCGTCATCAGGCGCAGGTTCTGCACGGCCGCGCCTGCGGCACCTTTGCCCAGATTGTCGAGAACCGCGCTCAAGACGATCTGACCTGTGCGTTCATTGCATGCAACGGCTAGGCTCATGTCGTTGGAGCCGTTGTGGACTTGCGGGTCCAGTTCGGTCATCGGCTCGGCGCAAGACATAGGCATCACACGCACATGCGCCGCATCGCGGTATCGCTCCGTAAGGCATTCGTGGATGCGCACGCCAGAAACATCGGCGGGAAGCATTCGCGTGTGCAGTCCAATGGTGAGCACGATGCCCTGCCGATAGCTGCCATAGGCCGGCACGAAGATGGGCCGCTCCGCCAAGCCGGCGTAGGCCTCGATTTCCGGCACATGCTTGTGCTCGAGTGCAAGGCCATAGACCTTCAGCGAATGCGCCCCTGCGCCCCCAGCTCCGGCCTCGTGCGCTTCCGCCCCCGCCCTGCCCTGACTCGAATAGCCTGAGACGGCGTGGATGACAAGCGGATAGTCGGCGGGCAACAGGCCCGCATCGGTCAGCGGTCGCAGCAGGGCGACCGCAGCCGTGGGATAGCAGCCCGGATTTGTGACCCGCAGTGCCGAGGCGATACGTTCGCCTTGCCGTGCATCGAGCTCCGGCAGGCCGTAGACCCAACCCGGGCTGGTGCGGTGCGCCGAGCTGGCATCGATGACACGCACCGAAGGGTTCTCGATCATCGCCACCGCATCGCGCGCCGCGGCATCGGGCAGGCAAGGATTGCGATGTCGCTCTCGTTGAGAGCGGTCCGGCGGGCAGCCGCATCCTTGCGCAGGCTTGTCGGTAATGTGCGGATGCGAAATTCCCCACCCCGCAGGCGGTTCTGCAGGTCAAGGCCGGTGGTGCCCTGATCGCCGTCGATGAAGATATTGAGGTCCATGGCGTGCGATCGTAGGGATACGACCGCGATGGCTCCAGCTAAATATACGCAACCCAGGATTAAGAAAAGTTAAATTAGCGAGATGCGGGAACTGAGCCTTGACCATCTGCGCACCCTCGTCGCCATCGCCGATCTCGGGTCGCTGGTCAACGCCGCGCGCGCGCTTCACCTGGCGGCACCCACCGTCACCGTTCAGATCGCGGAACTGGAGTCGCGCCTGGGTGGCCAATTGCTCGTTCGCGGGCGGGGGCCCGCGCAAGCGACCGCCTTGGGAGAGCGCTTCATCGCGCGTGCCCGCAGGCTGCTGGCGGACGCGGACGACGCGGTGGAAGACGTTCGACGTCAGCTCGCCGGCCAAACGGGCCGCGTGCGGGTGGGTGCCTCGACGGGCGCCATTGCGCACCTGCTGCCGCCCGCGCTCGAACGTCTTGCCCGGAACCATCCTGGCATCGACGTGAACGTGCAGGTGCTGACCTCCAACGACAGCATGGCCCGGCTCGCCGCAGGCAGCCTGGACCTGGCGGTCGTGGCGCTGCCGCAGGCGCCTGTGCGCGGCGTTCATGTCACTCTCCTGCGGCGCGCAGGCTGTCGTCGCCTTTCTGCCGGCGGCCTGGAAAGCACCCAGGCGGCTGACCCCGCAGTGGCTGGCCCAGCGACCGCTGATCATGAACGACGCCTCCACACGTCTTTACCGGCTGACCGCGGAATGGTTCTCTGCGGCTGGCGTCCATTGCCGGCCACGCATCGAGCTCAACTACAACGATGCGATCAGGACACTGGTCGCCGCCGGCTACGGAGCGGCCTTGCTGCCGGAGGAATCGCACGAGCCCGCGCGTGATCCTCGCATCGCCGTCCGCCCGCTCAGCCCGGCGCTATGGCGGCAGCTAGGTCTCGCGGTCAGTGACCGAGGCGCCAGCGGCCCGACACGTTTCGTCTTGGAGGCGTTGCTGCCTGAGAGGGGTTCGGCTGCTTGAGTCGGCTCTGGGCGGCTGCATGGGGCCGACTGTACGCATTTGCCCAAGCGAGTTCAAAGTCCGCAACCAGTGGCGGATTCAACCAGTCGCTGCAACACATTCTCTGAACATCTCAGCGGGTGTCTGGAAGCCAAGCGTCTTGCGCGGCCTCTTGTTCAATTGTCTCGCGATCGCATTGAGCTGAAGCTGCGAGATGCCTGAGATGTCCATGCCCTTGGGCATGTACTGCCTGAGCAACCCATTCGTGTTCTCGTTGCTTCCGCGTTGCCACGGGCTTTGCGGGTCACAGAAGTAGACTTGGATATCGGTGGCCATCGTGAATTGCTTGTGAGCATGCATCTCCGTGCCTCTATCCCAGGTCAGTGACTTGTAGAGTTCCTGCGGCAGCTTGCGGGCGTTCTTGATGAGCGCGTTGACGAGTTTCCTACCGCCGCAATCTCCTCATCTCTTCGACGGCCTCTTGACGCTGCACGACTCCCAGTGGCAGTCCAAATATCCCAACATCGACCTCGAAAGTGTGTAGTCGAAGCAAGCAGATTCGCCAAAAGCTGCTGAACGGAATGCCCAGCTTGGCCCAGTCCACACCCTCACCCATTTCCTTGCGGACGACGACATGCTTCGACTCATCGATTTTCACTTTCTCGATCGGTATTCCAAGTACCTCGATATGGTCGGCTTCGTAGTCTGCAATATCGAGCATGAGTTGTGTCTTCATCGCGTGATTGGCTGCAGTCTTCCGGTACTGCTCGGAGCGAATCGCATCAAACACTTCGTCCGGTCTCAGCCAAAGGCCACCTTTCTTCGGTTTCCCTCTCAGGACGACACGGTCGAGGAGCGCGTCCGAACTGATGACCAAAGAGTCTGAGGAATTCACGTTGTCAAACACCACGCGACTTAGTGAAACACCGGCACCAATTTCGAACCGGCCTGGGCCGATCTGGCAACGCGAGAAGATCACATCCTCGATCCGGATCTCTTCATCAGCCTTGAGGCTAGGTCCAACATCGAAGCTCGTCAGTTGAGCATTCACGACCTCAACCTGACTTAGGGTTTTGCGCTTTTGATCGAGACTCATCGAAAAGCGAAGATCATCAGAGACGCTCATGCCAGCTTCCGGATACTAGGAAAAAAAAGATTTGAAGGTCACCATCGGCGAGATGACCCGAATGGAGATCAGGGGTTAACGCGTAAAGACCTGCCGGCATCAACGAATGGCCGCTCTTGGCCGCTCCATGCCCTTGAGAGAGAAAGAACAGCTACCGCAGCTCTCTGAAGTTTGAGTTGTAGATCGCCCATGCAGCCGCGCGACCCTCAGCGTTCTTACCATTTTCAAACGCATCGAACATGCGCTGCAAATTGCTATTCACTTCTTCTGCTTGCTCCCGATCCCTCATCAAGCGTGGGTGGATGTGTGACCACAGCTCTTTAAGGTCTGCCATGTGGGTTTCGTATGTCCACCCATACCACTCATCGTACTGATCAGGCGCGCTGCTTTTCGCCAGAGCAATCGCTCCTGCAAAGTCTTTCAGCTTTTCACTCAGCGACATCAGATACCTTTCCGATCTGCGAGGGCCCGAAAAAAATGGCGGCCACAAAGACGCGGCGGAAGACCGCTGCTGGCCGATATTACCCATTCACGTGAGCGCACCGAACGTCGGCAGTCAGCCTGAAGCAGCCGTCCAACACGCACGGCGTTCCGTATGGCGGCTCACGCGCCTGCTCGCTCACGCCCAGTTCTGCTGCACCCAGCTGCGCACCGCCGCCCACTCGGGCGAGGTCTTTATGTAGTTCTGCGTCGCGCTCACCAACTCACCCACGTTCTTGTAGTCGTCCAAAGCGAACGGCTGGCTGAGCGGCACATTGCCGCGCATGTAGTTGCTGCCGAGCAGTTGCTGGGCCTGGATCGCCGCCAACTCCGCGGTGGCATCCATGGTGAGGTTAAGCAGCGCCGTCGCTGGCACCACGCCATTGCTGAACGGCCACAGCCAATGCGTGACGCCCCAGGCCAGCGGATTGGGCACGGAGCCAGGCGGCACGCCCACCGGATTAGCGCCGGTGCCCAGCGACAGCATCACGATGTCCGACGCGGCGGTGGCGTAGCCTTGGTAGATCGCTTCCACGATCGCCGTCATCGAGGGGTTGTTGGCGAAGGTGCCGCCGTCGGCGAAGTAGCCGAAGTCCCCCACCTGGTACGGCGGGAAGTACGTCGGCGCGGCCGAGGTGGCCAGCGCGGCGTCTACCATGCTGATGCCACGGTAGGTGTTGTTCGGGCCGTTGGAGATGGTGCACGGCGCCCAGCTGTTCTCGCTCGCATCCCACAGCCGCGCGGAGTTGACGGCCACGAAGCGGCCCGCCGAGGACAGCGCGCCGGTTCCCACCAGCTGCTGGGCGACTGTCTGCAAGCCGGTGTTGACGTACTGGCATCTGAAGATGCCAGGGCCGCTGCCCAGCAGTTCTTCCGTCGACTGCGCCGGCACTCGGTCCTGCTGCTTGGCCTGTGCGTCCAGCAACCAGCCGTTGGGCTCGAAGATCTTGTCCCCCTCGTTCTGGTAGAGATTGACGATGGCGTCAATGCCCACGTTGCTCACCAGGCCCAGCGAGATCAGGCCACCAGTGGAAGTGCCGGCAAAACCGTCTGCGCTTTGGACGATGCCGAAGCTTTGGTCCAGGTCCTGGATCAGCAGCGCAGTGATGACGCCACGGATGCCGCCGCCGTCGCAGCAGAGAATCTTGAAAGACATAGCTATACTCCTTGCTTGAGTGGATCGATGAAAAGTGCGCGCTCGTCCCCGACGTGACGGGGATGCCCGGATGCCGACACGGGGTGCAACAGACCGAAGGCCACGCGCCATGCGATCTCTTCGTCCAGGCCGACGGTGGCATTGAAGAAAGCCATCGTCTTGCCCATTTGCGCCCGCGCCGGAAACCGAACCTGGGCACTGTGGCGCATCTTCGTGCGCCAATCCATTTCACACCATTACAGACCGGTTCCGGCCAGTCCGTTCGTTGAACGGTGCCAGAGGTTCCAGAGGTGCTTCGGCGGTTCTGCCAGGGTAAGTCTGCGGGCGGCTCTCGTCAGGGCCTGGACATACGAAAGTCACGGGAATGCCAAGTTCTCGTAAGTTGAGCATGCGTCGCAAGCGGTAGAAACGCTGCATCAGGTATCGGTGCTACACGCCTGCAAAGGGCAGGTATGCAGCGATAGTACCCATTCGCGAGAGTGCACCGACCGTCTGCAATCAGTCTTCAGCAGACATCCACTGTCACGCCGCTTTCTGAACGAGCGACGTGACTGACGAGACTCCTCCGCTCAATCCAACGAAACATTCGCCTTCTTGATCACATCCCCAAACCGCTGCGTCTCACTAGCCACAAACTGATCAAACTGCGGCCGAGTCGTCGGAAACGGCTCATACCCGAAGCTCTTGAACTTCTCCAGCACATCGGGTTCGGCCAGCCCCTTCTCGATATCGCGCTTGATCTTCTCCGTCACCGAAGCAGGCAACCCCTTCGGCACCGCAATCGCGTTCCACCCGATCACCTCGAAGCCCTTCGGCCCACCCGATTCGGCCACGGTCGGCACATCGGGGAACGCAGCCACGCGCTTGGGCGCAGCCACCGCCAGGAAGCGCAGCTTGTTCGCACGCTGCAGCGGCCCCGCAGTCGCACTGCTGCCCAGCGCAAAGGCCAGCTCGCCCGTCGCGACCGACGTGTAGAGCTGCGTCGTTTCCTTGTAGATCACGTGCTCCATCTGCGTGCCGGTGGCCGACTCGAAGAGTTCCGAACCCAGGTGCACCGGGTTGCCGACGGACCATGAGCCGTAGTCGAGCTTGCCGGGGTTGGCCTTGGCGTCGGCGATCAGGTCGCCGACGGTCTTGTACTTGCTGTTGGTGGCAACGGTGAAGAAGAAGTAGGTCTTGAACAGCGGCAGCAGCGTGTCGAAGTCCTTGGCGCTGTCGTAGGGCAGCTTCTTGAACAGCGCCGGGTACGCGGCCAGGTGCACGTTGTCGAGCACGATGATGTCGTGGCTGTCCTTGGCGCCGCGCTTGAAGGCGTCGACGGCGATGAAGCCGTTGCCGCCCGGGCGGTTCTCGACCACCACGGGCTGGCCCCACGCGCGCGAGAGCTTGTCGGCCACGAGGCGGGCCACGCCGTCCGGGCCGCCGCCGACCGGGAACGGCGTGATGATGCGCACGGGCTTGGTGGGGAACGCAGCAGCTTGCTGCGCGTTGGCGGTCAGCGGCAGCAGGCCGCCGGCGGTCAGGGCGAGCACGGCGGCTGCGATGGCACGGCGCGAGATCGGGGAACGGAAGAAGGTCATGTGAGAAGTCTCCGGTTATAAAAAATCTGAAAGCTGCTGCGAGTGCGACGACGGTCTCGCCCGGTCAGTCGACAGAAGCGCCCGAGGCCTTGACGATGTCGGCCCACAGCGCGCTTTCCTTCACGATGAGTGCGGCGTATTCGGTCGGTCCGCCAAGCAGCGGCACGGCGCCTTCCACGTCGAGGCGCGACTGGAACTCGGTGGTGCCCGCCACCTTCAGCATCTGCGCCGACAGCTCCTTCACGAACGCATCGGGCGTGCCGCGCGGCGCGAGGATGCCGTAAGTGAGCGTGCTCTCGAAGCCCGCCAGTTCGCGCAGGCCCGACTCGGCCACGGTGGGCACATCGGGCAGCGACGGCAGGCGCTTCGCGCCGGTGACGGCAATGGCGCGCAGACGCCCGCCCTTGACCAGCGCGAGCGCGGGCGGGATGACGCTGAACATCATCTGCACCTGGCCGCCTGTGAGGTCGGTGAGCGCGGGGTTGGTGCCCTTGTAGGGGATGTGATTGATCTTCGTGGCCGGTGCGCTGCGCGAAGAGTTCACCGGTCAGGTGGCCGCCGGTACCACTGCCGCTGGAGGCGTAGTCGAGCAGGCCCGGCCGGGCCCTGGCCTCGGCGACGAGGTCGGCCACGCTGCGCACCTTCGATGCGGCGGGCACCACGAGCACGAGAGCGGACGACGCGAACATCGCCACCGGCATCAGGTCCTTGCGCGCGTCGAACTTCAGGCCCTTGTACCTTGTAAAGCGCGGGGTTGATCGACACGGTGCCCGTGTGCCCCAGCAGCAACGTGCCGCCATCGGGCGCGCTGCGCACCACCTGTTCGGTGCCGAGGTTGCCGCCCGCGCCGGGCTTGTTGTCGACGATGACGCCGGCCTTGCGCACCTCGCCGAGGCCCTTGGCCATCTGGCGCGCGAACACGTCGTTGCCGCCGCCGGTCGCGAAGGGCACGACGATGCGGATGGGCCTGACATCGACGGTCTGCGCGCGGGCAGGCAGTCCCGCTGCCGCCACCAGACCCAGCAGCAGGCCGCGACGGGCGCGGTCCATCAGACGCGTTCCAGGATCACTGCAATGCCCTGTCCCACGCCGATGCACATGGTGCACAGCGCATAGCGGCCGCCGCCCTTGTGCAGCTGGTTCACGGCGGTGGTGGCCAGGCGAGCGCCGCTGGCGCCGAGCGGGTGGCCGAGCGCGATGGCACCGCCGTTGATGTTGACGCGCGCGTCGTCATCCTTCAGGCCGAGCAGGCGCAGCACGGCCAAGCCTTGCGCCGCGAAGGCTTCGTTGAGTTCGATGACGTCGATCTGGTCGATCGTGAGGCCGGTGAGCGCCAGCACCTTCTGCGTGGCGGGCGCGGGGCCGATGCCCATCACGCGCGGCGCGACGCCTGCGGTGGCCATGCCGACCACGCGGGCGCGCGGCGTCAAGCCATGCTTGGCGGCGCTGGCTTCGTCGGCCAGCAGCAGCGCGCAGGCGCCGTCGTTCACGCCGCTGGCATTACCTGCGGTCACGGTGCCGTCGGGGCGCACCACGCCCTTGAGCTTGGCGAGCGATTCGAGACTGGTTTCGCGCGGATGCTCGTCCTTGTTGACGATGAGCGCGTCGCCCTTCTTCTGCGGCACGCTCACGGGCACGATCTCGGCGTCGAAGAAGCCGGACTTCTGCGAGGCGACGGCGCGCAGCTGCGAGTTCAGGGCCATCAAGTCTTGCGCTTCGCGTTCGATCTTGTAGTCGGTGGCCACGTTCTCGGCCGTCTCGGGCATGGAGTCGACGCCGTACTGCGCCTTCATGAGCTTGTTGACGAAGCGCCAGCCGATGGTGGTGTCGTACACCGCGTTGTTGCGGCTGAAGGCGCTCTCGGCCTTGGGCATGACGAAGGGGGCGCGGCTCATGCTTTCCACGCCGCCGGCGATCATCAGGCCGGCTTCGCCGGCGCGGATGGCGCGGGCTGCGGTGCCCACGGCATCGAGGCCCGAGCCGCACAGGCGGTTGATGGTGCCGCCGCCGATTTCGAGCGGCAGGCCCGCGAGCAATGCCGACATGCGCGCGACGTTGCGGTTGTCTTCGCCAGCCTGGTTGGCGCAGCCGTAGAGCACGTCGCTCACGGCCTGCCAGTCGACGTTCTTGTTGCGTTCCATCAGCGCGCGCAGCGGCACGGCGCCGAGGTCGTCGGTGCGCACGCTGCTGAGCGAACCACCGTAGCGGCCGAAGGGGGTGCGAACGGCGTCGCAGATGAAGGCTTGGTTGGTCATGTGGTGTCTCTGATTGATTGAATGGATCACGCTGCGATCGGCAGGCCGACGAGCTTCTCGAGTTCTTCACGACTCAGGCCCTCGACGAGGTCGACGAGCTTCAGGCCCTCGGGCGTGCATTCGAGCGTGGCGAGGTCGGAGTACACGCGCTTGACGCAAGCGATGCCAGTGAGCGGATAAGTGCATTCCTTGACCAGCTTGCTCGCGCCCTGCTTGGTCAGCAGATCCATCATCACCCAGGTCTGCTTCGCGCCGATGGCCAGGTCCATCGCGCCGCCGACCGCGGGAATGGCGTCTTTCTCGCCGGTGTGTCAGTTGGCGAGGTCGCCGGTGGCCGACACCTGGAACGCGCCGAGCACGCAGATGTCGAGGTGGCCGCCGCGCATCATCGCGAAGCTGTCCGAATGATGGAAGAACGAGCCGCCCGGCAGCAGCGTGACGGGCTGCTTGCCGGCGTTGATGAGGTCGTAGTCTTCCTCGCCGGCCTCGGGCGCGGGGCCCATGCCGAGGATGCCGTTCTCGCTCTGCAGCGATGACCTCGCGGCCCTGCGGCAAATGATTGGCCACGAGCGTGGGCTGGCCGATGCCGAGGTTGACGACGGCGCCGTCGAAGATGTCCTGCGCCACGCGGGCGGCGAGCTGGTCCTTGGTGCGACGTGTGTAAGTCATGGTCATGCTGCCTTCTTGAAGCCGCCGGCCTGGGTGGCGACGCGTTCGATGCGCACCACCTGGTGCACGAA
>CAMATD010000064.1 GCA_945860785.1 Variovorax sp. YR752 | reverse complement strand
GGCCGATTCGTCAGCAAGCAAGCGTTCGACACACCTACAACAGAAGGAGACAGCGATGGCAGCGATGCGATGGAACTGGAAGGGATTGGCCGCGGCCGCGGCAATCACGATGGCGGCGCAGGCCGCAACGGCGGCGGTGCCGCTCCCGGCGCTCGGCGCCAACCCGGCGGAGGTGAGCGTGTCCGGCCTGTCCGCGGGCGGCTTTGCGGCGGTGCAACTGCACGTGGCCTATTCGGCCACCTTCAAGCGCGGCGCCGGTGTGGTCGCCGGCGGGCCTTACTACTGTGCCGAGGGCTCGGTGACCAACGCCACCGGGCGCTGCATGACGCACAGCACCAGCATCCCGGTGTCGTCGCTCGTGAGCACCACCAACAGCTGGGCCGCCAGCGGCACGATCGACCCGGTGTCGAACATGAGCGGCTCCAAGGTGTACCTGTACTCGGGCACCTCGGACAACACCGTCAAGCAGGCGGTGATGGACGACCTCAAGACCTACTACCAGAGCTTCGTGCCCGCGGCCAACGTGGTCTACAAGAACAACATCGGCTCCGGCCACGCGATGATCACCGACGACTACGGCGGCGCCTGCAGCACCACCGCGGCGCCCTACATCAACAACTGCGGCTTCGACCTCGCGGGCGAGATCCTGACGCAGCTCTACGGGCCGCTGAATCCGCGCAACAACGGCACGCTGGGCGGCACCTTCACCGAGTTCAACCAGTCGGAGTTCATCACCGGCCACGGCGTGGCCGCCACCGGCTGGATCTACGTGCCGCAGGCCTGCACCACCACCTCGTGCCGCGTGCACCTGGTGCTGCACGGCTGCAAGCAGAACTACACCGACGTGAGCGACCAGTACGTGCGCAAGACCGGCTACAACCGCTGGGCCGATACCAACAACATCGTCCTGATCTACCCGCAGACCAGCACGGCAGCCACCAACAGCTGCTGGGACTGGTGGGGCTACGACAGCGCGAACTACGCGAAGAAGTCGGTCCGCAGATGGTGGCGCTCAAGGCCATGGTCGATCGCGTGACCAGCTCTGGCGGCGGCTCGTCGCTGCCCGCACCGACCGGCGTGGGCACCTCGGGCGCAACCAGCAGCAGCATGGTGATCGGATGGGCCGGCGTCACGGGTGCCAGCGGCTACAACGTCTATCGCGGCGGCAGCAAGGTCAATGCCGCGCCGGTTGCCGGCACCAACTACACCGACAGCGGCCTGGCCGCGTCCACCACCTACAGCTGGACCGTGGCCGCACTGGACGCGAGCAACGCGCAGGGCGCGATGTCGACCGCGGCCACGGGCACCACCACCGCGGGCAGCGGCGGCGGAACCTGCTTCACCGCGAGCAACTATTCGCACACCCTGGCCGGGCGTGCCTACGCGCTGTGGGGCCTGACCTATGCCTACGGTTCGGGACAGTCGATGGGCCTGTGGAACATCTACGTCACCACCACGCTGAAGCAGACGGGCCCCAACTACTACGTGATCGGTACCGGTTGAGGCTGATCGCCATCGAACCACCTTTTCATTTGCAATGACCAACGATGCTTGAGACCCGAGATCTGACCATCCGCTTCGGTGGGCACGTGGCCGTCAACGGCGTGAGCTGCGCATTCGCGCCGGGCACGCTGACGGCCATCGTCGGCCCCAACGGGGCGGGCAAGACCATCTACTTCAACCTGATCTCGGGCCAGCTCAAGGCGAGCGCGGGGACGGTGTCGCTCGACGGGCAATCGCTCTCGGGCCTGTCGCCGTCGGCGCGCACGCACGCGGAGCTGGGGCGGGCCTTCCAGCTCACCAACCTGTTCCCGAACCTCACGGTGCTGGAGAACGTGCGTCTCGCGGTGCAGGCCACGCGCGAGGGCGCACACCGGCGCGGACTCAACCTGTGGAGCATCTGGATGCGACCACAAGGCGCTGACCGAGCGCGCGGACCAGATCCTCGCGGACGTGGCGCTGAAGTCGCGGGAGCACGCAACGGTCGCGAGCCTGCCGCACGGCGACCAGCGCAAGCTCGAGGTGGCGCTGCTGATGGCGCTGGAGCCGAAGGTCTTCATGTTCGACGAACCGACCGCCGGCATGAACACGGCCGAGGCGCCGGTGATCCTCGACCTGATCCGCAAGCTCAAGCAGGACAAGAGCAAGACCATCCTGCTGGTCGAACACAAGATGGACGTGGTGCGCGAACTCGCGGACCGCATCATCGTGCTGCACAACGGCACGCTGGTGGCCGACGGCGAGCCGGCGGAGGTGATTGCCTCGCCGGTGGTGCAGGAGGCTTACCTGGGCATTGCCAAGGAGGCCGCCGCATGACGCCCCCGATGAATTTCTCCCTCCCCCCTCTGGGGGAGGGCAGGGGTGGGGGCCGACGGCCTTCACGTCGCCGCAGTCTTGCAAGCGCCGCTTGCCCCCATCCCCGCCTTCCCCCGGAAGGGGAAGGAGCAATACCGATGACAAGCCCGAATCTCTTGACCCTCGAAGGCGTGCAGACGCACATCGGGGCGTACCACATCCTGCACGGCGTCGACCTCGTCGTGCTCAAGGGCCAGCTCACCATGCTGCTGGGCCGCAACGGCGCCGGCAAGACGACCACGCTGCGGACCATCATGGGCCTGTGGCATGCGTCGCAGGGCAGGGTGCGCTTCGGTGACAAGGACATCACGGCACTGCACACGCCGCAGATCGCCGAACTCGGCATCGCCTACGTGCCCGAGAACATGGGCATCTTCTCCGACCTCACGGTGAAGGAGAACATGCTGCTCGCCGCCCGCAGCGCGAAGAACGCGCAGCAGATCGACGACACGCGCCTGAAGTGGATCTTCAAGCTCTTCCCCGCGGTGGAGAAGTTCTGGAACCACCCAGCCGGCAAGCTCTCGGACGGGTAGAAGCAGATGCTGGCCGTCTCCCGCGCCATCGTGGAGCCGCGCGAGTTGCTCCTGATCGACGAGCCCAGCAAGGGCCTCGCGCCCGTGATGATCAACAACATGATCGACGCCTTCGCCGAGCTCAAGGCGAGCGGCGTGACGATCCTGCTGGTGGAGCAGAACATCAACTTCGCCCAGCGCCTGGGCGACACCGTCGCGGTGATGGACAACGGCCGCGTGGTGCACAGCGGCAGCATGGCGGCGTTCTCCGCCGATGCGCAACTGCAGCAATCGCTGCTCGGACTGGCCCTATGAAACTCGACTTCGACTGGAAGCCGCTGCTTCTTGCCCCCATCCTCGCGCTCGTCGCGCTGCCGCTCACCGGCTCGTTCTCGACCTGGCTCACGCTCACGGTCGCGGGCCTGGCGATGGGGATGATCATCTTCATCATCGCCTCGGGCCTCACGCTGGTGTTCGGCCTGATGGACGTGCTCAACTGCGGCCACGGCGTGTTCATTGCGCTCGGCGCCTTCGTGGCGAGCAGCGTGCTCGGCCTGATGGGCGACTGGACCGGCTCGCAGGAACTGTGGCGCAACCTCGTCGCCGTGTTCCCGGCGATGCTGGTTGCGATGGCGGTGGCCGGCGCGGTGGGGCTGGCCTTCGAGCGCTTCATCGTGCGGCCGGTGTACGGCCAGCATCTGAAACAGATCCTCATCACGATGGGCGGCATGCTCATCGGCGAGGAGCTCATCAATGTGATCTGGGGGCCGGCACAGGTGCCGCTGCCCCTGCCCGAGGCACTGCGCGGCTCGCTGCTGATCGGCGATGCGGCCATCAGCAAGTACCGGCTGCTCGCGGTGGCGGTGGGCGTGGTCGTGTTCGGCCTGCTCGCGTGGACGCTGGGCCGCACCAAGATCGGCTTGCTGATCCGCGCCGGCGTGCAGGACCGCGAGATGGTCGAGTCGCTCGGCTACCGCATCGGCCGGCTGTTCGTCGGCGTGTTCGTGGTCGGCAGCGCGCTGGCGGGCCTCGGCGGCGTGATGTGGGGGCTGTTCCAGCAGAACCTGGTGCCGCAGATGGGCGCGCAGGTCAATGTGCTGATCTTCAGCGTGATCATCATCGGCGGGCTGGGCTCGACGGGCGGGGCGCTGATCGGCGCATTGCTCGTGGGGCTCATGACCAACTACATCGGCTTCCTGCTGCCCACGGTCACGCAGTTCGCGAGCATCTTCCTGATGGTGGCCGTGCTGCTGTGGCGTCCGCAGGGCGTGTACCCGGTTGCCAACCGTTGAAGAAGAGACCACGCACATGTTCCTGAAACGTCTTCTCTCCAACGACATGCCGCGCAGCCGCCTGCTGGCGCTGCTGCTGCTGCTGGTGGCATTGTTCATCGCGCTGGCCTGTGCGCCTTTCATCTTCCCGGGCGTCAAGGCGCTCAGCGTCGCGGCCAAGATCCTGGTGTTCGTGGTGCTGGTCGCGAGCTTCGACCTGCTGCTGGGCTACACTGGCATCGTGAGCTTTGCGCACACGATGTTCTTCGGCATCGGGGCCTATGGCATTGCGATCTCGGCCACGCGGCTCGGGCCCAACTGGGGCGCGGTGCTGGTGGGGCTGGGGGCCTCGCTCGCGGTGTCGCTGGTGCTCTCGTTCGCCATCGGGCTGTTCTCGCTGCGGGTGCGGGCGATCTTCTTCGCGATGATCACGCTGGCCGTGGCCTCGGCCTTCCAGACACAGGCCTCGCAGCTGTCGGATTTCACCGGCGGCGAAGACGGCCTGACCTTCAAGCTGCCCGAGCTGATCTCGCCGAGCTTCGAGTTTTCCGAAGAACCTTTCCTCGGCGTTTCGCTCGACGGCCGGCTGCTGTGCTACTACCTGCTGTTCGTGGTCGCCGTGGTGCTGTTGCTCGCACTGCTGCGCATCGTGAATTCGCCCTTCGGGCGCGTGCTGCAGGCGATCCGCGAGAACGAGTTCCGGGCCGAGGCCATCGGCTACCGCGTGGTGGTGTACCGCACGACGGCCGCCGTGCTGTCTGCGTTGTTCGCCACGCTGGCCGGCGCGATGCTTGCGATCTGGCTGCGCTACAACGGGCCCGACACCTCGCTGAGCTTCGAAATCATGATCGACGTGCTGCTGATCGTGGTGATCGGCGGCATGGGCACGATCTACGGCGCGGCGATTGGCGCGGTGCTGTTCGTGGTGGCGCAAAGCTATCTGCAGGATCTGCTGCGGCTTGGCAGCGAGACTGCAAGCGGATTGCCTTGGTTGTCGGCGCTGCTGTCGCCGGATCGCTGGTTGTTGTGGCTGGGCGTGCTGTTCGTGCTGTCGGTGTATTACTTTCCAACGGGCATCGTGGGCAAGCTGCGGGCGAGGGCTGCGCGATGAGCGACAACATCATTCCTGTTTCGCGCTACGCGCAGCTCGCGGGCCGCGAGATGCACTGGCTCGAATGGGGCGCACCCGACGCACCGGTGGTCATCGCCTGGCACGGCCTCGCGCGCACCAGCCGCGACATGGACGAACTGGCGCAGCACTTCGCGGCGCGCGGCTTCCGCGTGATCTGCCCCGACACCATCGGCCGCGGCCTGAGCCAGTGGAGCCCGCTGCCCGACGAGGAATACCAGCTCTCGTTCTACGCACGCATCGCCAACGCGCTGTGCGACGAACTGCGGCTGGGCCGCGTGCACTGGGTCGGCACGTCGATGGGCGGCGCCATCGGCACGGTCTGCGCATCGGGGCTGTTCGAGCCGCGCATGAAGGCGCGCATCGCAAGCCTCGTGCTCAACGACAACGCGCCGCAACTCGCCCAGGCCGCCATCGAACGCATCCGCGCCTATGCGGGCGATCCGCCCGCGTTCGACACGGTGGCCGAGCTGGAGGCCTTCTTCCGCACCGTCTACAAGCCCTACGGCTGGCTCAGCGATGCGCAGTGGCGCCGCCCTGACCGAAAGCTCCACGCGCCGCCTGCTCGATGGCCGCGTGACGCCGCACTACGATCCGGCGATCGTCCGGCAGTTCAGCGCGCACGACAACGACTACCTGATCTGGCCGCACTACGACGTCATCGATGTGCCGGTGTTGTGCCTGCGCGGCGCCGAGTCGGACCTGGTGTTGCCCGGCGTGGTCGAGGAGATGCAGCGCCGGGGGCCGGGCGCGGCGGGGCAGCTGCAGGTCCTCGAAATTCAGGGGTGCGGTCACGCGCCCGCGCTGAACGTGCCTGAACAACTGGAGCCAATCGAAGGGTTTATTCGCGCCGCCAGCCGCTGAACGTGGCTTGGCGAGAGAATCGCCGCCGCCTGCAGACCCCTGCTTGCCGACCATAACCACCAGAGGCTTCGATCACCATGGCGCTTTCGATGTACGACCTGTCCGTTCCGGTTTTCACCCGTGGACTCGGGCAAATCACCCACCTGCTCGACAAGAGCCTCGCGCACGCCAAGGCCAACGGCATCGACCCGGCCACGCTGGTCGAGGCGCGCCTCGCGCCCGACATGCTCACGCTGGCCGGCCAGATCCAGCGCGCGAGCGATGCCTCGAAGCTCGGCGTGGCGCGCATCGCTGGCATCACCGCGCCGAGCTTTCCCGATGAAGAGAAGACCTGGGACGACCTGCTGGCGCGCATCGCGAAGACGCAGGACTTTCTTGCGAGCGTGGACCGTTCGCTGATCGATGGCCACGAGGAACGTCCCGTGACCATCAAGCAGCGCGAGGGCGAGGCGCACTTCACGGCGCAGCGCTACCTGCTGCAGTTCGCGCTGCCGAACTTCTTCTTCCACGTGACCACGGCCTACGGCGTGCTGCGCCACAGCGGCATGCCGGTCGGCAAGATGGATTACCTCGGCAAGTTCTGAGCACAGGTCTTCACGGACCCGCGACAAATTTCAAATTGCCGTGACACATGCGCGCCGACGGGGCGCGCGCCCAACAATCGTGTCAGACCGCTGTCGGTCTGACACGAGCGAGGTTGCGATCATGAGCAAGTTGCTGTCGAGAAGGGCTTTTTCGGGGCTCGCTGCGGGTGCAGCCTTGGGTGCCGGCTGGCCGATGCAGGGCGCACTCGCGGCATCGCCCGGCCTCAAGGACTACGGCCGTGCGCCCGAGTTCGCTGGCATCGACAAGTGGCTCAACTCGGGCCCGCTCACGATGCAGGGCC
Source organism: Variovorax sp. YR752 (assembly GCA_945860785.1). Lineage (GTDB taxonomy): Bacteria > Pseudomonadota > Gammaproteobacteria > Burkholderiales > Burkholderiaceae_C > Variovorax. The sequence continues at coordinate 17,332 of CAMATD010000064.1, read as the reverse complement.
TGGCGGGCAAGGTGGTGCTGGTCGACTTCTGGACCTACACCTGCATCAACTGCATCCGCACGCTGCCGCATGTGGTGCGCTGGTACGAGACGTACAAGGACCAGGGCTTCGTCGTGGTGGGCGTGCACTCGCCGGAGTTCGCCTACGAGCGGTCGACGCGCAATGTGCAGGACGCGATCGAGCGCTTCGACATCCGCTACCCCGTGGCGCAGGACAACAGCTTCACCACCTGGAAGGCGTACGGCAACCAGTACTGGCCGGCTTTCTATCTGGTCGACAGCAGGGGCCAGGTGATGCGGCAGCACTTCGGCGAAGGCGAGTACGCCGAGATGGAGGCGGCGATCCAGGCGCTGCTGGCGAAGAAGGCGGGCGGCTGAGTTCGCAGCAAAAGCCGCTCATGTCGTCGGTGGCCGGGTGGGCCAGCCCGCGAGGTTGCGCTCGGCAAGGCCCGCGAGCGCGGTGATCCACGCCGGGCTGTCGTTGAGACAGGGGATGTAGCTGAAGGCCTGGCCGCCGGCATGCAGGAAGGCTTCGCGGCCTTCCATCGCGATCTCTTCCAGCGTTTCGAGGCAGTCGGCCGGGAAGCCCGGGCACACCACGTCGACCCGCATCACGCCGGATGTGCCGAGCTCGCGCAGGGTCGGCTCGGTGTAGGGCTCGAGCCACTTGGCGCGGCCGAAGCGCGATTGGAAGGTGACGCGGTGCTGCGCGGCCGTGAGGCGCAGGCGCGCGGCCAGCAGGCGCGCGGTTTCGAGGCACTGCGCGTGGTATGGATCGCCGAGCGCGATGTTGCGCGCAGGGATGCCGTGGAAGCTCATCAGCAGCACCTCGCCGCGGCCTTCGGTTTTCCAGTGGCGCTCGATGCGTTGCGCGAGCGCGTCGATGTAGGCGGCATCGTCGTGGTACTGGTTGACGAAGCGGAACTCCGGCACGCGGCGCTGGCGGCGGCTCCAGTCGTTCACCGCATCGATCACGCTGGCGGTGGTGGTGGCCGAATACTGCGGGTAGGCCTGCAGTACAAGAACGCGTGTCGCGCCTTCGGCTTGCAGCGCATCGAGCCGCGAGGCGATCGACGGGTTGGCATAGCGCATCGCGTCGCGCACCGTCACGCGGTGGCCGCGTTCGCCGAGCCAGCCAGCCAGAAGCGTGGCCTGCTTCTGCGTCCACACCTTGAGCGGCGAGCCTTCGGTCATCCAGATGCTCGCGTATTTGGCGGCCGACTTGGCGGGCCGCACGCGCAGGATGATGCCGTGGAGGATCAGCGCCCAGAGCACTTTCGGAATCTCGACCACGCGCGGGTCGCTCAAAAAGTCGGCGAGGTAAGGGCGAACGGCGGCGGCGGTGGGGGCATCGGGCGAGCCCAGGTTGCACCAGAGCACGGCAGTGCGGTCATTGGCGGCACTGTCGTTCCTGTTGTCGTGAGGCATGCGATATTCTCAGGCATGACCTCCGCCCCCACAGCGCCTGCGAACGCCGCGCCGCTCGACGTAAAACGCATCTCGGCCATCTCGCTCGATCTCGACGACACCCTCTGGCCCATCTGGCCGACCATCGAACGCGCCGAAGGCGTGCTGCAGGAATGGCTGCTGCGCGAGGCGCCCAAGACCGCTTCGCTGCTGCTGACCCCGGGCATCCTGCGCGAACTGCGCGAGGCCACTGCCAAGGAGCGTTCCGACCTGGCGCACGACCTCAGCGCGCTGCGCCGTGAATCGATTCGCACGGCATTGAAGCGCGCGGGTGAAGACCCGGCGCTGGCCGATCCGGCCTTCGATGCCTTCTTTGCCGAACGCCAGCGCGTGACGCTCTATGACGATGCACTGCCGGCCCTCAAGTGGCTCAGCGAACGCTATCCGCTGGTCGCCGTGTCGAACGGCAATGCCGACATCCACCAGACCGGCGTGGGCCGCTGGTTTCGCACGGCGTTCAATGCCCGCGCCTTCGGCAGCGGCAAGCCGCATGCGCCGATCTTCCGCGCCGCCGCGGCCTCGGTCGGGCTGCTGCCCAGGGACGTGCTGCACGTGGGCGACGATGCGGAGCTCGACGTGGTCGGCGCGCTCAACGCCGGCATGCAGGCAGCGTGGCTGGTGCGCGACGAGCGGCCCTGGGTGCATGGCGCGCGGCCGCAGCTGATCGTGCCGAACCTGCACGCGCTGTACATCGCGCTGGGCGCCTGAGCCCTACTTGAAGACCGGTCGGAAGAAGCTGCGTTCGTAGCTGCGGATGCAGCGGGTTTCCTCGGCGTACCTGAATGCGGCCTGGCACTCGGCGTCCTGCATGGAGTCGGCGCGGTACTTCTCGTACGCGGCGAGGCTCGGGAAGCTGAACATGGCCAGGGCGACATCGTTCGCGCCTTCCGACGGCAGGAAGTAGCCATGGTGCTGGCCGCCGAACTTCTCGACCAGCGGAATCCAGAGTTTTCCGTAGTGCTCGAATTCCTGGAGCTTGTAGGGAGCGACGATGTAGCGCAGGTAGCAGGTGACCATGTGCTTTCCGGAGCTGAGGGGTAATTGGCGCGGCCTTGGCGGGCAGCGGACCGTCGGACTATAGTTTCTCGATCCCCGTCTCGTGTCCCCGTTCCCTGCAGGAAACCCGAAGTGCATCTCTCCAACTGGCTCCTCTTCTGCGGCGTGACGCTGCTCGTCGCCTTCACGCCCGGTCCGGCCGTGTTGCTCGCGGTCTCGAACTCGATCGCTGTCGGGCCACGCCGCGCGATGATCAGTTCGCTCGGCAATGCGCTGGGCCTGTTCATGGTGTCGGCGGCCGCGATGGCGGGACTGGGCGTGGTGCTGACCACCTCGGCCAATGCCTTCATGGCCTTGAAGCTGGCCGGCGCGGCGTACCTCATCTACCTGGGCATCAAGCAGTGGCGCAGCCGGGGCAGCGTGTTCTCCGACCTGCAACCGTCCGCGGCACCGGGCGCGTCGCGTTCGTCGTGGCGCCTGTTCGGGCATGGGGTGACGGTGGCGCTCACCAATCCCAAGGGCATCCTGTTTTTCTCGGCGCTGTTCCCGCAGTTCCTGACGCAGGACGCGCCGATCTTCCAGCAGTTCGCCGTGCTGACCGCCACCTTCGCCGCAGGCTCGGTGCTGTCGCATGCGTTCTACGTCTTCCTGGCGCGCATGCTGAAGAAGCAGTTGGCCGATCCGCGGCGCTCGCAGCTGTTCAACCGCGTGTCGGGCGGTGCCTTCGTGCTGCTGGGGTTGAGCCTGCTGCGCCTGCGCAACAAGACGACGGCCTGATCCTTCCTTCAGTCCAGCGCGAACTGCTCGCGCAGCGCGGCGCAGAAGTCGGCGGTGCCGCCGAGCGAGAAGGTGACGGTGTCGAAGCGCGGGTCTGCGCGCGTCTGCTGCAGGTCGAAGTCCCAGGTCGCGCCGTCGTCCAGTGCGCCGCGCGCGTCCGGGAAGGTGGCGTTCGCCCAGGCCAGCACTTGCTCGATTTCGGCGAGTACCTCGTGCGTTGTCTCCGGCGCGGTCGAGGCCATGGCGTCGAAGGTGCCGTGGCCTTCGGTGTCTTCGCTGTAGTCGAAGTCGAGGTAGCGCAGTTCGGTCATAGGGTCGTCAGCGCCGTCGCGACGGCCAGCCCGCTGAGCACCGCGCCTTCGAGCGTGGCGGGGTAGGGGCCTTCGGTGTAGTCGCCGCAGGCCTGCAGGCCGGGCGCGATGGCGGCGGGTGGCCGAGCGAGGCCGGGCGTGCAGGCGAAGGTGGCGCGTTTCTCGATCACGGTCTGCACGAGCTGCAGCGTCGTCTGGCCCAACTGCGCGGCGGCTTGCGCGATCACCTGCACTTCCAGCGTCTCGCGCGGTGCTTCGTTCGCACTCACGACCAGCGCAAGCACGCCTTCCGGGCCGCCGAGCTGGCCGCGGTCGAACACGAACTGCGCCGGCGCGGTGGCCGGGTCGCTGCGCAGTGCCAGCATCGGTTCCGCAAGCGGCGAGGCGCCGCGCATGTAGACCGTGGCGATGGCTTCGAAACGCAGGGCCTCGGTGGTTTCGCACCAGCGGTCTGCCGGCAGGCCCGATGCACGGACGAGCCGTGCGGCGTCCCATGGTGCGCAGGCCAGGATGACCCGGTCGAAGGTTTCGTCGTCGACGCGCCATTGCCCGGCTTCGGGCGCGATGGCGCGCACGCGGGTGCCGATGCGCAGCGTTGCGCCGTGTTTCGTCAGCCACGCAAGCGCCGCATCGGGGAAAAGCGCGCCGAGATCGACACGCGGCAGCAACAGGTCGGCACCGCCGCTGCCGCTGAAGAGGGCATCGCGTAGCACGCGCAGGAACACTTCGCCGCTCGATTGGTCGACCGGCGTGTTGAGCGCAGAGACGCACAGCGGCTCGATCAGCTCCTGCATCACGCGTGGCGTGAGGCCGGTGCAGAGCGCGGCAACGGTGGTGTCACTGGGGCAGCGAAATCCGTCGAGACGCCATCGCACGGCAGTGCGCAGCAGGGTGGACTTGTCGCGCCACGTCCAGCCGCGCGCCGTGAAGATGCCCGCCAGCAGATCGAGCGGCGCCGGCAACCGCGGCAGCTTCAGCCCGCCGCCATCGGCGAAGCGCAGCGAGAGCGGCAGCCGTTCCAGCGCTTGCTCGACATCGACCCCGACCTCGCGCATCAGCTTCAGCGTGGCGGTGTAGGCGCCGATGAGGATGTGCTGCCCGTTGTCGAGCGCCAGCCCGTGCATGTTGTCGACACGACGCGCACGGCCGCCAGCCATGTGCGCCGCTTCGAACAGCGTGACGGCATGGCCGTTGCGCGTGGCTTCGACGGCGCAGGCGAGGCCAGCCCAGCCGGCGCCGACGATGGCCGTCTTCAAATGCGCCCCAGTGCCTGGACTTTCCACGCCAGCCAGCACTTGCGCACCGGCGTCAGGCTCACGCGCTGATTGAGCACCTGGAAGTTGTCGCGCTCGATCTCGCGCAGCAGCGTGCGGTAGATGCTGGCCATCATCAGGCCAGGCTTCTGCGTGCGGCGGTCGGCCAGCGGCAGCAGCGCAAGCGCTTCGTCGTAGGCCGCATGCGCGCGCTGCGCCTGGAACTTCATCAGCGCGACGAAGCGGTCCGAATGCACGCGGTTGAGGATCTCGTGCGCCTTGACGTCGAACTGCTGCAGCTCGTTGACCGGCAGGTAGATGCGGCCGCGCAACGCGTCTTCGCCGACGTCGCGCAGGATGTTCGTGAGCTGCAGCGCCAGGCCGAGCTTGTGGGCGTAGGCGGTGGTCTGCGGGTCGGTCTGGCCGAAGATGCGCGCCGCGACTTCGCCGACCACGCCGGCCACGAGGTGGCAGTAGCGCGTGAGGCCGGGAAAGTCAAGGTAACGGGTCTGGTCCAGGTCCATCTGGCAGCCGTCGATCACCTCGTGGAGCTGGCGCGCCTCGATGCCGTAGGCGGCGGTGTGCGGCATCAGCGCCTGCATCACCGGATGGCGCGGCGGGCCTGCGAAGGACTGGGCCACCTCGGTGCGCCACCAGGCGAGCTTGGTGGCGGCCACGCCGGGGTCGGTGACCTCGTCGACCACGTCGTCGATCTCGCGGCAGAAGGCATAGAACGCCGTGATCGCGGCGCGGCGCGGCTTCGGCAGGAAAAGGAATGCGTAATAGAAACTGCTGCCCGAGGCGGCGGCCTTGTCTTGCACGTATTGCTCGGGAGTCATCGGGGAGGCGCTTTCATGGGGCGCCATTGTCTCCGCATCCGCAAGGCTTTCCAGAGCAGCAACGGCGCGTCGGTTTTTCCGATGGTGGGGCGTTGCGAGAAGGTGTCGAAGCCCAGGCCCTCGATCTTGTCGAGGATGCGCAGGCCGCCTTGCACGACAAGGCGCAGCTCCCAGCCCGCGCGGCCCGGCAGGCGATGCACCAGCGGCGCGCCCTCGTTCATCAGTTCCCTGGCCCAGGCGGACACGACTGCTATCAGGTTAATAGCTTCCTGCGGCACAGGGGCGGGTGCGAGCGGGGGGAAGACCTTGAAATGCTCGCGCGTGAACCCGCGCCGGGCGCAGTCGGTCAGCGGGAAGTAGAAGCGGCCGCGCGGCAGGTCCACGCTCGGGTCCTGCCAGAAGTTGATGAGCTGCAGCGCACTGCAGATCGCGTCGCTCTGCGCCAGCGCCTCGGCGTCGTTCACGCCGTAGAGATGCAGCAGCAGCCGGCCGCCCGGGTTGGCGGAGCGACGGCAGTAGTCGAGCAGCTCGGTGCGGTCGGCATAGGTGCCGCCGTCGCGGGTCTTCTCGATGTCCTGCATGAAGGCGCTCAGCAGGTCGGCGAGCAGGGCTTCGGGCAATGCGAACTCGGCGATGCTGTGTACCAGCGGGCCGAACACCTGCGGCCAGCGCGTGGATTCAAGCGGCGCGCCGCGCGCGGCTGCGGCGAGTTCGTCGCGGTAGGCGTGCAGATCGGCCAGGCGCTCGTCGGGCGAGGCATCGCCTTCATCGGCGATGTCGTCGGCTGTTCGCGCGAAGTGATAGATCGCGGCAATCGGCGGCCGCAGATGCGGCGGGCAGAGCCAGGAGGCGACCGGAAAATTCTCGTAGTGTGCCGGCGGCGCGGCAAGGTGGGGAGTGGCGGACACGCCACGATTGTCCGCGACGCGGAGCCGGGCACTTATGCTCGCAGCGTCGCCACTTCGAACTTCCCCGCTTCATGAATGCATCAGCTCCGGCTTCCGGGCCCCAGAGTCCAGCGCACGGCGAGGCGGCGCATGCGGCCGGGCCAGGGCTGATGATCGCGGCGCTCGGCGTCGTGTTCGGCGACATCGGCACCTCGCCGCTCTACGCCTTCAAGGAAACGATGAACCCCGAGCACGGCATCCCGTTCTCGCCCGACTCGGTGCTGGGGCTGCTGTCGCTGATCTTCTGGGGGCTGATGTTCGTGGTGACGCTGAAGTACGTGGTGTTCGTGCTGCGCGCCGACCACGACGGCGAAGGCGGCATCCTGGCGCTGCAGGCGCTGGCGCGCAGCGCGGTTGCCGGCCCCAAGACAAAGCCCTGGGTGTGGAACGCGATCGGGCTGCTGGGCCTGGTGGGCGCGGCCATGTTCTATGGCGACAGCCTGATCACGCCGGCCATCTCGGTGCTGTCGGCGGTCGAGGGGCTGGAAGTGCAGGCGTCGGTGCTGCAGCGCGCGGTCATTCCGATCACCGTCGTGATCCTGGTCGCGCTCTTCATGGTGCAGAAGAAGGGCACGGGCGTGGTCGGCAAGATCTTCGGGCCGGTCATGCTGCTGTGGTTCCTGGTGCTGGCCGCAGCCGGGCTCTGGCAGGTGCTGCAGCAGCCGCAGGTGCTGGCGGCGCTCGATCCGAGGCGTGCCGCCAGCTTCCTGATCGAGCACCGGGCGCAGTTGCTGGCGGTGCTGGGGGCGGTGTTCCTGGCGTTCACCGGTGGCGAGGCGTTGTACGCCGACATGGGGCACTTCGGCGCCAAGCCGATCCGGCTGGCATGGCTTTTCATCGCGCTGCCGGGGCTGGTGCTGAACTATTTCGGGCAGGGCGCGCTGGTGCTGGCGAATCCGGCGGCCATCGATAACCCGTTCTTCCGGCTCTTTCCCTCGTGGGGCGTGCTGCCGATGGTGGTGCTGGCCGCGATGGCCACGATGATTGCCTCGCAGGCCGTGATCTCGGGGGCTTTCTCGCTCACGGCGCATGCCATGCGCATGGGTTACCTGCCGCGCATGCGGGTGATCCAGACCTCCGGCACGGCCATCGGGCAGATCTATGTGCCGGCGGTCAACTGGCTGCTGATGGTGGGCGTGCTGGCTTTCGCGGTGGTCGACCTGATCTTCGTGATCGCCAACAGCCTGAAGGTGGCCGAGGGCGGCTGGCTCACGCTGGCGGTGGCGGCCGTGGTGATGGTGCTCTTCACCACTTGGGCCAAGGGCCGGCGGCTGGGATTGGAGGCTGCGGCGGCCGAGAGCCTGCCGTTGCGGCCCTTCATCGAGTCGCTGGCGCAGCACATGCCGCACCGGGTCAGCGGCACCGCGGTGTTCCTGAACCCCGACGCCAAGGCGGTGCCGCATGCGCTGCTGCACAACCTCAAGCACAACCAGGTGCTGCACGAGCAGGTGATCGTGATGCGCGTGCTGCCCTGCGACACGCCGCGCGTCGACGCCCGCATCCGCATCGAGGCCGAGCAGCTGATGGAGGGCATCTGGGTGGTTACCGCGCGCCACGGCTTCATGGAGCAGCCCGACGTGCCCGAATTCATCCGCATCCTGGCCTACCAGAAGACGCTGGCGATCGATTCGATGAAGACCTCGTACTTCGTTTCGCGCGCCTCGGTCGGCGAGGAGAACCTGCCCGGCATGAACCCGGTGCGCCGCGTGCTCTTCGGCTGGATGCAGCGCAATGCGGGGCGTGCTTCGGACTATTTCGAGCTGCCCGACAACCGCCTCGTGGAGATGGGCCAACGCACCTAGTGCGAAAGGGGGCGGCAGGCCCTAGTGACCGGCGGGTCATTGACAGTGGTTCACGTTTACCCTAGATTACTAACCAGTGGGTCAGTAATGATCCGGTTCGTCCTTTCCAGGGTGTCTCATGACCGCCTCCGCCGTTCTCTCGTCCCGTGTCCGCAGCGCCGCATGGCTGCTGCTTCCCGCCATTTTCCTGGCCGGCTGTTCGCCGAAACCCGCGGCCGAGGACCCCGTGCGAGCGGTTAAGTTCGTGACCGTGGGCGCGAGCGACTTCGATGCCCAGCCCGAGTTTTCGGCCGAGGTGCGGGCGCGCGTCGAATCGCGCCTGGGCTTCCGCGTGGCGGGCAAGATCACCAAGCGCCAGGCCGAACTCGGCCAGCACGTGCAGGCCGGCCAGGTGCTGGCCCAGCTCGACCCGCAGGACTACAGGCTCGCCGCTGAAGCCGCGCGCGCCCAGCAGGCCGCCGCACTGACCAACCGCGACCTGGCAGCCGCCGACCTCAAGCGCTACACCGAACTGCGGGCGCAGAACTTCATCAGCGGCGCCGAACTGGAGCGCCGCGAAACCACCTGGAAGGCCGCGCAGGCCCAGCTCGAACAGGCCCAGGCGCAGCTCGCCTCGCAGGGCAACCAGGCCAACTACACCACGCTGGTGGCCAACGTGGCCAGCATCATCACCGCCATCGAGGCCGAGCCGGGCCAGGTGGTGCAGGCCGGCACGCCGGTCGTGCGCATCGCACAGGACGGCGCGCGCGACGTGGTGTTCGCGGTGCCCGAAGACCGCGCTACGCTGATCAAGGCCGGTTCGTCCGTCGCGGTGCGCGGCTGGTCGGGCGGCAACGAACTGCAAGGCCAGGTGCGCGAAGTGGCGGCCAGCGCCGACGCGGTCACGCGAACCTACTCGGTCAAGGTCGCCATCGACGCGGCCACCTCGCCGCCGCTCGGCGCCACGGTCTATGCGCGTCCGCAGGCGCTCGCGCACGGCACCGCCACGGTGATGAAGCTGCCGACCAGCGCGCTGCGCCAGGAAGGCAAGAGCTCCGCCGTGTGGGTGCTCGACAAGTCGACCATGACGGTGCGTTCGCAGCCCGTGCAGGTGGCCACGGCCGACGGCATCGCGCCCGGCATGATGGTCGTGGCCGCGGGCGTGCACGTGCTGTCGCCGGGGCAGAAGGTCACGATCTACCAGTCCAAGGAGGCGGCTGCGGCCGCCGCCAATGCCGGCGCGAAGGAATCGGCACAACCCGTCGCGGCTGTCGCTGCGACGAACAAGGAGATCGCAGTGGGTGCCGGCAAATGAGCGGCGGCGCAGCGACTCCCACTGAAAAGCCCGCCGGTTTAACCTCTCCAAATGGGCGCTGGACCACGCGCCCCTCACGCGCTACCTGATGGTGGTGCTGATGGTGCTGGGTGCCTTCGCGTACTTCCAGCTCGGCCAGGACGAGGACCCGCCGTTCACCTTCCGTGCGATGGTGGTGCGCACCTACTGGCCCGGCGCCACCGCGCAGCAGGTGGCCGAGCAGGTGACCGACAAGCTCGAGCGCACGCTGCAGGAGGCGCCCTACGCCGACAAGATCCGCAGCTACTCGAAGCCCGGCGAGTCGCAGATCATCTTCAACATCAAGGATTCGTCGAAGTCCACCGAAGTGGCCAACGTCTGGTACACGGTGCGCAAGAAGATCGGCGACATGCGCGCCACCTTGCCCGCCGGCGTGCAGGGGCCGTTCTTCAATGACGACTTCGGCGATGTCTATGGCGTGATCTACGCGCTGGAGAGCGAAGGCTTCAGCTACGCCGAGCTCAAGACGCTGGCCGACGACACCCGCCAGCAGCAGCTGCGCGTGAAGGACGTGGCCAAGGTCGACCAGTTCGGCGTGCAGGACGAGAAGGTCTACATCGAGATCTCGCAGAAGCGCCTAGCGCAGCTGGGGCTCGACTTCAACGCGGTGCTGGCGCAGCTCGGCTCGCAGAACGCGATCGAGAGCGCGGGCACGATCCAGTCGCCGCAGGACGTGGTGCAGGTGCGCGTCGCGGGCCAGTTCACCAGCGTCGACCAGCTGCGCGAGATGCCCATTCGCGGCAGCTCGGGCAACCAGATCACGCTCGGCGACATCGCCGAGATCCACCGCGGCTACATCGATCCGCCGTCGGTCAAGGTGCATCACCAGGGCAAGGAAGTGATCGCGCTCGGCGTGTCGATGGCCAAGGGCGGCGACATCATCGCGCTGGGCAAGGCGCTGAGGGCCACCACCGCCACCATCGGCCAGCGCCTGCCGGTCGGCGTGAAGCTGGCGCAGGTGCAGGACCAGCCGGTGTCGGTGGCCAGTTCGGTCAACGAATTCGTCGGCGTGCTGATCGAGGCCGTGGCCATCGTGCTGGCCGTGAGCATCATCGCGCTGGGCCTGCACAAGGGCGGGCGCTTCGGCTGGTACATCGACATGCGCCCGGACCTGGTGGTGGCGATCACCATGCCGCTGGTGCTGGCCGTGACCTTCCTGGCGATGAACTACTTCGGCATCGGGCTGCACAAGATATCGCTGGAGTCGCTGATCATCGCGCTCGGCCTCCTGGTGGACGACGCGATCATCGCGGTCGAGATGATGGTGCGGAAGATGGAGGAGGGCTACGACAAGGTCCGCGCTGCCACCTTCGCCTATGACGTGACGGCCGAGCCGATGCTCACGGGCACGCTCATCACCGCGGCGGGTTTCCTGCCGATCGGCATCGCCAAGTCGGTGACGGGCGAGTACACCTTCGCGATCTTCGCGGTGACGGTGATTGCGCTGGTGCTGTCGTGGATCGTCTCGGTGTACTTCGTGCCCTACCTCGGCACGCTGCTGCTCAAGGTCAAGCCGCACGACCCCGATGCGCCACCGCACGAGCTGTTCGACACGCCGTTCTACAACGGCTTCCGCCATGCCGTGGACTGGTGCGTGCAGCACCGCTGGCTGACCATCGGCGCCACGGTGCTGGTGTTCGCGCTCGGCATCTTCGGCATGGGCAAGGTGCAGCAGCAGTTCTTCCCCGATTCGAGCCGGCCCGAGATCCTGGTCGACCTCTGGTTCCCCGAAGGCACCTCGTTTGCCGCCAATGAAGAGGTGGCCAGGCGCGTCGAGCAGCGCGTCATGCAGGAGGCCGGCGTGAAGACGGTCAGCACCTGGATCGGCTCCGGCGTGCCGCGCTTCTACCTGCCGCTGGACCAGGTGTTCCCGCAGACCAACGTGTCGCAGCTGATCGTGCTCGCCAAGGACCTGAAGGTGCGCGAGACGCTGCGCATCAAGCTGCCGCAGGTGCTGGCGCAGGAGTTCCCCGAGGTGCGCGGCCGCGTCAAGCTGCTGCCCAACGGGCCGCCGGTGCCATACCCGGTGCAGTTCCGCGTGATCGGGCCGGATCCGGCGCTGCTGCGCGGCCACGCCGACGAGGTGAAGGCCGTGCTGCGCGACAGCGCCAACATGCGCGGCGTGAACGACACCTGGAACGAGTCGGTGAAGGTGATCCGCCTGGAGATCGACTAGGCCAAGGCGCGCGCGCTCGGCGTGACGAGCCAGGCCATCGCGCAGGCCTCGAAGACCATGTTCAGCGGCACCACCGTGGGCCAGTACCGCGAGAACGACCTGCTGATCGACATCGTGCTGCGCCAGGCGCCCGACGAGCGCCAGGCCATCTCGGACATCGGCAATGCCTACATCCCGACGACTTCGGGCCGTTCGATTCCGCTCACGCAGATCGCCAAGCCGGTGTTCACCTGGGAGCCGGGCGTGATGTGGCGCGAGAACCGCGACTACGCCATCACCGTGCAGGGCGACGTGGTCGAGGGCCTGCAGGGCGCCACCGTGACGGCGCAACTGCTGCCGAAGCTGCGCGAGCTCGAAGCCGGCTGGGTGGCGGCCGGGCAGGGCGGCTACCGCATCGAGGTGGCGGGCGCGGTCGAGGAAAGCAGCAAGGGCTCGGCCTCGATCGTGGCCGGCGTGCCGATCATGCTGTTCCTGGTGTTCACGCTCCGGATGCTGCAACTGCACAGCTTCAGCCGCTCGTTGCTGGTGTTCATCACCGGCCCGATGGGCATTGCCGGCGTGGCCGGGGCGCTGCTGGTGCTGAACCGGCCGTTCGGCTTCGTGGCGCTGCTGGGGGTGATCGCGCTGATGGGCATGATCCAGCGCAACGCGGTGATCCTGATCGACCAGATCGAGAGCGACCGGGCGGCCGGCGTGCCGGCCTGGGACGCGATCGTCGAATCGGCGGTGCGAAGGCTCCGGCCCATCGTGCTGACGGCCGCGGCGGCGGTGCTGGCGATGATTCCGCTCTCCCGCAGCGTGTTCTGGGGGCCGATGGCCGTGGCCATCATGGGCGGGCTGATCGTGGCCACCGTATTGACCCTTCTGGCACTGCCGGCAATGTATGCCGCCGCATTCCGTGTCAAGCGGGCGCCAAAAGAGGCCCTGAATAGCGTTTAAAATACGCAGTTGACCGATTTCAGGCGGACGGTCTTTGGGCAGCGGGTATCCGGTAGCGGATGTTCGCCACACCAGGGCCGTCCGCTTTTGCATTCACCTCAAAAATGGCAATAGCGCGGGTGGCGAAATTGGTAGACGCACCAGGTTTAGGTCCTGACGTTCGCAAGAACGTGCCGGTTCGAGTCCGGCCCCGCGCACCAGTCACACCCCTCACAAGGAAGACACCATGACCGTGACCGTTGAAACTCTCGAGAAGCTCGAACGCAAGATCACGCTGACCCTGCCGGTCGGCACCATCCAGTCCGAAGTCGATTCGCGCCTCAAGAAGCTCGCGCGCACCGTCAAGATGGACGGCTTCCGCCCCGGCAAGGTGCCGATGAACGTCGTGGCCCAGCGCTATGGCTACTCGGTGCACTACGAAGTCATGAACGACAAGGTCGGCGAAGCCTTCTCGCAGGCTGCCAACGAAGCCAAGCTGCGCGTGGCCGGCCAACCCCGCATCACCGAGAAGGAAGAGTCGCCCGAGGGCGGGCTGGCCTTCGACGCGGTGTTCGAAGTGTTCCCCGAAGTCAAGATCAACGACCTGTCCGGCGCCGAAGTCGAGAAGCTCTCGGTCGAAGTGGGCGATGAAGCCATCGACAAGACGCTCGACATCCTGCGCAAGCAACGCCGCACCTTCGCCCAGCGCGCGCAAGACGCCGTCGCGCAAGACGACGACCGTGTCACGGTCGACTTCGAAGGCAAGATCGACGGCGAGCCCTTCCAGGGCGGCAAGGCCGAAGACTTCCAGTTCGTGGTCGGCGAAGGCCAGATGCTCAAGGAATTCGAAGACGCCGTGCGCGGCATGAAGTCCGGCGACAGCCGCACCTTCCCGCTGTCGTTCCCGGCCGACTACCACGGCAAGGACGTGGCCGGCAAGCAAGCCGACTTCATGGTCACCGTGAAGAAGATCGAGGCCTCGCACCTGCCCGAAATCAACGAACAGCTCGCCAAGTCGCTCGGCATTGCCGAAGCCACCGTCGAGGGCCTGCGCGCCGACATCAAGCGCAACCTCGAGCGTGAAGTGAAGTTCCGCCTGCTGGCCCGTAACAAGAACGCCGTGATGGACGCCTTGGTTGCCAACGCCGAGCTCGACCTGCCGAACGCCAGCGTGCAATCGGAAGTCAGCCGCATGATCGAAGGCGCCCGCGCCGAACTCAAGCAGCGCGGCATCAAGGACGCCGACAAGGCCCCGATCCCTGACGAAGTGTTCCGTCCGCAAGCCGAGCGCCGCGTGCGCCTGGGCCTGGTGGTGGCCGAGCTGGTGCGTGCCAACAATCTGCAGGCCAAGCCCGAGCAGATCAAGGCCCACATCGACGAGCTGGCCACCAGCTACGAAAAGCCGGCCGACGTGGTGCGCTGGTACTTCAGCGACAACAACCGCTTGGCCGAAGTCGAAGCGGTCGTGATCGAGAACAACGTGACCGATTTCGTGCTCGGCAAGGCCAAGGTCAACGAAAAGTCGGTGTCGTTCGACGAACTGATGGCGCAGCAGCAACAAGGCTGAGCGCCGCGCCGGGCCGCCCCAAGCAAGCTCGCACCGCAGTGCGAAGCACGGAGGTACTCCGGCCTGCGCTGCTGCCCGCAACGCCAATGGGGCTTGTGCTTTGCGGCACGAGCCCCATTTCACTCAGGCGTACAGTTCAGATACGGCGAACGAATCCCATCTTCCGGAGAGCAAATTCAATGAGCGCACAGGAAATTCAAGGCCTCGGCATGATTCCGATGGTCGTCGAGCAATCGGGCCGCGGCGAGCGGTCCTATGACATCTATTCGCGTCTCCTCAAGGAACGCATTATCTTCCTGGTGGGCGAGGTCAACGACCAGACCGCCAACCTCGTGGTGGCCCAGTTGCTGTTCCTCGAGAGCGAGAACCCGGACAAGGACATCTCGTTCTACATCAACTCCCCGGGCGGCAGCGTGAGCGCCGGCATGGCGATCTACGACACCATGCAGTTCATCAAGCCCGACGTGTCGACCATGTGCCTCGGCTTCGCGGCCAGCATGGGCGCCTTCCTGCTGGCAGCCGGCCAGAAGGGCAAGCGCTTCTCGCTGCCCAACTCGAAGATCATGATCCACCAGGTGCTGGGCGGCGCACGCGGCCAGGCGACCGACATCGAGATCCATGCACGCGACATCCTGCGCACCAAGGACCAGATGAACCGCATCCTGGCCGAGCGCACCGGCCAGCCGCTGGAAAAGGTCAAGTCCGATACCGAGCGCGACTACTTCCTGACGGCCGACGAGGCCAAGGACTACGGTCTGGTGGACCAAGTCGTCGCCAAGCGCGGCTAACGCGGTGACTGCCGCTTGGCGCCCCGTGGCGCCAAAAGGCAAAAAACGGCGTTTTCCACAAGGGAAACGCCGTTTTTGTTTAGTTATCATTGTCCATACCCTGGAACGAGGCACCTGTCCATGGCCGAAAAAAAAGGCTCTTCCAGCGAAAAAACGCTTTACTGCTCGTTCTGCGGCAAGAGCCAGCATGAGGTCAAGAAGCTGATCGCGGGCCCTTCGGTCTTTATCTGCGACGAGTGCATCGACCTTTGCAACGAAATCATCCGCGACGAACTGCCGGCCGGTGAAGAGGCGCGCGACGCGCGCAACGACCTGCCGACGCCGCTGGAGATCAAGACCAATCTCGACAACTACGTGATAGGCCAGGAGCCGGCCAAGCGCATGCTGTCGGTGGCGGTCTACAACCACTACAAGCGCCTGCGCCACAAGGAAAAGGCCAAGGGCGACGACGTCGAGCTCAGCAAGAGCAACATCCTCTTGATCGGCCCCACGGGCTCGGGCAAGACGCTGCTGGCGCAAACGCTCGCGCGCATGCTCGACGTGCCTTTCGTGATGGCCGACGCCACCACGCTGACCGAAGCCGGCTACGTGGGCGAAGACGTCGAGAACATCATCCAGAAGCTGCTGCAGAGCTGCAACTACGAGGTCGAGCGTGCCCAGCGCGGCATCGTCTACATCGACGAAATCGACAAGATCTCGCGCAAGTCCGACAACCCCTCGATCACGCGCGACGTGTCGGGCGAGGGCGTGCAGCAGGCCCTGCTGAAGCTCATCGAAGGCACCATGGCCAGCGTGCCGCCCCAGGGCGGGCGCAAGCACCCGAATCAAGACTTTTTGCAGATCGACACAACCAACATCCTGTTCATCTGCGGCGGCGCCTTTGCCGGCCTCGAGAAGGTCATCGAAAACCGCACCGAGGCCTCGGGCATTGGCTTCGGCGCCTCGGTCAAGAGCAAGGCTCAACGTAGCATCACCGAGGTGTTCCGCGAAGTCGAACCCGAAGACCTGATCAAGTTCGGCCTGATCCCCGAGCTCGTGGGCCGGATGCCCGTGGTTGCCTCGCTCGCAGAACTCAGCGAAGACGCGCTGGTGCAGATCCTGACCGAGCCGAAGAACGCCGTGGTCAAGCAGTTCACCAAGCTCCTGCAGATGGAAGGCGTGGACCTCGAGATCCGCCCGGCGGCGCTCAAGGCCATTGCACGCAAGGCCCTGGCCCGCAAGACCGGTGCACGGGGCCTGCGCTCGATCCTTGAACAGTCGCTGATCGACACCATGTTCGAATTGCCGAACGCGACCAATGTCGACAAGGTGGTGGTCGAGGAATCGACCATCGACGAACACAAACCCCCGCTGCTCGTGTACCGCGAAGCGGCGAAAAAGGCGTAAAGCCAAAGACGCGAAGGATCTGCATGTCTGGCCACACCCCCTTGCCCCCCGAAGCCCTCGACCTGCCGCTGCTGCCGCTGCGCGACGTCGTGGTGTTTCCCCACATGGTGATCCCGCTCTTCGTGGGACGCCCCAAAAGCATCAAGGCGCTCGAACTGGCCATGGAGGCCGAGCGCCGCATCATGCTGGTGGCCCAGAAGGCCGCCGCCAAGGACGAGCCCTCGGTCGAGGACATGTTCAAAGTCGGCTGCGTCTCGACCATCCTGCAGATGCTCAAGCTGCCCGACGGCACCGTGAAGGTGCTGGTCGAAAGCCAGCAGCGCGCGCGCGTCAACCGCATCGACGACGGCGACACCCATTTCTCGGCCAACGTGACGCCCGTCGAGGCGCCCGAAGGCGGCGAGAAGGGCACCGAGGTCGAGGCCCTGCGCCGCGCCGTGATGCAGCAGTTCGACCAGTACGTCAAGCTGAACAAGAAGATCCCGCCCGAGATCCTCACCTCGATTTCGAGCATCGACGATGCCGGCCGCCTGGCCGACACCATCGCCGCCCACCTGCCGCTCAAGCTCGACAACAAGCAGGCCGTGCTCGACCTGGACGACGTCAAGGCGCGCCTGGAGAACCTGTTCGGCCAGCTCGAGCGCGAGGTCGACATCCTCAACGTCGACAAGAAGATCCGTGGTCGCGTGAAGCGCCAGATGGAGAAGAACCAGCGCGACTTCTACCTGAACGAACAGGTCAAGGCCATCCAGAAGGAACTCGGCGAAGGCGAA
>CAMATD010000063.1 GCA_945860785.1 Variovorax sp. YR752 | reverse complement strand
TGGTTGGTGGCGGCTACGCTCCGAAGAACGCTACCGGCTACGACTTCGGTATCCGTCACGCTTTCTAATTTGACGCTGGCGTAAGCCAGCTTCGAATCGAAAGATGCGAAAGCCACTCGACGAAAGTCGAGTGGCTTTTTCTTCTTTCTCAGCTCATCCGGCCGCGCCTGCTTTGCAGCAGCCCCACATTCATTTCTCCGCTCAATACCGATGCGTAGAAACGTTCAACCATGTTGACGCTTGTTCGCGCATTGCGCGCCAAGGTCAGCATGTCGATCCCCTGCCCGTACAAGAGCCGCAACGTGATGGCGGTATGGCGCAAGCAGTAAAGCGTCCTCGACTGACCCAGTGGTCCTTTTTCAAGACTGGTCTTCTCGAGCACCCAATGAAAGAAGAAGTTGAGCACCGCAAGGTGCGTGCTCGCGATTCTTCAACTGCGGCAGGAAGAGATAGTCATCCGCTGCGCCGAACCCATGTTCACGGCGATAAGCGAGCAAACATTCATAGACCCGCACAGCCGGACGCAAGCTCACGATGGGCTGGCTGTGCCGCTTGGTCTCCGGCAGGTTCATTCGCAGATAGACGTGCTTGCCGCGCACGACCTCGATGTGCTTGTGCTTCATGAGCTTGATGTCACTCGGACGAACGAAGGTGTTCACCATCCAGCGAATCAGCCAGGGCAGTTCGTCCGGCATCGCGAGAAGCTCACGTGCGATCCAGAAGCGCTCGCCCAAGCTCAACCCGTCGAGCACCGGATGCGAGTGCCCACGCAAGCTGCGCGCAGCCGCAACGATCGTCCGGTATTCCGAAACACTGAAGCTCCCGCGCGGCTGGCTGCGCACCTTGACCTTCGGAAACGATGGCGCCTCGCGCAGCACGCCAGTGTGCACGCCATGCATCACCACCTTTCGCAACAGCACCAGGTACTGCGCAATCGTCGTGCTGGTGAAGCCCTGTTCGCCGAGGTGATCGATCAGTCGCTGCGCATCGGACGTGGCGAACGACTGGGCTGGCAAATCACCCAGCAGCGGAACAATGTGCGCACGCATTCTGTTGCCCATCACTTGCCATGTGGCGCGTCCGATTTCTCCTCGTTGAACGCGCGCTGCTTCGGCTTTCATCAGCCCCTTCGAAAGGTCACTGACAAGAACGGTTAACGAATTTTGCTCGAACGTAATTTCATTTGCAGGCGTATGAATTGCGGGATAGGTGCGCGCAAAAAACCTGAATCATTTGCGGCTGAGACTCGGAGAAAGAGATTTATGACATTTGTGTCCATGCCATATCTCGCAAGCAATCCCGATGCCTCTTATCATCGTCAGTTAGCAAAGGAAAACTCCCTTGGAAAAAATTGTGCGCAACGCACCTGTACCGGCGCTATTGACGCCTGCCGACTATCTCAGAAAAATTCTCAATGCCCGGGTCTACGACGTAGCTGTCGAGTCCGCGCTCGAAAAAGCGCGTGCTCTCAGCGAGAGGCTCGGCAATACCGTGCTGCTCAAGCGCGAAGACCAGCAACCGGTGTTCAGCTTCAAGCTGCGAGGCGCGTACAACAAGATGGCGCATCTGAGTGCCGCGCAATTGGCGAGCGGTGTGATCTGCGCATCGGCCGGCAATCACGCGCAGGGCGTTGCGCTCGGCGCACGCAAGCTCGGCACGCGCGCAGTGATCGTCATGCCGGTGACCACGCCCAAGCTGAAGATCGATGCCGTGCGCGGATTCGGCGGCGAAATTGTTTTGCACGGCGACAGCTATTCAGATGCGTATCTGCACGCGCTTGAATTGCAGAAACAGCAGAACCTGACCTTCGTCCATCCGTTCGACGATCCGGACGTCATTGCAGGCCAGGGCACCATCGCCATGGAAATCCTGCGCCAGCATCAAGGCCCGCTCGATGCGGTCTTTGTCGCGATCGGCGGTGGTGGATTGATTTCCGGCGTGGCCAATTACATCAAGGCCGTCCGTCCCGAGATCAAGGTGATCGGCGTCCAGATGAACGACTCCGACGCGATGATGCAATCGGTCGCAGCGCGCCAGCGCGTGAACCTGCCTGATGTCGGTCTGTTCTCCGACGGCACCGCCGTCAAGCTGGTCGGCGAAGAAACCTTCCGCATCGCCAGCGAGCTGGTGGACGAATACATCGCCGTCGACACCGACGCCGTGTGCGCCGCCATCAAGGATGTCTTCGTCGACACGCGAAGCATCGTCGAGCCGGCCGGTGCGCTGGCCGTCGCCGCCATCAAGCAGTACGTGGCCGGGCATGGTCGCCATGGCGAAACCTACGCGGCCATCCTGTGCGGCGCCAACATGAACTTCGACCGACTGCGCTTCGTGGCCGAACGCGCCGAGGTCGGCGAAGAACGCGAAGCGCTGTTCGCAGTGAACATTCCCGAAGAGCGCGGCAGCTTCCGCCGCTTCTGCGAACTGGTGAGCCAGCTGCCCGCCAGCGATGCCGGCGAATCGGACGCGGCCGGCGGTGCCCCGCGCAGCGTGACGGAGTTCAACTACCGCATCAGCGACGCGGCCAAGGCCCATGTGTTCGTCGGCCTCACGACATCGACGCGCGGCGAATCGGCCACCATCGCCCAGACCTTCAGCGACCACGGCTTCGATGCGCTCGACCTCACGCACGACGAACTCGCCAAGGAGCACTTGCGGCACCTGGTGGGCGGACGCACGGGCCTCGCGCACGACGAGCGCCTGCTGCGCTTCGTGTTCCCCGAGCGCCCCGGCGCGCTGCTCAAGTTCCTGAGCCTGATGCGGCCGAACTGGAACATCAGCCTGTTCCACTACCGCAACCAGGGCGCCGACTACGGCCGGATCCTCGTGGGGCTGCAAGTGCCGGCCGGGGAATCCGCGGCCTTCGATGCGTTCCTCGAAAACCTGGGCTATCCCTACGTCGAGGAAACGGCCAACCCGGCCTATCGCCTTTTCCGGCAGGCCTGAAGCGCGGCCCACCCAAGAAAAAGCCGGCGCAAGGCCGGCCTGGATCGTTGTTGCAGCCTTCGCCTACTGCGCAGGCACCGGTACCGGTGCCTGCGCTTGCGGTGCGGCCATGTCGGGTGGCGGTGACGGCGGCGCCACGGCAGGCATCGTGGATGGAAGAGGCCCTGCCGGCCGCTGCGTCGGCAACGACGCTGGTGCCGGCAAGACACCACCCGGGATCAACGGCGGCGGGCTGCCCACGCTGATCGGCGCACGCACCGGCAACTGCAGCGTGAACGCCGGCGGACCGTCGAGTTGGGTGCCGAGCGTTGCCGCACGCACACCCACCGACTGCAGCACGTAGTTGTCGCCGACACGCGAGCCAACGCGAAACGACCGAGGCGGCTTGCCGTCGATGGCAATCAATGCGGCGCCCCGGTTCGAAGGGTCCGCCACCACGCCCGACAGTGCGAAGCGGCTCGCGGCTTCGGGCGCTGCAGGCGCCGTGTTCGATGCGGAGACCACGCCAAGCAGCCGCCCGACCGCCTCGGCATCGGCCGCGAACGAAGCGCGGGGCATCGTCGCCGCCGCAGCCACCGAGTCGGTCGGCGACGCCAGGCGCAGCGCCCAGAACACCGCGGCACCGGCGGCCAGCGCCCAAAGCCCCGTCGTTGCAAGTGGGGCATGCCAGCGGGCTGCGGAATAAGGACTTGTCATGGGCGCGGATTATCATGCAGCGCGCTTTCCGAATCATGTCCGCCCAACCTATGAACAAATTCCTTCGTGCCGCTTCCCGGACCGCCCAACGCGGCTTCACGCTGATCGAACTGATGGTGGTGCTGGTCATCATCGGCGTGCTGGCGGCGTTGATCGTGCCGAACGTGATCGAGCGCGCCGACGACGCCCGCGTGACCGCCGCCCGCACCGACATCAACAACCTGATGCAGGCGCTCAAGCTCTACCGCCTCGACAACCAGCGCTACCCGACCGCCGAGCAGGGCCTGCAGTCGCTGCTGACGCGCCCGACCACGGGCCCGGCGGCCCCCAACTGGAAGCCCTACGTCGAGAAGCTGCCCAACGATCCCTGGGGCCATCCCTACCAGTACATGAACCCGGGCATCAAGGGCGAAATCGACGTGCTCTCGTTCGGCGCCGATGGTCAGAACGGCGGCGAGGGCAAGAATGCCGACATCGGCAGCTGGCAGTAGCAGCACCGCCATCGGCCGCCTTCCGCAGCGCGGCATCACGGTGCGCGGCTTCACGCTGCTCGAGCTGATCATCGTGATCGCGATCATTGCGATTGCCACCGCCAGCGTGAGTTTTGCAATGCGCGACACCAACGCGGCCCGCCTCGACCGCGAAGCCGACCGGCTCGCCGCCCTCCTCGAATCCGCCCGCGCCCAGTCGCGGGCGAGCGGCGTCGCAGTGCGGTGGCGCCCCGTCGCGGGCAGCTTCATCTTCGACGGTTTGCCCAACGACGCGCTGCCCAGCGGCTGGGTCGCCGAAGGCATCACCGCCCAGGCCTCGCTCGCCAACGGCACGCTGGTTCCCGCCTTGCAGCTCGGGCCCGATCCGATCATTGCGGCGCAGCAGATCACCCTGTATTCGGCCGGCCCGCCCGCCCGTTCGCTGCGCATCGCCACCGACGGGCTGCGCCCTTTCACCGTTTCGACAGTCCCATGAGACTGCGGCGCTCCCCGGCCTCCAGCGGTTTCACGCTGATCGAAGTGCTGATCGCGCTCGGCATCGTCGCGCTCGCACTCGCCGCGGGCTCGCAGGCCACGATGTCGCTCACGCGCAATGCACAGCGCCAGTCCGACCTGGTGCTGGCCGACCTGTGCGCGGAAAACGAACTCGCCAAGGCCCGCCTCTCGCGGCAGATGCCGGCCGTGGGCGACTCCGGCTCGATCTGCGTGCAGGCAGGCGTGTCGTTCAACGTGACGACCTCGACCGTGTCCACGCTCAACCCCAACTTCCGGCGCGTCGACGTGCAGGTGCGCGACGAGGTCAATTCGCCCATCCTGCGCATCTCGACCGTGGTTGGACGCTTCTGATGAAGATGCAGCGCACCCATCGCCCGGGCGCCCCGCGCGGCTTCACGCTGATCGAGCTGCTCGTCGCCATCGCCGTGATGGCCCTGCTCTCGCTCGTGAGCTGGCGCGGGCTCGACAGCATGTCGCGCGCCACCACGCAGAACCAGCAGCGCGCCGATGCGGTCCTGACGCTGCAGGCCACGCTCGCGCAATGGGGCGCCGACCTCGATGCCGCGACCGCGCTCGCACAAACCCGCCCGATCGACTGGGATGGCCGCGTGCTCCGGCTCACGCGGCGCAGCAGCGATCCGACGGCGCCGGCCGTGCTGGTGGTGGCCTGGACGCTGCGGGCCGGCACCGACGGCGTTCGCTGGCGGCGCTGGCAGTCGCCGCCTTTCACCACGCGCGGCGATTGGCAGCAGGCCTGGAACCTTGCCGCTTCCTGGGCGCAGGACGGCGGCGCGCAACCGGGCGGCTACACCGACGTCGCGCTGATGCCCGCCGACAGCTGGCAGCTCTATTAACTTCCGCGAGAACACCTGGGCCCCGGCAAGCACGCTGCCCACCACGCCCACCACGCCCACCACGCCGGCCAATCCGGCCAACCCCGCAGGCCCGATCGTCGCCATGCCCGACGGCGTGCGCCTGGTGCTCAGCCTGCCGCCGGGCGACGGCCTGTCGGGCACACTCACGCGCGACTGGGTCAGGCCGACCGTGGGGGCGCCGCGGTCATGACGAAGCACGCTTCCCTGCCTGCGGTCCGCGCACGCCGCCAGTCCGGCGCCGCATTGCTCGCCGCGATGCTGACCGTGATGCTCGTGGCCACCTTCTCGGCCGCAGCGCTCTGGCAGCAATGGCGCGCATCGGAAGTCGAAGGCGCCGAGCGCGCACGCGTTCAAGCCGCCTGGGTGCTGATCGGCGCGCTCGACTGGTCGCGCCTCATCCTCGGTGAAGACGGCCGCGCCGGCGGCCCCGACCACCTGGGCGAACCCTGGGCCGTGCCGCTCGAGGAAGCGCGGCTCACGAGCTTCCTGTCGGCAGACAAGAACGTGTCGAGCGACAACCTCGAAGGGCTGCCCGACGCCTTTCTCTCGGGCCGCATCGTCGATGCGCAGTCCAAGCTCAACGTGCTGTCGCTGGTCGATGCCGGCAAGCCGGTGCCGACGAGCGTCGCCACCTTCACGCGCCTGTTCAACCTCCTGGGCCTGCCGGTCTCGGAGCTCAACCGGATGACCACCGGACTCGTCAGCGCCCTGGCGACCGGCACCGACACCGCCTCGAGCGGCGACGATGGAGGCGCCGCGTCGCTGATGCCGCTGGAGGTCTCGCAGCTGGTCTGGCTCGGGCTCTCCCCCTCGACCGCCGCGGCCCTCGAACCCTACGTGACGGTCCTGCCGGTGCGGACCACGCTCAACCTCAACACTCAACACCGCGAGCGCCGAGGCCATCAGCGCCAGCATGGAGTCGCTCAGCATCGCCAACGCGCGCCAGCTGATCGAACGGCGCACGCGCTCCTTCTTCAAGACCGTCGACGACGCCAATGCCGGGCTGCCCAGCGGCGGCTCCCGGTTCAATGCGACCCAGCACGGCGTGGGCACCCAGTACTTCGAAGTGCAGGGCAGGTTGCGGCTCGACCGCACCTGGGTCGAAGAGCACTCGCTGGTGCAACGCAACGGCATCACGGTGACGACGCTCTGGCGCACCCGCGGCGCCGGCGCAACAACCACTCCGGCTAAACCCTGAGTACCGTTGACATATGTTTCATCAAAAAGCCTTATAACGCCCGTCATTTCTATCGATATCGCTATTCAAATAATAGCAATCGCCTGTAAGACGCCCACCTACAATCACCGGCTTTTCCGACACCTCCATGACCCCGCTGCTGCTCATTGCCCCTCTCCCTCCGGCCGACGCCGCGGGTGAGTACGACTGGGCCCAGGCAGGCGACGACGGCATTGCATTGCGCAACCAAGGCCGTGCGCTGCTGGCACTCCTGCCCTCGGGCAACGAAGTCACGCTCGGCATTCCGTCCGTGGCGCTGTCGTGGCATCGCGTCACGCTGCCCAAGGGCAGCATGGGCAGTGCGTCGAAGCTGCGCGCCGTGCTCGACGGCCTGCTCGAAGAACACCTGCTCGACGATCCCGAGGCCCTGCACTTCGCGCTCGAACCCGACGCCAAGGCCGGCGGCCCGGTCTGGGTCGCGGCCTGCAACCGCATCTGGCTGCGCAGCATTGTGCAGGGGCTCGAAGCGGCCGGGCGGCGTGTCGTGCGCATCATTCCCGAGTTCGCGCCGCAGCCGGCCGACGGTCCGCCCCTGCTGCAGATCACGGGCGAACCCGAGGCGCCGCAGCTCACGGTCTGCGATGCCGACGGCGTGGTCTCGCTGCCGCTGGCCGGCGCCGGGCTGGCCCTGTCGGGCAGCCTGCCGCTCGACACCGCCGTCATCACCACCGAGCCCGCGGTGGCCGAAGCGGCCGAGCGCCTGCTCGAGCGCCGCGTGCCCATCGTGCAGGCACCGCAGCGCTGGCTGCAGGCTGCGCGCACGCCCTGGGAGCTCGCGCAGTTCGACCTCGCGGCAACCGGCCGCGCACGCGCCGGCAAGAAGTTCGCATCGGTGCTCCAGACCCTGCGCTACGCGCCCGAATGGCGTGCCGCGCGATGGGGCGTCGTCGTCCTGCTGCTGACGCAGTTGATCGGCCTCAACGCCTGGGCCTGGAAAGAGCGCAGCGCGCTCGAATCCAAGCGCCTGGCCGCCAAGGCCATCCTCACCCAGACCTTCCCCTCGGTGAAGATCGTGGTCGATCCGCAATTGCAGATGACGCGCGAAGTCGCGGCGCTCCAGCAGGCCGTGGGCGACGTGGTCGCCAGCGACTTCGAACCCATGGTCGGCGCGCTCGCCACCAACCTTCCGCCCGGCAGAACACCCACCGCCGTCGACTACAGCGGCGGGCAACTGCGCCTGCGCGGCCTCGGGTTGCAACCGTCGGAGGTCTCGCAGATCACCGGCGCAATGGCACCGCGCGGCTACAACGTGCGCACCGAAGGCGATCTGCTGCTAGTGCAGGCCGAGGCCAACCGATGAACTTCAGCGAACAACTCAAGGCCCGCTGGGCCGCTCTCGAGATGCGCGAGCGCCGCATGGTCGGCGCGGCCATCGCACTCGTGGCACTGGCCTTGCTATGGTGGATTGCGCTCGCTCCCGCGTTGCGCACGCTGGCCGCGGCACCGGCCGAACACGCGCAGCTCGATGCGCAACTCCAGCAGATGTCCACCTTGCAGAACCGCGCGAAGGCGCTGCAGTCGCAGCCGCGGCTCGCCCGCGACGACGCGCTGCGCGCCCTCGAGACCTCGGTGCGCGAGGGCCTGGGCACCGGCAACGCCCAACTCATGACGGCCGGCGGCGACGGCGCCACCATCACGCTGCGCACCACACCCGCGAACACGGTCGCCCAATGGCTCGCGCAAGCGCGCGGCAATGCCCATGCGGTGCCGCGCGAAGTCTACCTGACCCGCGCCCCCTCCACACCGCCGGCCCCGGGCAGCAAGGAAGCGCAGCAGCTGCCGCAGGTCCGCTGGGAAGGCACGCTCGTCATGGCACTGCCCGCCGCCCGATGAACAGCCCCGCATGGTGACGCGCCCCTCCATCTCCGAGCCCAGGCCGCACCGCGGCTGGCGCTGGGCCCTGCTCGGCATCGCGATCGGCGCGGTGCTGACGGTCGTGCTGTTCGCGCCGGCGCGATGGCTGGCCTCGGCGCTCTCGGGCTGGAGCCAGGGCCGGTTGCTGCTGGTCAATCCGCGCGGCACGGTCTGGAACGGCACGGCGGCCGTGGTGCTCGCCAGCGGCGCCGGCAGCGCCCAGGCAGTGTCGCTGCCCGGCCTGCTGCACTGGCGCATGCGGCCCAGCTGGAGCGGCATGTTCGCCTCGCTCGACCTGCCCTGCTGCGCCGCCCGGCCGCTCGAACTCAAGGCCAGCCCGCGTGCCGGCGGCATGCAGCTCGACTGGCAGGACGCCCGCTCGCGCTGGCCCGCCACCCTGCTCACCGGCCTGGGCGCACCGTGGAACACGCTCAAGCTCGAAGGCGCGCTCGACCTCTCCACCAAGGCGTTTTCGATGCAGTGGGACGGCCCCGTGCTGCGCATCGCGGGCCAGGCCACGCTCGACGCCACCGATGTTTCTTCCAGCCTGTCGACCCTGCGGCCGATGGGCAGCTACCGGCTCACGCTCGAAGGCGGCAACCGCCCCACGCTGCTGCTCAGCACCCGCGAAGGCAGCCTCGAGCTGAACGGCAGCGGCAGCTGGAACGGCACCGCCTTCCGCTTCAACGGCGAAGCCAGTGCCGCGGCGGGCCGCGAAGACGCTCTTTCCAATTTGTTGAACATCATCGGACGGCGCGACAACGCGCGTTCGATCATCACCCTGGGTTGACCCGATCATGATGAAGTCACTGTCTTCGCCCGGCGCCCGCCTCGGCATCGTCGCACTCGCGGCGCGCATGCTGATCGCGGCATCTTTCCTGTAGGTCCTGCCGCCGGCCTTCGCGCAGGGCGACGCACCGCGGCGCGGCGAGCCGATCACGCTCAACTTCTCCAACGCCGACATCGAGGCCGTGGCCCGCACCATGGCGGTGGTCACGGGGCGCGACGTGGTGGTCGATCCGCGCGTCAAGGGCACGATGAACCTGGTCACCGACCGCGCCATCCAGCCGGCCGCCGCCTTCAACCAGTTCGCCTCGGCGCTGCGACTGCAGGGCTTTGCGGTGGTGGAAGCCGACGGCCTCTACAAGGTGGTACCCGAAGCCGACGCCAAGCTGCAGAGCAGCACGGTCAACACCTCGATCAGCGCCACCGCATCGGCGGGCAGCAACCAGATCGTCACGCAGATCTTCCGGCTCAACTACGAGTCGCCGAACAACCTGCTTCCGGTGCTGCGCCCGCTGATTCCGCCCAACAACACCATCAAACGTGAACCCGGGCAACAACTCGCTCGTGATCACCGACTACGCCGACAACATGCGCCGGCTGGCCCGCATCATCGCGTCGCTCGACGTGCCCAATGCATCCGACATCGAGATCATCCAGCTCAAGCACTCGGTCGCCACCGACATGCTGCCGCTGATCCAGCGGCTGGTCGACGGCAGCGGCTCGGGCGCACTGGGCGCCGCCGCGCCGGGCGCGGTCGATGCGTCGTTCCGCACCACACTGCTGGCCGATCCGCGCAGCAACTCTCTGATCCTGCGCGCGGCCAACCCGGCACGTGCGCAGCTGGTGCGCACGCTGGTCGAGAAGCTCGACCGCACCCCCGCCGAAAGCAGCAACGGGGCGGCCGGCAACATCTATGTGGTCTACCTGAAGAACGCCGATGCGGTGCGCCTGGCGGCCACGCTGCGCGCCGCGATGGCGGCGAACCAGCAGTCCGGCACGCCGGGTGCGCAAGGCGGCAGTGGCGGCAGCAGCCCGGTGCCGCAGCAGGCCAGCCTGCCGCAAAACACGCAGACGGGCATGGGCGGGCAAAGCGGCTCGGCGGCCGCCAATGCGCCGCTCAACAATGCCAACTAGCCCTCGACCGGCGGCCAGATCCAGGCCGACCCGTCGACCAATTCGCTGATCATCACGGCGCCCGAACCGCAGTACCGCCAGATGCGCGCGGTGATCGACCGGCTCGACGGCCGGCGCGCGCAGGTCATGATCGAGGCGCTGATCGTCGAGGTCAACGCCACCAAGGCCGCGAGCTTCGGCGTGCAGTGGCAAAGCGCGCTGGGTAACAACGCGCTCATCGGCACCAACTCGACCCTGAGCGGCCCGAGCATCCTGGCCCTGACCCAGGCCATTGCGACCAAGAACCCCGCCAACATCCAGCTCGGCCAGGGCCTGAACCTCGGCATCGCCGGAAAGATCGGCGGCCAGTACATCCTGGGCGCCATCGCGAACTTCTTCAGCAACGACAACGACGCCAACGTCCTGTCGACCCCCAACCTGCTGACGCTCGACAACGAAGAGGCCAAGATCGTGATCGGCCAGAACGTGCCATTCCCGACCGGCTCCTACGCGAGCACCTCGGGCTCCGTGGGCATCAACCCCTTCACCACCGTCGAGCGCAAGGACGTGGGCCTCACGCTGCGCGTGCGCCCGCAGATCAACGAGAACGGCACCGTGAAGATGGTGATCTTCCAGGAGATCTCGAGCGTCGCGGCGGGCACGCTCACCGATCCGAACGGCCCGACCACGGACAAGCGCTCGCTCGAATCCAGCGTGCTGGTCGAAGACGGCGGCCTCGTGATGCTCGGCGGCCTGCTGTCGGACACCTATGGCACCAGCATCGACAAGGTGCCGTTCGCCGGCGACATCCCGGTGGTCGGCAACCTGTTCAAGAGCGAGAACCGCTCGCGCAGCAAGAAGAACCTGATGATGTTCCTGCGCCCGGTCGTGATGCGCAACGGCGCGTCGACCGAGGCCTTTGCCTACGACCGCTACGACGAAATCCGCGGCATGCAGCTGCGTACCCAGCCGAACACCGACAACGTCATGCTGCGCAGCGTGAATGGCGCACCCGTGCTGCCCGAAGTGCCGATCCCCCGCAAGGGCAGCGCGGACACCAGTCAGCTCCGCATGGAAGGCACGCAGCTCATTCCACAGCCGCAGCCCGCCACAGACACCCGCAAGCTGACCCCGAGCCCGCTGCGCGGCGCGCTGCCGCCCACGGCCGATCCGACCAGCTCGCGCGAACTGCCTTGAAGCACCTGCCGCCCGCCATTCCACAGAACACGTCCCGCTGACCCCGCCCATGCGCTATCCCCTGCCCTACGCGTTCGCACGCAGCCAGCAACTGCTGCTCGAAGAAGCCGACAACGGCCGCTACACGCTGTGGATGTCTACCCATCCCGCGCGCAGCGCGGTCGGCGAGGTGGCGCGCAAGTACGGCGTGCAGGCCTTCGAGGTGCTGGCCGACGGCGCGCTCGCGCAGCGCATCAGCGCGGCCTACGCGCAGGGCGAATCGAGCGCCGCCGCGGTGGTGAGCGAAGTGCAGAACGACGCCGACCTCTCGCGCATGATGCAGGAACTCCCCGCGGTCGAAGACCTGCTGGCCAGCGCGGGCGACGCGCCCATCATCCGCATGCTCAACGCGCTGCTCACGCAGGCCGCGCGCGACGGTGCCAGCGACATCCACATCGAGCCCTACGAGCGCACGTCCTCCGTGCGCTTTCGCATCGACGGCACGCTGCGCGAGGTGGTGCAGCCCAACCGTGCGCTGCATGCGGCGCTGATCTCGCGCCTGAAGATCATGGCCGATCTCGACATCTTCGAGAAGCGGCTGCCGCAGGACGGACGCATCAGCTTGCGCATCGGCACGCGCGCGGTCGACGTGCGCGTCTCCACGCTGCCGAGCGCGCATGGCGAACGCGCCGTGCTGCGCCTCCTGGACAAGAGCGAGTCGAAGCTCACGCTCGAATCGGTCGGCATGCAGGGCGACACGCTGCAGCGCTTCGAGAAGCTCATCACCCAGCCGCACGGCATCATCCTCGTGACCGGCCCGACCGGCTCGGGCAAGACCACCACGCTCTATGCAGCGCTGGCCCGGCTCGATGCGAGCCGCAGCAACATCATGACGGTGGAAGACCCCATCGAGTACGAGCTGCCGGGCGTGGGCCAGACCCAGATCAACGCGAAGATCGAACTGACCTTCGCCAAGGCCCTGCGCGCCATCCTGCGGCAGGACCCGGACGTGATCATGATCGGCGAAATCCGCGACTTCGAGACCGCGCAGATCGCGATCCAGGCTTCGCTCACCGGCCACCTGGTGCTCGCCACGCTGCACACCAACAACTCGGTCAGCGCCGTCACGCGCCTGACCGACATGGGTGTCGAGCCCTTCCTGCTGAGTTCGTCGCTGCTGGGTGTGCTCGCGCAGCGCCTCGTGCGCAAGATCTGCATGACCTGCGCGGGCGCCGGCTGCGATGTCTGCGGCCAGACCGGCTACCAGGGCCGCACCGGCATCTTCGAATTGCTGGTGGCCGACGAAACCGTGCAGGGCCTGATCCACAGCAAGGCGGCCGAGAGCGAACTGCTCAAGGCCGGCGCGCGCGGCGGCCTGCGCCTGATGCGCGAAGACGGCGAGCGACTCGTGCAGGCCGGCATCACCTCGCGTGCCGAGCTCGTGCGCGTCACACGTGATTAGCGCCTAGCGTCCCGGTCTCCCCATGCCCGCCTATTCCTTCGAAGCCATCGATGCCAGCGGCCAGTCGCGCGAAGGCGTGCTCGAGGCCGACACCGCACGCAGCGCCCGCAGCCTGCTGCGCGCGCAGGCGCTGATTCCGCTGTCGGTCACACCGGTCGGCAGCGACCATGTCAACGGCACCGGCCAGCGCAGCGGCCTCAGCCGCTGGCTCGGCGGCGGCAAGCGCGTTTTCAACTCGACCGGCCTTGCCGTGTGGACGCGCCAGCTCGCGGGCCTCGTCTCGTCGGGCCTGCCGCTGGAACGTGCGCTGACCGCACTCACCGACGAAGCCGAATCCGAGCCGCAGCGCAACCTCGTCGCGTCGCTGTGCGCCGAGGTCAACGCAGGCTCGCCCTTCGCACGCGCGCTGTCGGCGCATGCGCGCGAGTTCTCGCCCATCTACACGGCCGTGATCGGTGCCGGCGAGCAAAGCGGCAACCTCGGCCTCGTGCTCGACCGCCTGACCGACGACCTCGAAGAACGCCAGGCGCTGCAGCAGAAGCTGATCGGCGCAGCGCTGTACCCGGCCATCGTCACGCTGGTGGCGATCGTGATCGTGATCTTTCTCGTGAGCTACGTGGTGCCGCAGGTGGCGCAGGTGTTCGCGGGCACCAAGCGCTCGCTGCCTTTTCTCACCACCGCCATGCTGGCGCTGAGCGCCGGGGTGCGCAACTACGGCTGGTGGATGCTGTGCGGCGTCGTGCTCGCGGCCATCGGCGTGCGCCTGGCGCTGGCACAGGAAGCCTTCCGCCTGAAGTTCGATGCGGCCTGGCTCAAGCTGCCGCTGGTCGGCAAGCTCGCGCGCGGCTACAACGCGGCGCGCTTTGCCAGCACGCTCGCGATGCTCGCCACCGCCGGCGTGCCCATCCTGCGCTCGCTGCAGGCCGCTGCCGAAACGCTGAGCAACCGCGCGATGCGCGCCGATGCGCTCGACGCGCTGGTGCTGGTGCGCGAAGGCGCGCCGCTGGCCTCGGCGCTGGCGCAGAAGAAGCGCTTTCCGGGCCTGGTCTCGATGTTCGCGCGCTTGGGCGAGCAGACCGGCACGCTGCCCCTGATGCTGCAACGTGCGGCCAACCAGCTGGGCGCGGAAGTGCAGCGCCGCGCAATGCACTTGGCGACCATCCTCGAGCCGCTGTTGATCGTGGCGATGGGCGGCGTGGTGATGCTGATCGTGCTGGCCGTGATGCTGCCGATCATCCAGCTGAACCAGTTCGTCAAATAGCGGGAGCCTCGCCATGGCCAATCGGAGCTACCTGTTCGCCAGCCCCTTCGTTCCGGGCGCCGAGGCGGCCAGCAACGATCCGCGTCAGGTCAAGGGCATCTCGGAGTGCGCCTATAACATCCCGCTGGGTCTACCGGCTCCTGGTGTCCGCGGACGTGCAGCTTTGCCCCTCGATGATCTGGACCGTGCCCGAGCACACCGCGCTCACAGGCCGCTGCGGCGCGGGCATAGACCGGCTGCAGCAGTTTCTCGCCTGCATCGACCATCCCGCCATCGCACCGTTGAGAGACGAAGCCCTCGGCTTTCTGAACGGTCACGCAGACCGCAACGGCCACTTCGTGCTGGAGTGCGCCGAGATCCTCGACATGGGCGACGCGCCGCTCGCCGAGCAGGCCGCGAACCTGCTGCAAGGCGTGCAGAACATCGACGCCGAGATCGAGGCCACGCTGGCCCGCCTTGCACCGAAGAAAAAGAACTGCTGGGAACGCGTCTTCACGCCGTCGCAGGAGAGCATCGAGGCACCCTTGCGCGAACTGGGGCTGGGCTACTGGTCGGATACCCTCTACTACTCGCCCAACGACGCGCCCTGAACCGCGGCTCATTTCCATGCCAGTCACGCTCGAAGACAAACTCGTGGTCGCGATCTCCTCGCGGGCCCTCTTCAACCTCGAAGAAGAAAACAAGATCTTCGAGGCCGGCGACAACGAGGGCTACATGAAGCTGCAGCTCGACCGACTTGATGTGCCGGCCGCGCCGGGCATTGCGTACTCGCTGATCCGAAAGCTGCTGCGCTTCAACGAAGACGGCGTGCAGCGCGTCGAGGTGGTGATCCTCTCGCGCAACGACCCGGTCTCGGGCATGCGCATCTTCAAGTCGAGCGCGGCGGCCGACATCAAGCTGCAGCGCGGTGTGTTCACGCAGGGTCGGCCACCGTTCGGCTACCTGCGGCCCCTGCGCGCGCACCTCTTCCTCTCGGTCAACGCGCAGGACGTGCGCGAGGCGCTCGGCGCGGGCTTTCCGGCCGCGCGGGTGCTGGTCGAATCGGTCAAGGCCAGCGACGCCTGGCCCAACGAAGTGCGCATTGCCTTCGACGGCGATGCGGTGCTGTTCTCCGACGAGGCCGAGCGCGTGTTCCAGGCCGAGGGGCTCGACGCCTTCCAGGCGCACGAGCTGAGCAAGGCCGAGCTGCCGCTGCCCGAAGGCCCGTTCAAGCCGCTGCTGATGGCGCTGCATCGGCTGCAGATGGCGGGCAATGCGCAGATGCGTATCCGCACCGCGCTCGTCACCGCACGCAGCGCGCCCGCGCACGAACGCGCGATCCGCACGCTGATGAAGTGGAACATCCAGGTCGACGAAGCCATGTTCCTCGGCGGCTTGCCCAAGGGCGAATTCCTGCGCGAGTTCGAACCCGATTTCTTCTTCGACGACCAGACGGGGCACGTCGATGCGGCCTCGCGGCATGTGCCCGCTGGTCACGTTTCGAGCGGCATCAGCAACGAAGGCTGACCCCGCCGAGCCGGTTCCTCGGCATTTCTGGAACCGGGTTCCGTTCATTCTTTTTGATGCGGTGAAACCGCGCGTCGTCACGCGCACGTCTTGGCTTTGTCATCGCGCATTCATGGCCGCGTAACGGGGGCTTCTTAGCCTTGCTGTCTGTTCGGTGCGCCGTGCCCTCGTGGCACTTTTTTTTTGCCGCATCGGTTGCGTCTCCCGTGTCGACAGTCTCGCAAGGCGGCACAGCCTCTGTCGACGCTCGCCCCCCTGAACACATCACACAACCACAGCAAAAAGAGGACTCACCCATGCGATTTCTGACCTTGTCCACGCGGCTTGCTGCCGCCTTGATCGTGGCCTGCGCACTTTCCGCCTGTGGTGGCGGCAGCAGCGGCAGCTTCTTCAGCGGCTTTCCCGGCGCCGTGGCCCCCACGCCTCCGACCCAGCCCGACACCATCGTCAAGCCCGAGATGCGCTGCGCGCCCTGAACGCCACGAACCGCCAGAACACGACCATGACCTCACGCCGCAAATTCCTCACGGGCACCGCCACCACGGGCGCCGCCGCCCTCGCGCTCTCGGCCTTTCCGCCGAGCATCCGCCGTGCGCTCGCCATTCCCGCCAACAACAAGACCGGCACGATCATGGACGTCGAGCACGTCGTGATCCTCATGCAGGAGAACCGTTCGTTCGATCACTACTTCGGCACGCTGATGGGTGTGCGGGGTTTCGGCGATCGCATGACCATTCCGCTGCCCAACGGCCTCGCCGTGTGGCAGCAGCTCGACGACACGGGCAAGCAGGTCGTGCCCTACTACCTCGACAGCACCAAGGGCAACGCGCAGCGCGTGAGCAGCACGCCGCACACCTGGGTCGACTCGCACAACGCCTGGGACGGCGGTCGTCTCTACCAGTGGCCGCGATTCAAGAAGGTGAGCAACAAGGCGCCCTACACGCAGTCGATGGGTTACCTGAGGGAGGCAGAGCTTCCGTTCCAGTTCGCGCTGGCCAATGCCTTCACCCTCTGCGACGACTACCACTGCGCAATGCACACCGGCACGCATGCCAACCGCTCGTTCCACTGGACCGGCACCAACGGCCCCACGGGCGGCAACGTGGCCTACGTGAACAACGTCAATACCTGGGCACAGACCGGTCCCTCGACCGAAGGCTACGAGTGGAAGACCTATGCGGAGCGTTTGCAGGAGGCGAACGTCAGCTGGCTCGTCTACCAGAACATCTCCAACAACTACGGCTGCAATCCTCTGCTGGGCTTCAAGCAGTACCGCAGGGCGAACGAAGCCTCGAGCAAGCCAGTGAGTTCCACCGCCGTCCAGGGGACCGCACCGGCCTACGCACCCGGCGACGATGCCGGCAACCCGCTCTACAAGGGCACGGCCAACACGCTGCCGGTGGCCGATCAGGCGGCCTTCGATGCGGGCGCGATCTTCGATGCGTTCCGTGCCGACGTGAAGGCCGGCCGGCTGCCGCAGGTGTCGTGGATCATTCCGCCGGACGTGTACTCCGAGCACCCCGGCCCCTCGAGCCCCGTGCAGGGCGCCTGATACATCCAGCAGGCGCTGGACGCGCTCACCGCGGTGCCCGAGGTGTGGAGCAAGACGGTGCTCTTCGTCAACTTCGACGAGAACGACGGCTACTTCGACCACGTGCCCTCGGCCTCGGCGCCCTCGCCCGTTCCCTCGGCCGACCCCAGCGTGAAAGTCTTCGCCGGCAAGACCACGATGTCCGACGCCGACCTGAGCTACGAGTACTTCAACCACCCACCGTCGCCGGGCATGCCCACCGCCCAACCCAAGACCGATGGCAACGTCTACGGCCCCGGCATGCGCGTGCCGATGTACGTGATCTCGCCCTGGAGCCGCGGCGGCTGGGTCAACTCGCAGACCTTCGACCACACCTCGGTGCTGCGCTTCCTCGAAGCGCGTTTCGGTGTCAAGGAAACCAACATCGGCCCGTTCCGCCGCGCGGTCAACGGTGACCTCACGAGCGCCTTCAACTTCGCCACGCCCAACGAAGAAGCGTTGCCCACGCTCGCCGGGCGCAGGAGCAAGGCCGAGGCTGACAAGCTGCGTGCCGACCAGGACGTGCTGCCGCAGATCACGCCACCGACTGACGCAACGCTGCCCACCCAGGCCACCGGCACCCGGCCATCGCGCGCGCTGCCCTATGAGCTGCACGCGAGCGCCAAGGTCGACACTGTCGGCGGCAAGGTGCAACTGCTGTTCGCCAACACCGGCAAGGCAGCCGCGGTGTTCCACGTCTACGACAAGCTCCACCTCGACCGCCTGCCGCGTCGCTACATGGTGGAGGCGGGCAAGTCGCTCAACGACGACGCCTGGAACGCAGCGATCGACGACGCCGGCGCGTATGACCTGTGGGTGCTCGGGCCGAACGGTTTCCATCGCCATTTCAAGGGCAACCTCGGCAGCGTGCGTGCAGGCGATGCGGCGATTCCCGAGGTGCGCGTGTGCTACGACATCACCAACGGCAACGTCTACCTGAACATGCGCAACGACGGCAAGAACGCCTGCAAATTCACCATCCGCGCCAAGGCCTACCGCAAGGATGGCCCATGGACTGCGACTGTCAACGGTGGCGCCACGACCGATCAACACTGGGAACTCGCAGCCAGCGGCCAGTGGTACGACTGCGAGGTCGCCTGCGATGCAGACCCCAGCTACTACCGCCGCTTCGCCGGCCGCGTCGAAACCGGCAAGCACACGGTCAGCGATCCGGCGATGGGCGTTCCCGACCTCTGAGCGAGCGCGCGCAAAATACCGGCATGCTGATACTTCGACATGCCGACATCCTGGTCACCATGGACGCCGCACGGCGCGAAATCGCCGACGGCGCCGTGGTAGCCGACGGCCCCGCAGTGGCCTGGACAGGCCCCACCGCCGAGCTGCCCACCGTCTACCTCGACGCCTTGCGCAACGGCCAGGCCGAGGCCATCGACATGCACGGCCATGTGGTGATGCCCGGCCTGGTCAACACGCACCACCACATGTACCAGAGCCTCACGCGCGCCGTGCCCGAGGCGCAGGATGCCGAGCTCTTCGGCTGGCTCACGAACCTCTATCTGCTGTGGGCGCGCCTCACGCCCGAGATGATCCGCGTCTCGACGCAGACCGCGATGGCCGAGCTGATGCTCTCGGGCTGCACCACCACAAGCGACCATCTCTATCTTTTTCCGAACGGCTCGAAGCTCGACGATTCGATCGAGGCGGCCGATGCGATGGGCATGCGCTTTCACGCTGCGCGCGGCAGCATGAGCGTGGGCCGCAGCGCCGGCGGCCTGCCGCCCGACGAGGTGGTGGAGACCGAAGAAGCCATCCTGCGCGACAGCGAGCGGCTCATCGACCGCTGGCACGACGCCTCGCGCCACTCGATGCGCCGCATCGTGCTCGCACCCTGCTCGCCGTTCTCGGTGTCGCGCGACCTGATGCGCCTGTCGGCCGAGCTGGCGCGCGAGCGCGGCGTGTCGCTGCACACGCACTTGGCCGAGAACGACAACGACGTCGCCTACTCGCGCGAGAAGTTCGGCATAACGCCGGCCGAGTACGCCGAAGACCTGGGCTGGGTGGGCCGCGACGTGTGGCATGCGCACTGCGTGAAGCTCGACGAGGCGGGCATTGCGCTGTTCGGCCGCACCGGCACGGGGGTGGCGCATTGCCCTTGCTCAAACATGCGACTGGCCTCCGGCATCGCGCCCATCGGGGCGATGCGTCGCGCGGGTGTGCCCGTGGGTCTGGGCGTGGACGGCAGCGCGTCGAACGACGGCGCGCACATGCTCGGCGAAGCACGGCAGGCCATGCTGCTGCAGCGCGTGGGCTACGGGCCGGCGGCGATGACGGCGCGCGAAGCGCTGGAGATCGCGACGCTGGGCGGCGCGCGCGTGCTGGGGCGCGACGACATCGGGGCGCTCGAGCCGGGCATGTCGGCGGACATCGTGGCCTTCGACATGCGCGGCGTGGCGCATGCGGGGGCGTGGCACGACCCGGTGGCGGCACTGGTGTTCTGTACGCCGGGGACGGCCTCGCTGAGCGTGATCAATGGCGAGGTTCGCGTTCGTGATGGGAGTTTCACCGGGCTGGAGCTGTCGCCACTGCTGGCGAGGCATCGGGACCTCGCGCGAACGCTGTATGAGAGCGCCCGGCATCCGCATGTGACTGCGGGATAAGCGCAGTCAGGGCGATCAGTTCAGGCGGATCATCGGGCAGGACAAGACCCAGCGCTCCTCCAGGGGAGAGCTGCTCCAACCGGGCAACTCCCTGTTCTTGTACGACTCCAGTGACTGGTAGCCATTGACGCCCCAGTTGTATGTGTCGATCGGTTCGGCTTCGAAGACCTCATACAGGCATTGGCGACTTCGCGACTTGATGTGCACGGCGATCCGCTGGCGGCCTGCGGTCAGATCTTTCGCAAGCACCTCGTACCGACTCGGTTTGCAGATGCTGTAGGTCGATATCCATTCGACCGTCTTCTCGCGGATGTAGAAACCGCCGAAACAAGCCCGCCCCCGTCCGTTGAAGGCGCCTGTGAATGGCGGTTCAGCCGCAACGGCGGCGCCCGCCAGGATCAGCAAAGCCAGGCCAATGGCCTTGATCATTTGCATGCGACCTCCGCTCTTTTGCGCTAACGATCAATTCAACCGAACCATCGGGCACTCCAGAACGAAACGTTCCGGCATGGGAGCGTTGTGCCAATCAGGCAACCGCCTCTTCTGGAACGCTTCGAGCGACGGATAGCCGTCCGCAGCCCAGCCGTACCGACTGACCTGCTGGAGTTCGAAAACCTCGTACCGGCACTGGCGGCTGCGCGTCTTGATGTGAAACGCAATCCGCTGGCGGTCGCCCACCAGATCCTTCTCGAGGACCTCGTAGCGGCTCGGCTTGCAGATGCTGTAGGTCGATATCCACTCGATGGTCTTGGCACGCACGAAGAGAGAACCATTGCACGCCCGGCCTGTGCCGTTGAAGGCTCCGGTGAATGGGGCATCGGCCGCTGCGGCAAGACCTGCAACGCAAAGCAGGCAAAGGCCATGGCCCTGATCAATTGCATCTCGCATCCTTTGCCTGGCGCACGGCGTTCAGCGCGTGGTCCATCTTCCGTCCGTACATCGAGTCGCCGCCTGCGTTGTAGTAGGTCGCGACACCCGCAGGTGTGATCGGCTTCCAGCCGGTAACGACACGCTGGATGGATGCCTTCTGGTACTTCAACACATCGCCGGGCTTCAGCATGTGGCTCGATGGATTGAGCTGTCTCATCAACTCCAGCGTACTGCCCTGCGCTCTCGCGATCTTGTCGATGCTGTCGCCGGCTCTCACGGTCACATCGTAGGTCCGGCCGTCTCGATCCGGCACGCTCTTGAATTCGAAGTTCGCCATGCGCATGAGCAGGTCACCGATGCCTGCCCGGATGTTGTGGGTTGGAATGGACTTCACCGCACTGACCGACAGGCCGGCCCGAAACGAAGGAGGGATAATCAGGTCGCCACCCTCTGTGTCGCCGAGCAGCGCCATCAACCCAGGATCGCCGTTGTTGCCGATCTGCATGGGGGCCGACCTCCATTGCGGAAGATTCGCCCCCGTCTCCACCCACAGCATCGCCTTGACAACCCGCCAGTCGAGCGGAACGTAGCCCGGCGTTCGAGACAGATGCCTGTCGTATTCATCGACGGCCGAGCGGATCTCGCAGTCGTAGGCATTCCATTTGTCGTCGGCCTTGTCGATGCCGTCTTCCCAGTTCTCGAAAGCGGTCCTGGGCCTGGGCTTCGGTGCGGCGTGCTTGGCTGCCGGATGTCGTGCGGTCGTGTTCATGAGATCCCTTGTGCGTAATTTGTGGAAGCTCCGTTGTAGACCGCGCCGCCCGAACACACTGTCAAGCATCGTCACCCCGCATGGCACTTGTTCTCGCTGGAACGAGATTTCATCTCTTCGATGTGCACCTTCGCTTTACGCACGAACCCTTATTGCCAACCTTGGGGCCGCTCCGCAGAATCCGCCGACCAAATAGAACGAGCGTTCGATTTAACAGCCCCTGACGGCCTCCCGAGACTCACAACAACAGGGACACCCCGAATGAAGCGCAGAGACATCCTCAAATGGTCCGCCTCCGCGGGCGGCCTCGGCCTGCTGGCCGGCAAACCTTCCACCGCGTCGGCCGCCCTGCCCGTGCTGAAGCCCACGCTGCCGCAGAAGGTCGACCCGATCAGCGCCACGCTGCGCCGGCTCGAGCTGGTCGCGCAGCAGGCCACCTACCTCTGGACCGAATCGCACATCAACCTGGCCGGCGTGCCGATGGGCGCCGTGGTGCCGCTGGGCGAGCTTCCGGCGGTCGAGCACCAATTGAAGACGGTGTCGAAGGCGGTCGAGGCGGCGATCAATTTCGCGGCCTCGTTCGCCGCCAGCACGTTGGCATCGAGCAGCCTGTTGTCGCTCGACAGCCTGCACACACGCATCGCGGGCCTGCAAGCCAGCTTCGACCAGCTGGCCGCACAGAATGCCGGGCTGCTGTCGCTGCCGGCGGCGGTGCTGACCCTGCTGGGCACGCTCACGAGCAGCCTGGGCGATGTCGGCACGCAGCTCAAGCAGATTCACCACGACCTGCTGTCGCAAGGCCCACTGGGTGCGCTGAACGGACCCAAGACGGTCGCGCAGTACGACGCGCTGTTCGTCACCATCGAGAAGCCGGCCATTGCGCAGATCCTCCACGACAACGACCTGTTCGCGTACATGCGCGTCGGCGGCCCCAATCCGACGCTGCTCAAGAAAGCGTCGTCGCTGCCGACCAAGTTTCCGCTCGGCGACGCGCAGTACCGGCAGGTCATGGGCAGCGACGACAGCCTGGCCGATGCGGCCGCCGCGGGCCGGCTCTACCTGCTGGACTACGAAGGCCTGGGCGACATGGCGCCGGCCGGTCCGGTCGTCAAGCCGCTCACGGGCACGAGCTACGTCTATACGCCGATCGCGCTGTTCGCACGACCGAAGAACGGCCGCTCGCTGGTGCCGGTGGCGATCCAGTGCGGACAGAACCCGTCGCAGAACCCGATCTTCCTGCGCGTCGACGACGCCGCCAACGCCGAGGCGTACTGGGCCTGGCAATCGGCCAAGACCACCGTGCAGGTGGCGGACTTCAACTACCACGAGATGTTCGTGCACCTGGGCCGCACCCACCTCGTGTCCGAGGCCTTCGCAATGGCCACGCAGCGCCAGCTGGCCACGGCGCATCCGCTGAACCGGCTGCTCTCGCCGCACCTCGAAGGCGCGATGTTCATCAACGAATTCGCGACGCTGATCATCATGGCGCCGCTGACCACGGGCGACGTGATCCTCACCGCGCCCATCGAGCGCTGCAGCACGAATGCGGCCGCGATCGATTGGCCTACGACTTCTACGACCGCATGATGCTGCCCAACGACCTGCGCACGCGCGGCGTGGACGACACGACGGCGCTGCCCGACTACCCCTACCGCGACGATGCGCTGCTGGTCTGGAACGCCATCGCGCAATGGGTGGGCGACTACGTGGCCTTCTATTACCCGAGCGACAGCGACGTGACCGGCGACTACGAACTCAAGGCCTGGGCCACCGAGCTGATCACGACCGGCAAGGTGAAGGGCTTCCGCGCCATCACCACGCGCACGCAGCTGGTCGATGTGCTCACCGCCATCATCTTCAACACCAGCGCGCAACATGCGGCGGTGAACTTCCCGCAGTATTCGGTGATGACCTATGCACCCTTCAGTGCGGGCGCGGGCGGGACGCCGGCGCCCACGACGAGTGCGGGCCAGAGCGAGACCAGCTGGTCGCAGATGCTGCCTTCACGGCTTGCGGCGCAGGAGCAGATCCTGTTGTTCCACATCCTCGGCGGCGTGTACTACCGGCCGCTGGGCGAATACAAGGACAACGCATTCCCGCACCTGCCGGTGCTGCTGGACCCGGCCATCGCGGGCCCGGGCGGGCCGCTGGAGCGCTTTCGCACCGCGCTGGGCGGCATCGAGAACACCATCCGCCAGCGCAACACCACGCGCTCGCGGCCGTACGAGCATCTGCTGCCGAGCCGCATTCCGTCGAGCACCAACATCTGAAGGCGCCCGCGGCGCTGTCGCTCAGCGCCGCATCGTGTCGAGTTGCGTGACGGGGGCGCTGTCGTTGCCCCACGAGCCCCGGATGTAGGTGAGCACAGCGGCCACCTCGGCCGCATCGAGCACCTGCCCGAACGGCGGCATGCCGTAGGGACGCGGGTTGCCGGGCGTCGAAGGCAGGAAGCCGCCGTGCGAAACCACCTGGATCAGGTTCGTGGGCTGCGCCATGTTCACTGCGCGGTTGCCGGCCAGCGGCGGGTAGGCGCCTGTGGCGCCCTGGCCCTGGTCACCGTGGCAGTAGGCACAGCGCTGGTCGTAGATCTTGCCGCCGCGCGCCATCGTGCCGGTGTCGCGGCGGATGGGTGCCGTGGTGCGCACAGGCTCATCGGACTTCGCCACGCCAGGCAGGTCTTTCAGGTAGCTGGCCATCGCCGTCAGG
>CAMATD010000062.1 GCA_945860785.1 Variovorax sp. YR752 | reverse complement strand
TCGTGCGCGGGGGCGTCATCAGAGGGCGGTGGCCGTGTAGGTCACGGTCGAAGTGTAGGTGCCGGCCCGCCACGTGGCGGGCGTGCCCGCGAGCGCGAAGGTCCAGTTGGAGTTGGCCAGCGTGTTGGCGGCGAAACTGGTGGATGTCGTGCTGGCCGTGGCCAGCGCTGCGGGCAGCGGGTGGTTGAGCGCTGCGCCGGAGCCGGTGACAGAGCTCACGGTGATGTTGCCGAGCGTCGGGCCGCCGGCGCCGA
The DNA here is from genome assembly GCA_945860785.1 of Variovorax sp. YR752. Taxonomy (GTDB): domain Bacteria; phylum Pseudomonadota; class Gammaproteobacteria; order Burkholderiales; family Burkholderiaceae_C; genus Variovorax. Next base: position 24,219 of record CAMATD010000062.1, on the reverse strand, counting down.
AATCCGTGGCCACATAGCTCAGGCTGCCGCCGGTGCTGCTGTTGGTCCAGGCCGATGCGAGCACGGCTGCCGGGTTGGCGCCGGTCGTGGTGGTGGGCGCGGCGCCGGTCCAGGCGTAGTTCTGGTTGTTGGCGACGGTGGGCGTCGGCGTGATGCCGAAGTCGGAGGTCCACGACAGCGTGTCGCCGCCCGCGGTGGTCGTGCCGACGCGCAGCAGGATCAGCTTGGGCACGACGATCGACAGGTTGACGCGCGCGGTGGCGGTCACCGCGGCGCCGGTGGCCGTCGCGTAGCCGTACTGGCTTTCCGCGATGGCGGTGGAACCGCTGGCAAGTGCCAGTGCAGCCAGCGAAACGGCGAGCATGCGGCGAAGGGGGAACGAGTAAGTCATGCGATCTGCTTTCGAGTCAAGGGAAGGGAGGAAGGGCGATAGAAAAAGCGTTGCTCACTCCCCCACCTTGACCACGGGGATCGAGGTGGTGGCTTGACCACGCAACGGAACATTGACGCTCACGCCGCCGTCGCCGGCCGTGCCCCAGGGCAGCGGCACGCTTTCGGGCGTGAGGGTGAGCTGGTGGCGACCGGTCGTCACCAGCGGAAATTCGAAGCGGCCATCGCGATCCGTAATAGTGCGATAACGATTGTCCAGCTGCACCTCGACGTTCGCCGCGCCGCCTTCGCCCGACTGCTGTTCGCCATCGCGGTTGGCATCGAGGAACACTTGGCCCACCACGCTGCCGCCGCCCGCGCCGCCGCTGTTGTTGCTGCGCAGGCCGGCCATCTGGAAGGCGCTGCCGGCATTGCCTTCCCAGCGCAGGTAGATGTAGGCCGTCTTGTCGTTGCTGCGAAAGACCTGCGGCCCCGACTGCGAGGTCGGAAGGGCCGTCGCGCGCGCCTGGTTGAAGTTGGCGGCCAGGCCCACGCGCCAGCCCCGGCCGAGGTCCTTCTCGGCCGTGAGCGAACCCGATAGACCGCGGCTGGTGTAGAGGCCGCCGCTTTGCGAGGTGTAGCGCAGGTTGCCCGCGATGTTGAAACTGTTGTCGATCCAGTAGCGGAACTGGACGCCGGCCGTCGGGTAGTCGCGCGCCGTGCCGCCGCTGGCGTCGTGCGCGAAGCCGAGCGTGGGGGTGATTTCGGGCCGCATGGTTTCGTAGCGGCCGCCGATCCAGTCCTGCTCCCACTGCGCTTCCTGCCCGGTGGCGGTGTCGCCGCCGATCACGATCTGTTCGTTGCGGCGCAGCGTGAGGCTCAGGCGGCTGCGCGGCCAGTCGAAGAAACGGGTCTGGTAGAAGGCGTTGGCATAGAGGCTGCGCGCGCCGGCCGTCGTCGATGCGGCCGAGTCCTGGGGCCTGTCGTAGTGCGTCTGGTAGACGCTGAAGCTGCCGCCCGCCGACGTGTTGCGGTCGAACAGGTATTGCAGGTTGCCGCTCGCACCGACTCGGCGGTAGCCGGCGAGGTTGAACGCGGTGTCGGGCTGCGTGCGCTCGTAGTCGAGCCCGCCGCCCCAGTTCATGCGGCTGCCCACCAGCGTGGCGCGCAGCTTGAAGTCGCCGTCGCGCACGACTTCGCGGCCGTACGCCACCGAGCTTGCCCAGCTCGTGACGTCCTTGCTGCCGAAGCCGCGCGCGCTGATCGGGTCGGTGTAGTAGGCCGCGATGTTGCGCGCCTGGTCGATCTGCGCTGAAGCCGACCACTGGTCGCCGAAGCGCCGCGTGACGCCGAGCCAGCCCAGCGTGCCCTGGCTCTTCTCGAAGCCGGGGTAGGGGCCGCCCGTGAGGCTGCCGCGCTCGCCGAAGCCGGCGCGCAGGTCGAACTCGGTGTTGAAGATGCGCGTCGACGCGCCGCGCACCGTGGTCGTGCCGAGCGACAGCCGGTAGTTGCGGCCCAGGCCGTCGGTCAGCGCGCTCGACATATCGCCGATGGTGCTGTCGGCGAAGGTCTGCGCGGTGATCGGGAAGCCCAGGTTGCGCAGCGTGATGCGGCCGCTGCTCGGTTCCCTGGCGTAGCCGAGCGAACCGATGGTGCCGCCGCTCGCCAGGTCGGCGCCGCCCATGTGGCGGCCATCGGCCTGCAGCGCGAACTCGCCGTAATTGAGCGTCTCCTGGCGGTACTCGAGGCGCTGGCCGAACTCGGTCGCACGCTGTCGGCCGTAGCCGGTGGTCTGGGAATCGCCGAAGCCGATGCGGCTTTCGACCAGCCAGGCGCGAAAACCCTGCGGCTCCTCGGCCTGCGGCGCGGTGCCGTCGTCGGCGGCGCCGGCTTCCAGGCCGCTCATGAAATTGTCCTGGTAGGCCTTGGGGGCGGCTTCGACGAGCGCCTTCAGGCGCGCCTGCTCTGTCTGGGCGCGGTCCATCGGTTCGATGCGGGCATCAGTCACGACCGAGGGGCCGTGGTCGCCGCAGAGGGCGCGGGCGGCGCCTTCTTCGACCCGGTTTGCGTTTGCGCCTGTGCCGACGGGAGGAAGGCCAGTGCCGTTGCGCAGCCGAGCCACCACCGGACGGCAGCCGGACGCCGGGGCGCTCCGGTCCTGCCGGCGACGGTTGACACTGCCACTCTCTTCATCGAGCCACATTCCTGTTTTCCCCGGGCAGCACTGCCCCCGTTTTGAAATCGGGCTCGAGATTAATTCACAATTGTTAATTGCAGTAACTTTTGTGGGGTCAAAAGTACCCATATTGGGTGGAACTGCCAAATTGTTCCAGCTCAAATGTGAAAAAGTTGGGATGTTTCCGGCCCGGATCATTGTTTTGAAGCATCGGCGCCTCAGATGAAGAAGTTGGCGCGGCGTCACCTTGCGGCCGCCCTGCCGACTTAGAATTTTTTGGCTCCGATCTCTCTCTTTTCCATGGCTGATTCCTCCAAAACCAAACTCCCGTTCCAGGCTGAAGTCGCGCAACTGCTGCACCTCGTCACGCATGCGCTTTATTCCAACAAGGAAATCTTCCTGCGCGAGCTGATCTCGAACGCCTCCGACGCGTGCGACAAGCTGCGCTTCGAGGCCCTCGACCATCCCGAGTTGTACGAAGACCAGCCCGAGCTCGACGTGCGCCTCACCTTCGACAAGGCCGCGCGCACCCTCACCCTCACCGACAAGGGCATCGGCCTGTCGCGCCAAGAGGCCATCGACAACCTCGGCACGATCGCCAAGAGCGGCACCAAGGACTTCATGAGCAAGCTCAGCGGCGACCAGAAGGCCGACGCACAGCTCATCGGCCAGTTCGGCGTGGGTTTCTATTCGGGCTTCATCGTGGCCGACAAGATCAGCGTCGAATCGCGCCGCGCGGGCCTGCCGGCTGACCAGGGCGTGCACTGGGTCAGCGGCGGTGCCGGCGACTTCGAGGTGAACGACATCACGCGCGCCGAACGCGGCACCAGCATCACGCTGCACCTGCGGGACGACGCCGACGAATACCTCAACGCCTGGAAGCTCAAGCAGATCGTCGGCAAGTACTCCGACCACATCTCGCTGCCCATCCTCATGGAGAAAGAGGAATGGAAGGAAGGCGAGAACGATCAGCCCGGCGACATGGTCAAGACCGGCGAGTGGGAAACGGTCAACAAGGCCAATGCCCTCTGGAGCTGCCCCAAGAAGGACATCAGCTCCGAGCAGTACGAAGAGTTCTACAAGAGCATCAGCCACGACTACGAGGCGCCGCTCGCCTGGAGCCACAACCGCGTCGAGGGCAGCACCGAGTACACGCAGCTGCTCTACATCCCGGCCAAGGCGCCCTTCGACCTGTGGAACCGCGACAAGGGCGCGGGCGTGAAGCTCTACGTCAAGCGCGTCTTCATCATGGACGACGCCGAGGCGCTGCTGCCGAGCTACCTGCGCTTCGTGAAGGGCGTGATCGACTCGGCCGACCTGCCGCTCAACGTGAGCCGCGAGCTGCTGCAGGAAAGCCGCGACGTGAAGGCCATCCGCGAGGGCAGCACCAAGCGCGTGCTCTCGATGCTCGAAGACCTGGCCAAGAAGCAGAAGACCGCGCCCGAGAGCGGCGAAGGCAAGATCGACGTGGTCGACAAGAACGCCACCCCGGCCGCCGAAGCCGCCGCCGAGTACGCCGATGAATCCGGCAAGTACGCCAAGTTCTACGCCGAGTTCGGCGCGGTGCTCAAGGAAGGCCTGGGCGAGGACATGGGCAACCGCGACCGCATCGCCAAGCTGCTGCGCTTCGCATCGAGCACCAACGACGGGGTGAGCATGAGCTTCGCCGACTACAAGGCGCGCATGAAGGAAGGCCAGGACGCGATCTACTACATCACGGCCGACACGCTGGCCGGCGCCAGGAACAGCCCGCAGCTCGAGGTCTTCAAGAAGAAGGGCATCGAGGTGCTGCTCATGACCGACCGCGTCGACGAGTGGGCGCTCAACTACCTCACCGAGTTCGACGGCACGCCGCTGCAAAGCGTGGCCAAGGGCGCGGTCGATCTCGGCAAGCTGCAGGACGAGGCCGAGAAGAAGACCGCCGAGGAAGCCGCCGAATCCTTCAAGCCGATGCTCGAGAAGCTCAAGGAAGTGCTCAAGGACAAGGCCGAGGACGTGCGCGTGACCACGCGCCTGGTCGACTCGCCCGCCTGCCTCGTGGTGCAGGACGGCGGCATGAGCACGCAACTCGCGCGCATGCTCAAGCAAGCCGGCCAGCCTGCGCCCGACCTGAAGCCGGTGCTCGAAGTCAACGCCGAGCATCCGCTGGTGAAGAAGCTCGAAGGCTCGGCGCATTTCGCCGACCTCGCGAACATCCTGTTCGACCAGGCGCTGCTCGCCGAAGGCGGCTTGCCGGCCGACCCCGCGGCTTATGTGAGGCGCGTCAACGCGCTCTTGGTGTGAACGCCCGGCCGCGCATCGTTCGTGCAGCAGCCACCGTTCCGGCGGTGGTGCTGCTGCTTCTGATGAGCGGCTGTTCGCACTATCACATCGGCATTCCGCTGGTGCCCGGTCTTTCGCTCGGCCTGGGCGCCACGAAGGACGGCAATTTCTCGGTGGGGCTCAACACCGGCTTCGGCCCGCTCGGCGCGGGCGTGGCGGTCAACAACGGCGGTCAGGTGTCCGGCTCGGCCGGCGTCGGTGTCGGCGTGGGGCCGCTGGGTGCAGGGGTCGGCAAGAGCGTGATGCTGCACGACCCCAAGGCCGGCACGGCTGCGCCGGCCGGCGCAGCCGTGCCCACGGCCACCGCCGCGGCGACGACCGCGGCGCCTGCTGCCACCCTGGCCACCGCCGCGCCCACGGCGCCGGTGGCGCCCCTTCCCCCGGCCAAGACGGCGACCCGGACCATCACGCCGACGGCCGCCGCACCGCTCGTCAAGATCACGCGTCCCCCGCCCGAGCCGCAGGCGCCGGCGGTGAACGTTTCCTACCGCTCGCCCGCCGTTGCCGCATCGACGGCATCGACCACGGTGGTCCGCGACGCCGGCACGCCGGGCAATCCCATCGCGCCCTGATCGGGCGGCGTGATGCACGGCGTTTCCCGACGAAAGCTTGCGGCCCTGGCCCTTGCTGTCGTGTGGGGCACCACAGCGCACGCCCAGCGCGAATTCCCCGCCAGGCCGATCCGCTGGATCGTGCCGTACCCCGCCGGCACCGGCGCCAACATCGTGGCGCGCGCCATCGGCAACCAGCTCGCCATCGACACGGGCCAGCCGGTGCAGATCGAGAACCGCGCCGGCGGCAACACCGCGCTCGGGGCCGCCGAGGCCGCACGCGCACCGGGCGACGGCTACACCGTGCTCTCGGCCGACAACGGCACGCTGGTGTTCAACCCGGCCATCTACCGCAACCTCAGCTACAACCCGGCGCGCGACTTCGCGCCCGTCACGCTGCTGGGCCGGCTGCCGATGGTGCTGCTGGTCGGCCCTTCCAGCGGCGTGAAGGACGCCCGCGCCTTCATCGAGGATGCGCGGGCCTTTCCCGGCAAGATCAGCTTCGCCTCCGCCGGCACCGGCAGCCCGCACCATCTGGCGATGGAGCTGCTCCAGCGGCAGGCCGGGCTGCACATGGTGCACGTGCCCTACCGCGGCGCCGCGCCCGCGCTGGCCGACCTGGCGGGCGGCCAGCTGACGGCCATGATGTGCGACTTGGCCGCAGCCAACCGCTTCATCCAGAGTGGCAAGGTGCGCTCGCTCGCGGTCGCCCATGCCACCCGGCTGCCGCAGCTGCCCGGGGTGCCGACCTTCGCCGAGCTCGGCATGCCGCAGGTCGAGGCCGCCGCGCTCATGGGCTTAGTGGCGCCCGCCGCCACGCCGCCCGAGGTGGTGGCCCGCCTGCAGCAGTCGGTGGCGAGCGCCATCCACAACCCGGTGGTGCTGCGCAAGCTCACCGAGTTCGGCGTCGAGCCCGTGGGCAGCACGCCGGCACAGTTCGGGGCGCTGGTCGAGAACGAATCCGCGCGCTGGCATGCGCTGATCCGGGCGCTGAACCTCTCCCTGGACTGATGAAAAAGTAGGCATTGTTTCGACCCGCTTTACGGGGCCTTTGCCTGAACTTTGCGCGGACGCGGCGCCTTGCTCACGCTGAACTAAGAGTGGCTGCCTAGATTGGCGCATCGCACATGGAAGGTCGCGCGGACGGTTTGCAAAGGGCAGGCCGGGCCGCACTCAGCCGATGACAATCCGCCGGTTCAATCACGTTATCTTTGCGGACGATTTCTTTCGTTCCGCCGCCAATGGTCTTCCGTACCACGCCGCGAACCGGCGATTCCTGCGGGGCTTCTTCGAATCCACACTGGGCCGCCTGGGCCTGCCGATGCTTGAAGTGGCGCCGTTCTCCGAAGGCGGCCGGATCGACGTGGCGCGCGTCATGGCCCGGCTCGACCTGCCGTGCACGCCGGCCGGCTGGGCCCGCGCCTGCATCGCCGACCTGATGCCCGTGCACGGCCGCGACGGTATGCCGGCCTTCGATGCCGGCTGCCTGGTGATCGGCTGGGGCCTCACGCCCGCGCTGCAGCACTGCATCGCCCGCAGCGGCGCGAGCTACCTCGACATCGAGATCGATCCGCGGCGCTTCACCGAGCACCTGCACTTCTGCGCCCGCACGAACGACCCGGTCATCGAGGCCGCGCTGCGGGCCCGCCGCGTCAACGAGGAACTGTTCTGGAACCATGCGACGGCGCTCAAGGGCTACTTCGCGCGGCACGGTGCGTCTTCCCTGTTCGACCCGCGGCTTCGCGTCGGCCTTGTTTTCGGGCAGAGCCTGGTCGACCTGTCGCTGATCAGCGGCGGGCGCACCATGCACCCCGCCAGCGTCATCGCGCCGCTGCGCGAGCTGGCGCAGGGCGTCGATCTGCTGGTCATCAAGCCGCATCCGTACGAGCCCGCGCTGCACGACCTGGCGCCGATCGCGCGGGCCATTCCCAACGTGGCATGGACCCAGGAGAACACCTATGCGCTGCTGTCGGCGGCGAACGTGCACTTTGCCGCCAGCCTCTCGTCGAGCGTGCTGACCGAGGCGCGCTATTTCCAGAAGCCCGCCCATGCCCTGATCCATGCCGATCGCAATGCGCTCGGGCAGCTGCCGCGGGCGTGCTCGGAGTGGCTGCCTGTCGGCCCCGAACTCGGTGCGATGGATTTCATGACGGCCATCTGCGGCAGCGATGGCGACGCCGCGCGGCACTTTGCAGCGTGGCCGGCAACGGCCATCGACCGGGCCTTCATGACCCGCTGGGGGCTCGACGACCAGAGCCGGGGCTTGCGCGAAGTGCCCGAGCTGCAACTGGGCCGTCCCTACATGTTCCACCCCGGTAGTCCCGCGACGGGGTGGCTCAGCCACGGCTGGTCGGAGCCTGGCGGTGAGGGCGCGAAAAGCGTCGGCGAACTCGCCTGTCTCGTGATTCCCTTGCCGTCGATGTCGAACTCGATGTCGCACCAACAGCCGCACCGCCTCGAAGTCCGCATCGACTACCGCAGCAGCACCAAGGCCACGAGCGTCCATGCATTGTTCGACGGCGTGGTCCTGCCCGGCCAGTGCACCACGGGCGCCCGGCGGCGCAGCCTCGTGTTCGAGGTGCAACCCACGGCGGGGCGCAAATGCCTGGTGCTGCAATTCGTCGTCGCCGATGCGGGTGGGAGCAGCACGCGCCGGGCGGTGACCAAACCGGGCTTCACGCTCAGGAAGCTGCAGGTGTCGATGCGCACGGTCAGGGGCGTGATCGCCGTGCCGCCTGCCGAAGTCGTCCGTGCAGTGGTCCGAGATGCGGCCGGTGCGCGCATTGGCTCGGGTGTTTCGCGCGCTGCGCGATTCGGCGCGCGGGGCTACCGGGTAGCCGGCACAGCCAGGTCCGAAAGCAGCGCGGTCCAGTGCTGCAGGCGGACGACGGCCGCTTTGCGCCCTTCCGCCGCACCGGCGCCGTTGCCGGCAGTGGCAAGCAGTTCACCCGTTGCCTCCGTCACGGCACGCGCGAAATCCCCCGAGCGGCCGCGCCAGACGACCGTTCGATGGTGCAGCCCCAGCTGCGCCGCGCGCCCCGCATTCATCGCCTGCTCGGGCTGGTCGGTGAGCAGCAGCAGGATGGGCTTGCGGTACACCGCTGCAATCGAGAGCGCCGCCATGCCGGGCGCCGACACGATGAAGGCGCTGCGCGCGGCCGCTTCGATCCAGTGCTCGTCCTGCCCGTGCCAGCCCGTGCGGTGGGCATAACCTTCGCCGACGAGATGCGCCGGCACGCCCGCGGCGGTCAGTCCCCGCTCCAGGCCGTCGGCCAGCGCGGCATCCTTGAAATGCGGATTGAGATAGACCGCGGCCTGTTGTGCGAGGTCGTCGTATTCTTCCGTGTCGATCCCTGCCACGGCCACCGGTGTCGCGAGCCGATGGCCGCCGCGGCCGTCGTGCTGCGGTTCGCCGTAGGCAAAGTCGTGCGCGATGCGTGCGCGGCTGCGGTCGATCTGCCAGGCCACGATGCTGCCGAACATCTTCGCCATCCAGCCTGGCATCCGGCCGCTGAAATTGCTTTCGAGCGCATGGCGCAGGCTGGCACCGTACACGTGGACCACTTTGTGCCGCCAGCCCGGCATCCAGCCCATGAACAGCAGCGCGGGATGGAAGGAGTCGTTCACGACGAGGTCCGCATCACGGAACCATGCACGCAGCCGGACGATGTCGCGCAGCATGCGCCCGGGCCGGAACACGTAGTTCGCCACGTTGCGGTCGGTCTCGCGGCGCAGCATGTTCTGCTGGCTGTCGAACTGCACCGCGTAGTGGTGCGAGAGCACCGGCGCCTCGATGCCGAAGCCGGCGAGGAAACGCGCGCCTTCGTCGGAGGTGGTGAGCACCTGCACGCTGGCCCCTGCGGCGCGCAGCGCATGCGCCAGCAGCTGCGCGCGCATCAGGTGCCCGCGCGCGTCCGCGGTCGCGAGGTAGACGATGCGCGCCGGCATCGACTCAGGCAGCCACCGGTCGGGCGCTGCCGGGGCGCAGGCGCAAGGCCAGGCCGGCGACGAACATGCCCAGCGCACCGGTGATGCCGAAGCCGCGCTCGGTGTCGCGCACCTCGTGCATCAGTTGGGCCAGTAGGGCCTCTTCGTGCGGCGCGACGCAGCGCTGCAGCGTGTGGCTGCACAGGCGGATGTGGCGATCCTCGTCGGCCAGCACGCGCGTGAGCAGCGGGTGCAGCACGTGCTGCGGGCCGATCAGCGCGCAGTGGCGCTGCAGGATGCGCGAGGCCATCTGCTCGGCAGACAGGCCGATAGCATAGGCCGGCACCAGGCCGCCGTGCGAGAAGTGCGGTGCATGGCGCCGGATGAGGCCCTGCCAGCGCGCGAGCTTGCGCCGGCTCAGCCAGTCGGGCTGCGGTGCTTCTTCGGGCGATGCGGCGGCCTGCGCCGCGCCGCCGCGTTCGACGATCGCGTCGGCGAAGAGCCGTGCATGCAACTGCTCGTCGGCCAGGTGCTGGTCGAGCTGGCGCATGAGCCAGTCGGGCGCGCTGGTGCGCAGCTCGCGCTGCAAGGCCTGCTCGGACGACTCTTCGCCGACGAGGTAGAGGCGCAGCAGCAGCACTTCGCCGTCGCGGCTCGCATGCATCTGGCGCAATGCGGCACGCTTGATGCGATGCACCAGCCGCGCCTGCAGCGCCGGCCAGCCGCTCAGCTGCGGCGGCGCGAGGCAGTCGAATCCTGCGGTCGGCAGAGACGTCTCAGCGTCCATCGGCCTTTGCCTTCGAGGGCCTTGGTTGCTGCTGCTGCCAGCCCAGCACGAGGCCGATGAAGCTGTCCTGCAGGAACGCGCGCGCCGACGCGTCGGCGCCGGCGAATTCGCGCTGCTGGCCGTCATAGCGCACATAGCCCTTGCCGTTCGTCGCACCGAGCACGAGCTTCTCGTTCTTGTGGAAGCCGCGCTGCAGCAGCGGCTGCAACAGCGACTGCGATTCCAGGCCGTACAGGAAGAGGTCGCGCTGCACCACCTGGCGCGGGATCTGTCCGCTCAGGGCCTGGAGCTCGAGCGTCCAGTTGCCTTGCTGCATGGCTTCGGCGAGCTGAAGTCCCCTGGCGGAAGGTGCACGGAAATGCGCGCGCGCCACCGACTTCGAGGCCCTGCTCAGGCCCAGGCCGATGGTGATGTCCGCATCCTTCGCGCCGCCCATGCGGTTGTCCTGCACCTGCACCAGCTCGTTGGCGAGCCGCGCTGCGAGCGATGGCTTGGCGAGCGTTTCGCTGATCTGCGCGGGCGTGAACACCACGCGCTCGGTGCTCCCTTCGATCACCACGACCTGGTACGGATCGATCCGGATGTCGCTGAATTCGTCGCCGACGGGCGAATGCGCATGGCTGCTCGCCGACCACTCGTTGCCGGAGCGGCTCAGGAGCGCATGAAAGGTCAGCGGCACGCGCCGGCCGCTGCGCGACTGGCCGGAGCCTTGCAGCAGCACGTCGCCCACGATGGTCTTCTCGTTGTAGCTGCGCGGGTTGGCAAAGCGGATGGTGTGCGCGGCGCTGTCGAGCGAGACGCGCGTGTCGGGGTCGTCGAGGGCCCGGCGGTTGCAGTCGCTGGCCGGCGCGAGCGCGCCGAACGGACAGCCGCTGTCGGACTTGAAGTTGAAGACGTCGCGGCCGGTGAAGTCGGCCGCGCCGGCCGTGGCACAAACGGCGGCGAGCGCAGGGACCCAGGTGATGCTGCGAAGAGAGAACGATGGATGGATGCGCATGGTCTTGTTTGTTGTTCTGTTCGATTCGAGTGCTATCAGGGGCGGTGATAGGAGAGCGCCTGTGCATCGGCGTTCTCGCGCCCCGTCGTGTGCAAGCCGATGCCACGCGCGAACGCACCGAGCATGTCGATGGCCGAGAAGCCCACGATCAACGCCACGCCCGCCACCCAGCGCATGCCCCGCAGGGGAGGCAGGTCCTGGTGATTGAGCGCGCGCACGCTGAAGCCCAGCCGTGTGAACAGCACGCACAGCGGTCCGATCGGTCCGCTCTTCGCAAGCCACTGCCAGCGTGCCGACACATAGCTGCGCAGCAGGTGCGGCGTGAGCGAGTAGGTGTCCTGCCCGCGCATCCAGCGCAGCTTCAGCGCCTCGACGCGCGTGTCGGGCAGGCGGTGCTCGGTGTGGGCCGCTGCCGCGTAGTGGACCGGAACGCCGGCCGCCTTCAGTCGCATGCCCAGCACCTGGCAATGCGCGCGGTACACGCCGTCGATCGCCTGGTAGCTGTGCTGCTCGAACACGTCGCGGCGGAAGGCCACGTTGTTCGCATAGAAGTTGCTCGTGGCGCCCGCGTGGTCGGCGTTGGGAAAGTACATGAAGTCGATGGTCGTCAGCGCGGTGCCGACGATGTTGGCGGCATAGCTCGTGCGGCCGGCCACCACGGCGGGTGCATCGGCGCGCGTGAACGGCGTGAGCATCTGCAGCAGCCAGTCGTCGGCGGGCAGGCAGTCGGCGTCGGCGAACACCACGTGGTCGCAGCGCGCGGCGTCGGTGGCCGCGAAGCCGACGTTCTTGGCATCGTAGTAGCCGGTGGTGGCGTCGATGCGCACGAAGTCGACGGGGCGGTCCGCGAGCGCGGTCACGGCCTCGCAGGAGGCGGCGCTCAGGCCGTCGTGCGTGATGACCACCTGCGCGAGCGCCGTGAGCGGCAATTGCTGCTTCGCCAGCAGAGCGACCAGGCGCTGCAGGCTGGTGCTGGTGGCGGCCTCGGCATCCGCTCCGCCGCGCAGGTTGTTGGTCTCCAGGACCAGCGCGGTGCGCGCCGCAACTTGATCGGGCATCATCGAATTTTCCTGTCCGGACATTGTTTTGAAGGCTTCCATCCTGCTTTTATCTCACAACCGCTGCGGCTGCCAGTGCCACAAGAGATGGGCGCGCGCATGAAGGTGAGCATCTTTGGCGCCGGTTATGTCGGCCTGAGCTTCGCGGCCTGCCTTGCCGAAGCGGGGCACGAGGTGCTGTGCGCGGACGCGGACGCAGCCCGGATCGAAGGGTTGCAGCAGGGGCAGATGCCGCTGCACGAGCCGGGCCTGGAAGCGCTGGTGGCGGCCGGTCTTGCCGCGTCGACCTTGCGGTTCACGGCCGGCGCGCGTGTCGCCAGCCTGTATGGAGAAGTTCTCTTCATCGTGGTCAACACACCGGCCGATGCCGAGGGCGATGTCGATCTGCGGCACGTGATGGCCGTGGCGCGCAGCATCGGACGGCATCGCGACCGCGATGCCCTAGTCGTCTGCAAATCCACCGCACCCGTCGGCACCGCGGAGCAGGTCGAGGCCGTGCTGCAGGACGAGCTTTCGCAACGCGGCAAGGCCCTTCGCATTGCGGTGGCTGTGAATCCGGAGTTCCTGCGCGAAGGCTCGGCCGTGCGCGACTGCCGGCAGCCCGACCGGGTAGTGCTTGGTGCCGCAGACCCCGAAGCCATCGACCTGCTGACCCGGCTCTACCAACCCTTCGTGCGCGACCCGAAGCAGTTGCTGGTGATGGACCGCCGCTCCGCCGAACTGACCAAGTACGCCGCCAACGCGATGCTCGCCACCCGCATCAGCTTCATGAACGAGATGGCGCGCGTGGCCGAGCATGCGGGCGCCGACATCGAGATGGTGCGCCGCGGCATCGGCTCGGACCGGCGCATCGGGCCCGACGTTCTGCAGGCGGGCGCCGGGTATGGCGGCTCGTGCCTTGCGAAGGACGTGCGGGCGCTGCGGCATGCGGCCGATCGCGAGGGGTGTCCACTGCGCATCCTCACGGCGGTCGAAGCCGCGAACCACGAGCAGAAGGGCCGCCTGTTCGACCTGATGACGCACCACTTCGAGGGCAACATCGCAAACAAGACCATCGCCCTCTGGGGCCTGGCCTTCAAGCCCGACACCGACGACATGCGCGATGCGCCGAGCCTAGTGCTGCTGGAGCGGCTGTGGGCTGCGGGTGCGCGCGTGCGGGTTCACGACCCGGCGACGATGCCGAATGCGCGCGCCATCGTCGGCGAGCGCGGCGATGTGCAGTGGTGCGAGACGCCCGAAGAAGCGCTGCAAGGCGCTGACGTGCTGGCGCTAGTGACCGAATGGCCCGTGTTCCGCCGGCCTGATTTCGCGCGCATCGCGAACACGCTGAAAGCGCCCGCGATCTTCGACGGCCGCAACATCTACGACGCGGCCGAAGTCGAAGCCGCGGGCATCGCGTACTACGGCATCGGCCGCGGCCGCTCCTCAGTGCTTCGCTGAATCGTCCACGGGCAGGAACGCGTTGCCCGGCGTCAGCGGTGCATGCCGATAGCTCGCCGGCGTGCGGCTCAGCTTCACCGGCGCGCCGATGCCGCGGTAGTCGCCGGGCATCTCGACCACCATCTCGCGGTGCAGTGTGTGCGGGTGCTGCAATGCATCCGCCACCGGCAGCACCGGCGCGGCGGGCACGCCGGCGGCCATCAACTGGTCGACCAGCGCGCGCCCGTCGAAAGCCGCCATCGCCGCTTCGAGCCGCTGCTTGAGTCCGTCGCGATGCACCGAGCGCGCGCCGGCCGTGCGGTAGAGCGGATCTTCGGCCAGATCGGGCAAGCCGATGCAGCGGCACAGGCTCGCGAACTGCCGGTCGTTGCCCACGGCCACGAACACCGGGTCGGTGCCTGTGGCCAGCGCGTCGTAGGGGTAGATGTTGGGATGCGCATTGCCCGTGCGGCGCGGTGCCGTGCCGTCCATGAACAAGTTGGCCGCATGCGGATGCAGCAGCGAGAGGCCGCTGTCGTAGAGCGCCGCTTCCACGAACTGACCGCGTCCGCTGCGTTGGCGCTCCTGCAGCGCGAGCAGCACGCCGATCACCGCGTTCAGGCCCGTCACCATGTCGACCACGGGCAGGCCCACGCGCAGAGGGCCGCCGTCGGCCTCGCCGTTGATGCTCATGATGCCGGTCATGGCCTGCACGGCCGCGTCGTAGCCCGGCAGCGCACCCAGGGCCCGTCGGCGCCGAAGCCCGAGACGCGGCACCACACGAGGCGCGGGAAGCGCTGCGACAGGGTCTCGCAGCCGATGCCCCAGCGCTCCATCGTGCCGGTCTTGAAGTTCTCGATCAGCACGTCGGCCTCGGCCACCAGCGCGAGCAGCGCCTCGCGGCCTTCTTCCGTGGAGAAGTCCAGGTGCTGAACGCGCTTGTTGCGGTTGAGGCCGTGGTAATACGAGGCCACGCTGTCCTTGAAGGGCGGGCCCCAGGTGCGCGTGTCGTCGCCCTGCGGCGGCTCGACCTTGAGCACGTCGGCGCCGTGGTCGCCGAGGATCTGGCCGCAGTACGGGCCGCCGAGGATGCGGGAGATGTCGAGGACGCGAATGCCCGCGAGGGCGCCTTGGGGGGATGTCATGTCGGTGTTCCGTGTTGTCGCCATCAATCGAGCTGCGCGCCCGACTTCTTCACGACGTCCTTCCACTTGGCCGATTCGCTCACAATGAACTGGCCGAGTTTCTGCGGCGAGGTGTCGGTCGAGGCTTCGAGGCCCTGTGCCGTGAACATCTGCTTGACCTTGGGCGAGTTCAGCACTTCGGCGAAGGCATGGTTGAGCTTGGCCACGCGGTCCGCGTGGTGTGCCGGCCGGCGCCACGATGCCGAAGAACACGCTCACGTCATAACCTTTGAAGCCCTGCTCCGAAATCGTCGGCACGTCGGGCAGCGCCTGCGAGCGAGCCACTGTCGCCACGCCCAGTGCGCGCAGCTTGCCGGCCTTGACGTAGGGCAGCGCGGTGAGGATGTCGGTGAAGGTCATGCTGACCTGGTTGCCGAGCAGGTCGTTGAGCGCGGGGCCCGTGCCCTTGTAGGGAATGTGCTGTAGGTCGGTGCCCGCCACCGAGTTGAACAGCACGCCCGCCAAGTGCGACGAGGCGCCGTTGCCCGACGAGGCGTAGCTGAGCTTGCCGGGGTTGGCCTTGGCATAGGCCACCAGCTCGGGCACGTTCTTCACCGGCAGGGCCGGGTTCACCACCAGGACGTTCGGCAGGTAGCCGACCTGGATCACCGGCGCGAAGCTCTTCGTCGGGTCGTAGTTGATCTTGCGGTAGAGGCTCGCGTTGATGGCGAGCGGGCCCGAGGTGCCGAACAGCAGCGTGTGGCCATCGGCCTCGGCGCGCGCCACGTACTTGGCGCCGATGTTGCCGCCGGCGCCCGCGCGGTTCTCCACGATCATGGGCTGGCCGAGGCGGTCCTTCATCTTGGCGGCCAGCGTGCGCGCCATCGCGTCGGTCGGGCCGCCGGGCGGGAAGGGCACGACCAGCATCAGCGGTTTCGAGGGGAAGGGGCCTTGGGCCTGCGCGGCGGGCACGGCCGTCAGCAGCGCGGTGCAGGTGGTGGCGGCGGCCAGGAAGAAGGTGAGGTGTCGCAAGGGGATGTCTCCGTTTTTCTGTATGAATCAGATCGTGGTTTCGGCGGCGCGCAGGGCGTTGCCGTTCCAGTCCGCGGGCATGGCGTCGGGCGCGAGCGGGTCGCGCGGCAGCACGCGGTGCAGCAGCACCAGCTGGGCCCAGCGCAGGCGCGCGGCCGAACCGGTGCCCGCGGCCTCCCATGCCATCGCGATGGCGCTGGTGCAGTGATAGAGGGCCGAGGCGGCCTGGCGCGCCAGCACGTCGCCGCCTTCGCGCGCGGCGGTCTCGGCCAGCGCGGCGGCGCGGGTCAAGGCATCGCGCAAGGCCTTGGCGAAGGCGGGTGCGAGCGCCGCGTCGCCGAGCAGCTTTTCGCAGTGCGCGCGCAGCACGGGCAGCGAGCCTTCGCGCTTCACCGCGCGGATCACGTCGAGCGCCACGATGTTGCTCGTGCCTTCCCAGATCGAGCCCAGGTGCGCATCGCGCACGAGACGCGGATCGCTCCATTCCTCGATGTAGCCGCAGCCGCCGCGCACTTCCATCGCGTCGCCGGTCACCTTGCGCGCATCGCGGCAGGCGCGGAACTTGATGAGCGGCGTGAGGATGCGCAGCAGCGCATAGGCATGGGGTTGGTCGGCATCGGAGCGGGCGAGCGCCTGGGCGGTCTGGCACACCATGGTGCGGGCCTGCTCCGAAGGCAGGCGCAGCTTGTCGAGCTGGCGCTGCATCAGCGGCATCTGGTCGAGCGTGCGGCCGAAAGCGCGGCGCTCCGAGGCAATGTATTCGGCCTCCGCCACCGCGCGGCGCATCAGGCCGGCGGCGCGCACGCCGTTCGACAGGCGCGAGTTGTTCACCATGTCGGCCATCTGCACGAAGCCGCGGCCTTCCTCGCCGACGAGCCAGGCGACGGCGCCTTCGAGCCGGATCTCGCCGCTGGCCATCGAGCGCGTGCCCAGCTTGTCCTTGAGGCGGATGATCCGGTAGTGGTTGAGGCTGCCGTCGGCGAGCCGGCGCGGCAGCAGGAACAGCGAGACGCCCTTCATGCCCGCCTGGCCGTCTTCGGCGCGCGCAAGCACCATCGCAAAGTCGGCATCGGGGTTGGAGCAGAACCACTTGTCGCCGGTAATGCGCCAGCTGCCGCTGGCCTCGCGCCGCGCCATCGTCGCGGTGGCCGCGATGTCGGAGCCTGCGGCCTGCTCGGTCATGAACATCGCGCCCTGCGCGAGCTCGTCGAAGTCGAGCGAAGTCAGGCGCGGCAGAAAGCGCGCCACCAGCTCGGGGCTGCCGAACTTCTTGAGCGTGCGCGTGAGCGAGTCGGTCATCGAGACCGGGCAGCACAGGCCGAACTCGGCCTGCACGAACAGGTAGGTCAGCACGTACTTGACCAGCGGCGGCATCTTGCCCTTCCAGCCCAGCGTCTCGTCGCGGTGCGAGATCGCGGCCAGGCCGAACTCGCTGAGCGCGAGGCGCTCCATCTCCACATAAGCCGGGTGCTTGATCACCTTCTGCTCGTCGAGCCCGGTGCGGGTGCGCTGCTTCAGCGTGGGCGGGTTGCGGTCGGCGGTGCCGGCCAGCTCGTCGAGCAGGCCGCCCGCGAGGCCGCCGAGGCGCTCGAAATGCGGCCGCATGTGGCGCCGCAGGTCCTCGGGCAGGTAGAGCGCGAGCAGGGCATGCAGCTCGAGGTCGGCCGTGAACAGGTTCTGGCCGTGGCGGTCGGGAATCGGATGGGCGTGCGCGGCTTGTGGCGCGGCGGTTGCGGCGTTCTCGGACATGCGTTTGTCTCCTGGTTCGCCGCATTGTTGGCTTCCCGACGATCCGTGTCTAATATCGAATTGGTCCTTGTTCGATTCGATTTGCCTATTCATGGAACTGCGACACCTGCGCTATTTCTCGGTGCTCGCCGAAGAGCTGCACTTCGGGCGTGCCGCGCGGCGCCTGTCGATCTCGCAGCCGCCGCTGTCGGTCGCGATCCGGCAGCTCGAAGAGTCGGTGGGTGCGAGGCTGTTCGAGCGCAACAGCAAGGAGGTGCGGCTCACGCATGCGGGCGAGGCGCTGCGCATCTCGGCGCGGCGGCTGTTGCAGCAGGCGTAAGAGGCTGCACTGGAGGCGCGCGATGTGGCGAGCGGCTCGGCGGGGCGCCTGCGCATCGGCTTTGTCGGCGCGATGCTCTACCGGGGCCTGCCGCAGGCGCTGCGCGCCTTCCAGGCGAAGCACCCGGTGGTGCGCGTCACCTTGAGCGAACTCAACTCCGGCGTGCAGATCGCCGAGCTGCTGAACGACCGTCTCGATCTCGGCTTTGCCCACACGCACCGCGTGCCGCCCGAATTGCAGCACCGGCTGCTGCTGTCGGAGTCTTTCGTGTGCTGCCTGCCTTCGGGGCACGTCTTGGCGCGCAAGCGCGTGCTGGCCCCGGCCGACCTGCGCGACCAGCCCTTCGTGCTGTTCTCGCGCGAGGCCTCGCCCGACTATCACGAGACGAGCGCATCCTGTCGATCTGCGCCGACGCAGGCTTTCTGCCCGAGGTGCGGCACGAGGTGCGCCACTGGCTCGCGGTCGTCTTGCTGGTGTCGCAGGGCATGGGTGTGGCGCTGGTGCCGCAGGCGATGCGGCATTCGGCTTTGCGCGGTGCGGTGTTCCGCCCGCTCGACCGGGCGGTGGTGCAGTCGGAGGCTTATGGCGTCTGGCGCACGGGGCCGCCCAACATGCTGATCGAACGGCTGCTGCTGGGCGTGGCCAACGTCCAACCGGCCGCCGCCGGGCCGCCCCCGTGGGGGGGGGTGGCGAATTACACGCAGCGAAGCGAAGTGAAAAGCCGGGGGGCTGACATTTCTAGGCGTAGAGGGGCTCCTCCGCCATCTGCTCGCACTGGTCTTCCAGCACGAGAATCTGCCCCTTCCAGTAGTCGCTCGACCCGAACCACGGGAAGTTGATCGGGAAGATGGGGTCTTCCCAGCGGCGCGCCAGCCACGCGCTGTAGTGGATGAGCCGCAGCGTACGCAGCGGCTCGATCAGTGCCAGCTCGCGCCGGTCGAATTCGCGGAACTGCTCGTAGCCGTCGAGCAGGCCCGACAGCTGCGAGGTGCGCTGCGCACGGTCGCCCGACAGCAGCATCCACAGGTCTTGCACCGCGAAGCCGGTGCGCGCGTCGTCCAGGTCGACGAAGTGCGGGCCGCCGCCAGGGCGGTCGGTGGGCGTCCACAAGATGTTGCCGGGGTGCACGTCGCCGTGCAGGCGCAGCTTGCGCGGCTTGAAGTCGGAGGCCGGCGGCTGCAGCGCGAGGGCGGTCGCGCGGACCATGTCCAGCGCCTGGTTGCAGATCTTTTCCCAGTCGCGCTGCATGTCGAGCGGGATCTTGTCGTTCTCCAGCAGCCAGTCGCGCGAATCGAGGCCGAAGGTCTGCAGATCGAGCGCGGGGCGGGCCTCGAAAGGCTTGGCGCTGCCCACGGTGTGGATGCGCGCCAGAAAGCGGCCCACCCATTCGAGCACCTCGAAGTTGTCGAGCTCGGGCGCGCGGCCGCCCCGGTAGGGGCTCACGCTGAAGGCAAAGCCGGCGTGGTGGTGCAGGGTCTTGCCGTCGAAGGCCAGCGGCGCCACGGCCGGCACTTCAGCCGCGGCCAGTTCGAGCGAGAAGCCGTGCTCTTCCAGAATCTCGGCTTCGCTCCAGCGTTCGGGGCGGTAGAACTTGACCACCATCGCCAGATGCGGTGCGGGGTCTTCCAGGAACACCTGGTAGACCCGGTTTTCATAGGAGTTCAGGCCGGTGAGCTGGCCATCGCCGTGCAGGCTGAGCGTCGCGAGCGCGTCGAGCACCACGTCGGGCGTGAGGCTCTCGTAAGGATGGGTATTGGCAGGCGCTGCGGGGGAAGGGGTCATGCAGCGATTGTCACCACATGGACCCCCGGGACTGTTACAGCCCGCCCGGTTGCTTGTAAAGCGAAAGGATATGCCCGGTGCGCGGGTCGCCCTTGCCGGCCAGCACCTGCGCGTAGGTGGCCTGCACGGCCTCGCCACCGTGGTGGTGCTCGGCGTGCAGCCAGGGGCTCTTCGCGTCGGTCACCGTGGCCAGGAAGCTGTGCCAGGCGGCCACCATGCGCCGTCCGAATTCGTCGGCGCCCCATTCGGTGGTGCGCTTCTTGATCTGCGCCGGCGCGAAGAACAACGTGGCGCGCGGGCCCGACAGGTCCTTGCTCGCGCCCTTGGTGGCGAGTTGCTCGACGTGCGTGCCGCCGATCGAGCAGCTGTACTTGAGGTTCGCGAAGCGCGCGTGGATGGCATTGCGCAGCCCGCCGTTGCCGGCGAAGTCCACGTACACGCTGGGCGCATCGGCCGCGATGCTGTCGAGCGCGTCGTAGGTCACCACGCGGTCGTAGCAGCCCAGGCTTTCGCAGAAGGCCACGTTGGCGGGCGATGTCAGGCCGATCACCTCGATGCCTTCGCGCTGGTGCAGCTGGAAGGCCGTGCCGTAGGCCGTCTTGCTCGATGCGCTCGACAGCAGCATGGTGCTGGCGCCGAAGAAGTCGTTGTCGGCCATGAAGTCGTCGATCAGCCACGAGGTGATGAACAGCGAGCGCAGCAGTGCCTGCAGGTCTTCGGTGTCGGCGGTGTAGAGCGGGTCGGCGTTGCAGCGGAAATACTGGTTGTAGACCGCGGGCAGTTCGGCGCGGTGCGAGGCAGCGTCGGTGAAGCGTGCGGGCGAAAGGCGATCGGGGCTCAGCACCGCGCTCGACGACATCGGCCAGTAGCCGTAGAGCCACTCGCCCACCGCCACGCCCGGGTGCAGCGACTGCACCACGCTCGCGAAGCCCCACACGGGGATGTTGCCCCAGCCTTCTTCCTCGGAGGGGAAGAACTGCCAGTAGCTCATCGCATCGCCGAAAGCGGCGTAGGTGATGTTGTTGGAGGTGAGTGCAAAGCTGTCGATGCGCACGCGCACCTGGCCGTCGGCCAGAGGCTGGTCGGTGGCGGTGTGCAGGCGCGTGGTGGGGAGCTGGTCCTTGCGGATCAGGAAGCTGGTGGTGCTCATGGTGTCGATCTCCACGGTGGTGTGAGTTTCGGGGGCGTGCGGCCACATTAGCCAAGCTTGATGAAAGGCGCTATCGCGTGGCCCCTTTCCGCGTCACCCGTGAGACAACGACGGCCATGAAAAAAGCGCCCCGGCTTGTGGCCGGGACGCCTTTTGTTGCGCTGGGCGCGGGATCAGACGATCGAGAGTTCGACGTCGATGTTGCCGCGCGTTGCGTTCGAGTAGGGGCAGACCTGATGGGCTGCATCGACCAGCTTCTGCTTCTGGTCTGCGTCGAGGCCAGGCAGCGTGATCGCGAGCTGGACCGAGATGCCGTAGGCGGCGCCGCCGTTCGTCGGGCCGAGGGAGACCTTCGAATCGATGGCCACGTCATCGGGCACCTTCACGCTGATCTTCGGGCCGACAGCCTTCATCGCACCGATGAAGCAGGCGGCATAGCCGACCGCGAACAGCTGTTCGGGGTTGGTGCCGGGCTTGCCCGAACCGGGCGAGCTCAGCTTGACGTCGATCGCGCCGTCGCTGGACTTGCCGGCGCCGTCACGGCCACCGACGGTGTGGGCTTCTGCGGTGTAGAGCACTTTGTCGAGCTTGGTAGTCATGGTGATTCCTTTGATGATGGAGGGAGGGTGAAAAAGCTTCTCTCTTGTCTCGATCGAAGCGGGGAGAAAGAAAAACCGGTTGTCTGTCAGGCCGCCTTCTTGACGCGGTCGCGCAGGGTCTGGATCTGCTGGGTGAGGGCGATGAGCTCGGGCACCGAGCACTGGGTGGCGGCCATGAGGCAGCCCGGCACGTTGGCGGCGCGGGTCTTGAGCTTGCGGCCGGCGGCGGTGAGGGTGATGTGGACGCGGCGCTCGTCGGCCACGTCACGCACCCTGGCGACGTAGCCATTGGCTTCGAGCCGCTTGAGCAACGGGGTGAGCGTGCCGGAGTCGAGCGAAAGGCGCTCGCCGAGTTCAGAGACCATGGAGCCGTCCTGCTCCCAGAGGGCGAGCATGACGAGGTATTGGGGATAGGTGAGCTGCAGCTTTTCGAGCACCGGCTTGTAGAGCCGGGTCATGGCCAACGAGGCGGAATAGACGGCGAAGCAGAGCTGATTGTCCAGCTTGAGCATTTCGTCGGCGGATACGGTATTGGAGCGCATGGGTTGAATTGTAGCGAACAATTGAATTGTGTGCAATGTAATTTGAAGGCATCCGTTTCCGGATGCCGTCAGCCGGAGGACTTCAGCCCCGGAACCGTTTGCGCGTGAGCGCCAGCGCGATCCAGAACGTCACGACGGCATACACCGCCAGCACCCCCCGCATGCAGCCACCAGTCCGTCGGCCACTGGTCCATGAAGAGCGGCCGCACCAGCGCCACCGCATTGGTCAGCGGCAGCCACGCCGCCACCGCCTTCACCGCCGACGGCAACTGCTCGAGCGGAAAGAACACGCCGCTCAGGAACATCATCGGCGTCATGAACAGCGTGAAGTAGTAGGTGAAGAAGTCGTAGCCCTTCGCCAGTGCATTGAAGATCAGCGCGATGGACGAGAAGGTGATGCCGGCCCCGATCAGCACCATCCACGCGACGATCAGCTTGGGGCTGTGGCTGATGCCCAGCCCCAGCATCACGAACAGGATCGCGGTGACGGTGAAGATCGACTTGAACGCCGCCCACAGCATCTCGGCCAGCACGATGTCGTCGAGCCCGATGGGCGCATTCATGATGCCGTCCCAGGTCTTCTGCACGTGCATGCGCGAGAACGCGGAGTACAGCGCCTCGAAGCTCGCCGCATTCATCGCACTCATGCAGATCGACCCGCTGGCCAGGAACAGGATGTAGGGCACCTTCACGCCGTCGACCGACACCTGCCCGACCAGCGCGCCCATGCCGTAGCCGAAGGCCACGAGCCAGATCAAGGGCTCCGCGATGTTGCCGATCAGGCTCGGGATCGCGAGCTTGCGCCACACCAGCAGGTTGCGCAGGAACACGGGCCACCAGCGCAGCGAAATCTCGGGGGCGCGCCACACGGACGGAGAGGGTGGCGATGCCACGGAGGGAGTGGTTGCAGTCGTCGTATTCATGGTCTTTGCCTAGCCGTCCTCGCGAATCTGGCGACCCGTGAACTTGAGGAAAAGGTCTTCGAGGTTCGCGGGCCGATGGAAGGTGCGCAGGCCGCTGTGCTGCGTCAGTGCGCCGAGCAGGCGCCGCGCATCCTGCGTGTAGAAGAACACCGTCTCCCCGCTCACTTCCACACGCGCCGCCATCGCCTTGAGTTCGGGCGATTCGGCCAGCGACAGCGCGCCGTTGCCATACACCTCGACCACGTCGGGCTCCAGATGCTCGGCGATCAGGTCGCGCGGCCGGCCTTCGGCGATCTTGCGGCCGTGGTCGAGCACCAGCAGGCGCGAGCACAGGCGCTCGGCCTCGTCCATGAAGTGCGTGGTCAAGAGTATCGATTTGCCCTGCTGCAGCAAGACCTGCAGCCGTTCCCACATCAGGTGCCGCGCCTGCGGGTCGAGCCCGGTGGTCGGCTCGTCGAGCAGCAGCAGCTTGGGGTCGTTGACCAGCGCGCGCGCCAGCGACCGCCGCCGACGCATGCCGCCCGACAATTCGCCCGGCTTGGCGTCGGCCTTGTGCGAGAGCGCCGCGAACTCCAGCAGCTGCGGCACGCGTGCGCGCACGTGGGCCTTGCTGAAGCCGAAGTAGCGGCCGTACACCACGAGGTTCTCGGCACAGCTGAAGTCGGGGTCGAGCGTGTCGAACTGCGTGACCACGCCGAGCTGCGCCTTGATGGCCAGCGCATCGCGCGGCATCTGCAGGCCCATCGCGGAGATGTCGCCGCCGTCGGCCGCGGTGAGGCCCAGGCACATGCGGATCGTGGTGGTCTTGCCGGCACCGTTGGGGCCGATCACGCCAAGGCATTCACCGGGTGCGATCTCGAACGACAGGTCGTCGACGACCGTGGTGTCGCCATAGCGCTTGCGCAGGTGGCTGGCGTGGAAGAGAGGGGGAGTGGAGGAAGAAGAAAGCACGCAGTCATTCTGACGCAGCCCATGCCGGATGCCGCCATCGCTTCAACCGATGGACAAGCGGCACGTGTTCGACGCAACTCCCGGCACAATCGACGCCCAATCGAATACCGCGAGGAAAGACCCAAAGATGCTGCGTTTTCTGTTGGCGCTGTCAGTCGTTTTACTGCTCGGCGCGTGTGCCCCGTTTCACCGGCCGCTCGCAGCGGCGGACCGGACGAAGGTCCAGGAGGTCGACGTGCGGTTGGTCGTCGCGCAGGAGAGTTTCATGTTCTCCGCGCAGGCGCCCGGCGTGAGCGCGGCCACGGGCGGCGGCCTGATCGGCGCGCTGATCGACTCGTCGGTGCAGCAGTCGCGGCAAAAGGAGATGAGCGCCGAAGTGGGCGCCACCGTCGGTCCGCTGCTCGACTACGACTACCGTGTCGAGGCCGGCATGGCCTTCGGC
>CAMATD010000061.1 GCA_945860785.1 Variovorax sp. YR752 | reverse complement strand
AGCGGGCGCGCGAGGCCTTCGTCGACCACCACTTGTGCGGCACGCAGCACGCGTTCATCCTCGCCCTCGGCGTAGACCACGCGCTTGGGCGACTGTTTGGCGGCCGCGAACAGCGGCTGCATGCTGCTGCCCGACTGGTAGACGAACTGCGACAGGCGCTGGCGATAGGCCTTCATATCGGCGATGGGGCGCGTCGCCACGCCGCTGTCGACCGCGGCCTGCGCCACCGCGGGTGCGACGAACTCGATCAGGCGCGGGTCGAAGGGCTTGGGGATCAGGTAGTCGCGGCCGAAGCGCAGGCCGACCGCGCCGTAGGCCTGCGCCACCACCTCGGGAATCTCGGCATGCGCGAGCTCGGCGATGGCACGCACGGCAGCGAGCTTCATTTCTTCGTTGATCGTGGTCGCGCCCACGTCGAGTGCGCCACGGAAGATGAATGGGAAGCAGAGCACGTTGTTGACCTGGTTCGGATAGTCCGACCGGCCGGTGCCGAGGATGGCGTCAGGGCGCACGGCCAGCGCGTCTTCCGGCAGGATCTCCGGCGTCGGGTTGGCCATGGCGAGGATGATCGGATCGCGCGCCATCTCCTTCACCATCTCGGACTTGAGCACGCCGCCGGCCGAGAGGCCGAGGAAGATGTCGGCGCCGCCGATGATGTCGGCCAGCTTGCGCGCCGGGGTCTCCTGCGCATAGCGGGCCTTGTTCGGGTCCATCTGTTCCTTGCGGCCGGTGTAGACCACGCCCGCGCTGTCGGACACGAAGATGTTCTGCATCGGCAGGCCCAGGCTCACGATCAGGTCGAGGCAGGCGAGCGCCGCCGCCCCCGCGCCCGAGGCCACGAGCTTCACTTCGCGGATGTCCTTCTTCACATGCCGCAGCGCGTTGATGATGGCCGCGGCCGCGACGATGGCGGTGCCGTGCTGGTCGTCGTGGAACACCGGGATCTTCATGCGCTCGCGCAGCTTCTTCTCGATGTAGAAGCACTCGGGCGCCTTGATGTCCTCGAGGTTGATGCCGCCGAAGGTGGGCTCCATGCGCGCGATGGTGTCGATGAGCGCCTCGGGGTCGCTCTCGTCGAGCTCGATGTCGAACACGTCGATGCCCGCGAACTTCTTGAAGAGGCAGGCCTTGCCTTCCATCACCGGCTTGCCGGCGAGCACGCCGATGTTGCCGAGACCCAGCACCGCGGTGCCGTTGGTGATGACGGCCACGAGGTTGGCGCGCGAGGTGAGGTTCATCGCCTCGGCCGGGTCGCGCACGATCTCCATGCAGGCCTCGGCCACGCCGGGCGAGTACGTGAGCGCGAGGTCGCGCTGCGTGGCCATCGGCTTGGTCGGGTTCACCGAGATCTTGCCGGGCGTGGGATAGCGGTGGTAGTCGAGGGCAGCTTCGCGCAGTTTTTCGTCGGACATGGTGTCTCCGTGGGGATGTGTCAAAGAGGGGCAGCCGCGCAGGCGTCGCCCAGCCAGTCGCGCAGGCCGCACAGCAGCGCCGCGGGCTGGTCGGCGTGGACCCAGTGGCCGGCATCGGCGATGCGCTCGACCTCTGCATGCGGGAACAGCGCGCGAATGCCTGCGAGCGACGAAGGCCGCACGTAGTCGGACTCCGCGCCGTGGATAAAGAGGGCCGGGCCATCGTAGCGCGCTTCGCGCAGCGCATCGGGAAAGCTGCAGAGCTCGCGCATGCACAGGCCCGTGGCCAGCAGGTTGAGTCGCCAGTCGAAGCGGTCGTTCTGCCGGCGCAGGTTCTGCATCAGGAAGTCCACCGGCGCCTCGGCGCTGAGGCTGTCGGCCAGCGCCTGGCGGATCTCGCGGCGGCTGGCCGTGCCGGCCATGTCGAGGCTGCGCATGGCCGACACGTACGACGAGAACTGGTCGGTGTAGCTCTCGGGCGCGATGTCGATCACGGCGATGCCGGCGATCGCCTCCGGGTGCGAGAGCGCAAGCGCCATCGCGGTCTTGCCGCCCATGCTGTGGCCGATCACGAAAGGCCGCTGCAACTGCTCGCGCTCGATCAAGCCGAGCACGTCACCCGCCATCTCGGCGTACGACATGGACTCGGCCCATGGCGACGCGCCGTGGTTGCGGGCGTCAGGCAGGTAGACGCGATGGTCCGCGGCCAGCGCCTGCGCGACCTGCGTCCAGTTGCGACCCGCGCCGAACAGGCCGTGCAGGATCACCACCGGAGGCCCCGATCCCAGGGCCTCGAAAGCCAGTGCGAGCGGCATGGCGCGGCCTACTTCTTCTTCACCGGGGGCAGGTCGGTGCAATGCCCCTCGAACACTTCGGCCGCCATGCCGATGGATTCGCCCAGCGTGGGATGCGGGTGGATGGTCTTGCCGATGTCGGAGGGCTCGCAGCCCATCTCGATGGCCAGGCACACCTCGCTGATCAGGTCGCCCGCATGCGTGCCGACGATGCCGCCGCCGACGATGCGGTGCGTGGCCTCGTCGAACAGCAGCTTGGTAAACCTCTCGTCGCGGCCGTTGGCGATGGCGCGGCCCGATGCGGCCCACGGGAACACCGCCTTGCCGACCTTCAGGCCTTCGGCCTTGCACTGCTCCTCGGTCTTGCCGGCCCATGCCACCTCGGGGTCGGTGTAGGCGACCGAGGGAATCTGCCTTGCGTCGAAGAACGAAGCCTCGCCGTGTGCCACCTCGGCCGCCACATGCGCCTCGTGCACCGCCTTGTGCGCGAGCATCGGCTGGCCGACGATGTCGCCGATGGCGAAGATGTGCGGCACGTTGGTGCGCATCTGCTTGTCGACGTCGATGAAGCCGCGGTCGGTGACGGCGACGCCGGCCTTGTCGGCGGCGATCTTCTTGCCGTTCGGGCTGCGGCCCACGGCCACGAGCACCAAGTCGTAGACCTGCGGCTCTTTGGGCGCCTTCTCGCCTTCGAAGCTGACCTCGATGCCGGCCTTGGTGGCCTTGGCACCGACGGTCTTCGTCTTGAGCATCACGTTGTCGAAGCGCGGCGCGTTGACCTTCTCCCATACCTTCACGAGGTCGCGGTCGGCGCCCTGCATGAGGCCGTCGAGCATCTCGACCACGTCGATGCGCGTGCCCAGCGTCGAATACACCGTGGCCATCTCCAGGCCGATGATGCCGCCGCCAACGACCAGCATGCGCTTCGGAATGCCCTTGAGCAGCAGCGCGCCGGTGGAGTCGACCACGCGGTCGTCCTCGGGCATGAAGGGCAGCTTCACGGCCTGCGAGCCCGCGGCGATGATGGCCTTGACGAACTTCACCACCTTCTTCGCGCCGCCCTCGCCCACCACTTCGACGTGATGCGCATCGAGGAAGCTGCCGACGCCGGTGACGACCTCGACCTTGCGCGCCTTCGCCATGCCGGCGAGGCCGCCGGTGAGCTTCTTGATCACGCCGTCCTTGAAGTCGCGCAGCGCGTCGATGTCGACTTCGGGCGCGGTGTACTTGATGCCGTGCCTGGCGAGCAGCTTCACCTCGTCCATCACGCCGGCCGTGTGCAGCAGCGCCTTCGACGGGATGCAGCCCACGTTGAGGCAGACGCCGCCGAGCGTGGCGTAGCGCTCGACCAGCACGGTCTTCATGCCGAGGTCGGCGCTGCGGAACGCGGCCGAGTAGCCGCCGGGGCCAGGGCCGGCGCCGAGCACGAGCACTTCGCATTCGATGTCGGCCTTGCCGGTGTAGCTGCCGGCCACGGGTGCGGGGACTGCCTCGCTCCCTCTCCCGCTTGCGGGAGAGGGCTGGGGTGAGAGTGCGGCCGTCGCCCTCACCCCGGCCCCTCTCCCGCAGGCGGGAGAGGGGAGGCAGCCGTTGTCTCGATGACCAGGATGACGGAGCCTTCGCTCACCTTGTCGCCGAGCGCGACCTTCAGCTCCTTCACGGTCCCCGCATGACTCGACGGAATCTCCATCGAAGCCTTGTCGGACTCCACCATGATCAGCCCGGTATCGACCGCAATCACCTCGCCGGGCTTGACCAGCAGTTCGATGATCGCGACATCCTTGAAGTCGCCGATGTCCGGGACCTTGACTTCCACCGTGTGTGCCATTTGAGAGCTTCCTTCAGAACAGCACGCGACGCAGGTCGGCGAGCACGTTGGCGAAATAGACGTTGAAGCGCGCGGCGGCGGCGCCGTCGATCACGCGGTGGTCCCACGACAGGGACAGCGGCAGCGTGAGGCGCGAGGTGTAGGTCTTGCCGTCGGCGGAGTGCTGCTTCCAGTAGCTCTTGCACACGCCCATGATGGCGACCTCGGGCGCGTTGATGATCGGCGTGAAGTAGATGCCGCCGATGCCGCCCAGCGAGCTGATGGTGAAGGTGCCGTCCGACATCTGGTCGGGCTTGAGCTTGCCGTCGCGCGCGAGCTTGGCGAGCTCGCCTATCTCCTTGGCGATCTCGGGCACGGTCTTCTTGTCGACGTCGCGGATCACCGGCACCATGAGGCCGTTGGGCGTGTCGGCCGTGAAGCCAATGTGCCAGTAGTTCTTGAGCACCAGCGCGTCGCCGTCCAGGCTGGCGTTGAACTCGGGGAACTTCTTCAGCGCGGCGACGGCCGCCTTCATCATGAAGGGCAGCATGCTGATCTTCACGCCCGACTTCTCCAGCTCCTTGTTCATCTGAACGCGGAACTGCTCGAGGTCGGTGATGTCAGCCTCGTCGTGCGTCGTCACCTGCGGAATGACGACCCAGTTGCGGTGCAGGTTGGCGGCGCTGATCTTCTTGATGCGTGACAGTTCTTTTCGCTCGGTCGGGCCGAACTTGGCGAAGTCGACCTTGGGCCAGGGCAGCAGGTCGATGCCGCCGACGCCACTGCCGGAAGGCGCCGCAGCAGACTTGCCGGTGGCCGGTGCGGCAGCTGCGCCGCCACCCTTCGCGAAGGCCTCGACGTCGGCGCGCATGATGCGGCCGTGGTCGCCGGTGCCCTTGATCTTTCCGAGGTCGACGCCGAGTTCGCGTGCGAGCTTTCGCACGGCGGGGCCGGCGTAGGCGAGTGCGAAGGCGGCTTCGTCGATGGCGCCGCTGGCCGATGCTGCCGCTTGCGTGGGCGCCGCAGCAGCAGGTGCAGACGGCGCGGGCGCAGTGGAGGTTGCAGCAGGCGCATCACCCGTAGCGAGCGAAAGGATCACCGACCCTTCGCTGACCTTGTCGCCAATCTTGATGCCGATCGCCGTCACCACGCCTGAGAGTGGCGCGGGAACGTCCATCGTGGCCTTGTCGGATTCGAGCGAGACGATCGGGTCCTCGGCCTTCACCGTGTCGCCGATCTTCACGAAGATCTCGATGACCGGCACGTCCTTGAAGTCGCCGATGTCGGGCACGCGCACCTCGGCCACGCCGGCCGGTGCGCTGGTAGCCGAAGGGGCGGCGCTCACGCTCGGCTTGGCGGCTTCGGCCGGCGCGGGAGCAGCAGCAGAGCCGCCGTCGGCCTTGAAGGTCATGATGACGCTGCCTTCGCTGACCTTGTCGCCCAGCTTCACGGTGATGGACTCCACCACGCCACCGCGTGGCGCGGGCACGTCCATCGTCGCCTTGTCGGATTCGAGCGAGACCAGCGGGTCCTCGGCCTTCACCGTGTCGCCGACCTTCACGAAGATCTCGATGACTGGCACATCGCTGAAATCGCCGATGTCCGGAACCTTGATGTCGATTGCGTTGCTCATGTTCTGTCGTGCCTCAGACGGTCCAGGGGGCGGCGCGCTCGGCTTGGAGCCCGTACTTCTCGATGGCCTCGGCCACCACGGTGTGCTTGATCACGCCGTCGTCGGCCAGCGCCTTGAGCGCGGCCACGACCACGTGCCAGCGGTCGACCTCGAAGAAGCGGCGCAGCTTGCGGCGGTAGTCGCTGCGGCCGAAGCCGTCGGTGCCCAGCACCGTGTAGCGCCGGCCCGCGGCCTGCACGTACTCGCGCACTTGGTCGGCGTAGTTGCGCATGTAGTCGGTGGCCGCGATGACGGGGCCGTCGTGCCCTTCGAGGCATTGCTCGACGTGGCTCTTGCGTGCCGGCTCGGTCGGGTGCAGCCGACTCCAGCGCTCGGCGGCCATGCCGTCGCGGCGCAGCTCGTTGTAGCTGGTGGCGCTCCACACGTCCGAGGCAATGCCGAAGTCGCTCTTGAGCAGCTCGGCCGCGAACATCACCTCGCGCAGGATGGTGCCGCTGCCCATGAGCTGCACGCGATGGCCCTTCTTGGGCGTCTTGCCGCCGTCGCTCAGCTGGTAGAGCCCCTTGAGAATCCCCGCCTCGCTGCCCTCGGGCATGCCGGGGTGGGTGTAGTTCTCGTTCATGAGGGTGATGTAGTAGTACACGTCCTCCTGCTCGGCGTACATGCGGCGCATGCCGTCGCGCACGATGGTCACCACCTCGTAGGCGAAGGTCGGGTCGTACGAGATGCAGTTGGGAATGGTGCCGGCCAGGATGTGGCTGTGGCCGTCTTCGTGCTGCAGGCCTTCGCCGTTGAGCGTGGTGCGCCCCGCGGTGCCGCCCAGGAGGAAGCCGCGCGCACGCATGTCGCCGGCCAGCCAGGCCAGGTCGCCCACGCGCTGCAGGCCGAACATCGAGTAGTAGATGTAGAACGGAATCATCGGCACGTTGTTCGTGCTGTACGAGGTGGCCGCGACGATCCAGCTGGACATCGCGCCGCCCTCATTGATGCCTTCCTGCAGCACCTGCCCGTCCTTCGACTCGCGGTAGTACATGAGCTGGTCGGCGTCCTGCGGCTTGTAGAGCTGGCCGAGCGACGACCAGATGCCCAGTTGCCGGAACATGCCCTCCATGCCGAAGGTGCGCGACTCGTCGGGCACGATGGGCACCACGTGCTTGCCGATGGCCTTGTCGCGCACCAGCGTGCCGAGCATCTGCACGAAGGCCATGGTGGTGGAGATCTCGCGCTCGCCGGTGTCCTTGAGCAGGCGCTCGAAGGTGGCCAGCGGCGGAATCTCGAGCGCGGTCGACTTGCGGCGGCGCTGCGGCAGGTAGCCGCCGAGCGCGGCGCGGCGCTCGCGCAGGTACTTCATCTCGGGGCTGTCTTCGGCCAGCTGGATGAAGGGCACGTTGGGCAGCTCTTCGTCGGACACCGGAATCTGGAAGCGGTCGCGGAAGCCGCGCAGCGCGTCCTGCGTCATCTTCTTGGCCTGGTGCGCGATCATCTGGCCCTCGCCCGATTCGCCCATGCCGTAGCCCTTGACCGTCTTGGGCAGGATCAGCGTGGGCTGACCCTTGTGCTTGACGGCGGCGGCATACGCGGCGAACACCTTCTCGGGGTCGTGGCCGCCGCGCGTGAGGCCCCAGATCTCGTCGTCGCTCATGTCGGCGACCAGCGCCTTGGTCTCCTCGTACTTGCCGAAGAAGTGCTCGCGCACATAGGCGCCGCTCTTGCTCTTGAAGTCCTGGTACTCGCCGTCCACGCACTCTTCCATGCGCTGCAGCAGCTTGCCGCTCTTGTCCTTGGCGAGCAGCGCGTCCCAGCCGCTGCCCCAGAGCACCTTGATGACGTTCCATCCTGCCCCGCGGCACACGCTCTCGAGCTCCTGCACGATCTTGCCGTTGCCGCGCACCGGGCCGTCCAGGCGCTGCAGGTTGCAGTTGATGACGAACACGAGGTTGTCCAGGCTCTCGCGGCCCGCGAGCGAGATCGCGCCGAGCGATTCGGGCTCGTCCATCTCGCCGTCGCCCATGAAGGCCCAGACCTTGCGCGGCGCCGTGTCGGCGAGACCGCGACCGTGCAGGTACTTGAGAAAGCGCGCCTGGTAGATCGCCATCAGCGGGCCGAGGCCCATCGACACCGTGGGGAACTGCCAGAAGTCGGGCATGAGCCACGGATATGGATACGACGGGATGCCGTTGCCGTCGGACTCCTGGCGGTAGTTGAGCAGTTGCTGCTCGCTGAGGCGCCCTTCGAGAAAAGCGCGCGCATAGATCCCGGGCGAGCTGTGGCCCTGGATGAAGAGCAGGTCGCCGCCGTGCGTGTCGGTGGCCGCGTGCCAGAAGTGGCCGAAGCCGATGTCGTAGAGCGTGGCGGCCGACTGGAAGCTCGCGATGTGGCCGCCGAGTTCGGACGAGTCCTTGTTGGCGCACAGGATGATCGCCATCGCGTTCCACCGGATGATCGAGCGCAGGCGGTGCTCGATCTCGCGGTTGCCGGTGGATTTTTCTTCCTTCTCGGGCGGGATGGTGTTCTTGTAGGCCGTGTTCAGCGAGCGGGGCACGTACACGCCGTCGCGGCGGCCCTCGTCGACGAGGCGGTTCAACAGAAAGTTCGTACGCTCGCTGCCACGGTGTTGTTGAACGGCGCCGAGCGCGTCGATCCACTCGCCAGTTTCCGTGGGGTCAAGGTCACCCATCGTGCTCATCGGTTTGTCTCCTGTGTCGTGGCCAGGACTCGCATCGGGCGATGCGGCTGGCCCTTCTACTGAGCAATCGATATGCCACGCGCAGCACGCGGTGCGCGGCGCGCTAAGTCGTTGATTTCATGAGGGATGAAGAGAGAGGGAGGCGAGTGCTTCGCCGACGATCCGGATGCGGAGCGAAGAGGTCGTCCGAATCACCGGACCGACGAGTGCGGGCAAACCCTGAGGCCGCTCGCGGCCGCTGCGAAGGCATTGAAAAGGCCGCCGAACCATCACAGTCGGCCCGGAGAAAATGCGTACTGTGTTTGACTGAAGACTATCGAACCCATGAATCGCACCGCATTTCTCAAGCTCCTGACACAGAAGCTCTTTCCCGTACTGAAGGCCGACGGATTCGAAGGTTCAGGCCAGACGCTGCGGCGCATCGACGGGCCACTGATCCATGTGTTCAACGTGCAGGGCGCAAGCGGCGGGAAGGCGTGCTACCTGAACCTCGGTGCACACCTCGACTTTCTTC
The DNA here is from genome assembly GCA_945860785.1 of Variovorax sp. YR752. Taxonomy (GTDB): domain Bacteria; phylum Pseudomonadota; class Gammaproteobacteria; order Burkholderiales; family Burkholderiaceae_C; genus Variovorax. The sequence goes on along the minus strand of CAMATD010000061.1, from coordinate 15,702 downwards.
CGGCCGAGGGCGGCGCCCCAGTGAAACCCGAAGCGATGGAGGAGTCGCACTGCGTGTTCCGCGACCGGATGGACCCGCCACCCGGGTCGGCCTTCGGTTGGGCCTATGGCGCGACCCAGGCGCAGGCGCAAGAGACCGTCGAGTTCATCGTGAGTGAATGGGCGGGCCCCGGCCGGGCGTTCTTCGTGCGGCATGGTCGCTATCCGCAAAGCTTCGAGCAGATGTTGCGAGAGACCGACCCGAACCTGATCCATGCGCGAACCGCGCTGCATCTTGCACGCATTGCAGAGCACATCGGCGATCGCGAACGAGCACGGGCGTTGGTCGATGCCGGCCTGGCTCGCGCGCCCGAGCGGGCCACGGGACTGAAGGCGGATCTGGCGAAGGTCCTGGCAGGGTAGGTTCGGCGTCGGCATGGACTGACGGCCGGTTCGCGCCGCGTCCTATCGACGCACCGACCATGCTTCTTAGTCTGGGTTCCAGGCGTCGGACATCTTTCTTGTTTTCTTGTGTGCAACGAGCACCGGTGCCCCCAAGGAGATGACCATGCAAAAGCTCATATGGACCTGCGCCGTCGCGTCCTGCCTCACGATGCTTTCGGCCCATGCGCAGATGAACCCGCCTGCGACTGCCGTCGATCCGGCCCTGGCCGAGCTCAAGGCCGGCCGCGACAAGATTGCGGCCGACTACAAAGCCGACCGGACGGCCTGCGATGCCATGAAGGACAACACCAAGGACGTCTGCGTCGAAGAAGCCAAGGGCAAGGAAAAGATCGCCAAGGCTGAACTGGACCAGAAACTGAAGCCCAGCGACGGCAACGCCCGCAAGGTTGCGGAAGCCAAGGTGGACGTCGCCTACAGCATCGCGAAGGAAAAGTGCGACGACCAGAAGGGCGACGCCAAGTCCACTTGCGTGAAGCAGGCCAAGGCGGACGAAGAGAAGGGCAAGGCCGAAATCAAGGCGATGAAAAAGTAGATCGCGGGAAGCGAGACGCCTGACGTTCCGCGCGACTTCACCGAAGGCTCGGAAATGGATTCAGTCTCTTTCTCGTGCGAACGCAACGGCGATCGCAACCTCCATCTGCCGCGGCGACCTGTCGAAGGGGGCGCCGGCGAGCGCGGCCCGCATCGCGCTTTCATCGAGCATCGGGTAGCCGCTGCTTTTCTGCACGGCGAGCGAGCCCGGCAAGATCTCGCCGCTCTCGGTGAGGGTGAACCGAATCATCGGCGCCCCGACGTACCCGGCTTCGCGCGCCTCCGCCGGATAGACCAGCTTGCTCTGGATCGCCTTCTTCAGGCCCGCGAGGTATTTGCGAATGGCATCGGGATCGGCACTGCGCGCACGCACGGTTTGCTGCACCCGGTCTTCCTCTGCGCCGTTCGCTGGTGGCTGCACGGCGGCGACGGTCGGCTCGGGCGAGACCTGCACGGGCTCCTGAACCGGGCGCTCCACCTGCACCGGACTCGGCGCGGTCTGACGCAGAACGGGCGAACGCTCGCGTGTTTCTTTCTTGACGGCAGGCTTGGCCAATGCCGGAGCAGGCGCCGCCACGCGCTCCCGCGGCGGCTCGGGCGGCTCGGGCTGCCCGGCCTGCTGCTGTTCCACCTGGCGATTGCTCACCAGCCCCAGAAGGTCGATGACCAATTGATCCCGCTTCTGCGATTGCGCGGGGGCCCAGTCGTTCATCAGCCATGGCAGGACCAGCGCCGCATGCAGCAGCACTGAAACACCCAGGCCGACAGCGAACCTCACCGCGTTGCGACCTCGGTCTGCACCGCCACTCTGGCGAAGCCGAGCTGCTTGAGCACGTCGGCGACGTCGATGAAGCGCTGGAGCTGCACCGTCCTGTCGGCGCGAAGCAGGAAGGCGGTCTGCCTGCCCATCGCCGCGAGCCTGGTCTTCAAGCCATCGGCGCCGAGCGTTTCTCCAGCGAAATGGATCGCCCCCGCCGCATCGATCACGATGGTCTGCGTCTGCGCGGTGTCCGACTTGCTGGCGCTGGCCTGCGGCAGGTTCACCGGGATGCGCCCGCTTGCGATGAAGCTCGACGTCGTCAGCACGATGGTGAGCAGCACCAGCATGATGTCGACGAAGGGGAGCATGTTCATGCTGTCAATCGGCTTGTCGATCACGCGCGATCTCCCATTCGAGGATCAACACCTGCGCCTTGCGCAGCAGCGTGTTGTAGAGCACCACCGACACCAGCGCCACCGCCAGCCCCACAGCCGTGGCCTTCAGTGCGAGCGCCAGGCCGATCATGATCTTGCCGGTGTCGATCGAGGCATCCTGCCCCATGTTGTAGAAGGTCAGCATGATGCCGAACACGGTGCCCAGCAGGCCCAGGTACGGCGCGTTGCTCGCCACCGAGGCAATCACGAAGAGCTTGCGCGTGAGCACCAGCTCGAGCGACTTGATGTCGCGGATGCCGTGCGTGTCGATGCTGCGGTACAGCCAGGCGCGCTCGATGCCGATGGCCACCACGATCACGCTCAGCACCACCAGCAGTCCGATCACGCCATAGTCGATGGCGCCTGTCAGCCAGTTCACGTTCATTCCGGTTTTCCTTTCGGTGATGTCAGAAGAGCACGCCGGCCTGCAGCAGCACGCGGGTCTTGCCGTCGCGCACGAACTCCTGCGGCCGCGGACCGACGGCGCGCGCAACCTGCACACGCGCGAACAGCGATTTGTAGCGCGCGGAATACCCCACGCCCACGTCGGACAGCCGCACGCCATTGCTTGCCGCATAGTCGCCGTTCTGCAGGTAGGCACGGCCGATGTCGGTGAACAGGCCCAGCGAATGCACGAGGCCGTCCTGCGCGGGCAGCGCGTAGCGCACTTCGAGGTTGACCAGGTAGCCGTTGTCGCCGCTCACCCACTCCCGGTACGCCTTCACGCCGTTGGGCCCCGAGATGCCCATCTGCTCGCTGCCGTCGAGGTTTTTGTTGCGCAGCGCCTTCTGCAGGCTCACCGTGCCGTTGGCGCTCCAGTCCTTCGCCAATTCCAGGTTGGCCGCAAGCCGCAGGTTGAGACGCGCGAAGCTGCCCATCGTGTTGGCGCCGGCCTTGTTGAGCACCTGCTGCGCGGGGTCGTCGATGCCGAGGTGGCCGTAGGTCAGGCCCGCGCTCAGGTTCGTGTATCCGGCGCGGCCGAAGAAGTTGCCCCAGGCTTCGTGCTGCACGCCGAAGGTGGCGACCTTGGAATGCTTGTCGTTGACCGAGTCGACCGCGCCGATCTCGTCGCGCAGCCGCCGGGCCGCGAGGTTCAGGCTCAGCGACAGGTTTTGTTCGCGGCTGCGCAGCAGTGGATAGCTCAGCGTGGCTTCCACCGTGTGGGCCCGGCCACGGGCTTCGAGGTCGCTGTAGTCCGAGCCGAGGTGGTACGTGGTGCGCGAGGCGGCCAGCTCCACGCGCAGGCCATTGGCGGCCAGCGGAAAGCTGTAGGCCAGCCGGCCGTTGTCGAGGCCGCCGCCCGGCGCACCCATCAGGTTGAACGACAGCCGGTCTGCAATGCCGAAGGGCGAGTTGATGTCCAGCCCCGCGCTCAGCCGGTTGCGGCCCGTGTAGCGCGAGCCGTGGTTGTCGCCGAGCACATAGCCGCCGATGCGCGGGGCTTCGCCCACGTCGATGTCGAAGTCGGACGTGCCCTGCGTCTCGCCGGGCGAGACGGTGAGCCTGGGCAGGGTGGCGCCGGGCATGTCGCTGACGAGCAGCATCGCGCGCTCCAGCTCCGCGCGTGAGACGGCGGCCGCACCGTCTCACTGGCCTTTCAGCGGCGCGAACACGTCGTTCAGCACACTGTCGCGCACCAGCGACCGGTTCTTCAGCGTGAAGTTGCCGTAGGCACCCACGAGCACACGGACCACCAGCATGCCGCCACTGGCGTCCTGGCGCGGCACATAGGCACGTGCCACGAGGTAGCCGTGGTCGCGGTACAGCGCGGTGACTGTTGCGGTGGCCTGCTCGATCTCGGCCATCGACAAAGCGCGCCCTTTGTATGCGTCGAGCGCCGCTTGCAGCTCGGCGGGCGACACGAGGCCGGCGCCCTCTTCCACGCGGAACTCGCGAACCATCAAGGTCTCGCCGGCGGGCAGGTTCAACGGGCGCTCTTGCGGCGCCACGATCACCGGCGCGGGAGCCGCCTTGCTGGGGGCGGGAGCGCGCGGGGGTTGTGTCTCGCGCACGGCGTCGCCGATGCCGTAGTTGGGCAGCGGGAGCGCCTGGCCATGGCTTTCGTGCGCACAGAGACAAAGCGCGCACAGCGTGGCCAGTGCCGGGGGCCGCAGGCGTGAAGGAAAGGCGAGGCAGGTCGGGTTCATGTCGCGGCGAAAGGCGGGTTGGAAATGAATGAGCGTTGGCAGCAGGCCGCGCGCGAAGCGGACCCGCAGAGGTCCGGTCGAGCACGCGCTTCCCGCATGGAAGCGATGCTCTGGCTATGGCTTGCGTGCGGGCGCCGCGGGTGCAGCCTCGTCCTCGAGCTCGAAGACCTGGCCGTCGACTTCGATGCGCTGGACATTCGCCGAGAAGTTGCGCTTGTCGGCAAAGACGATGTGATCGGCGATGGCCACGGGCCGCGCCGTCAGGCTCGCGGTGGTGGCGAGCACGGGACGTTCCTCGGCTTGCCGGCGAGCGTCCGTCGCGGCAGCCGATGCGAGCCGTGAGCCTGCATCGGCGCGGGCCTGCAGCACGGCAGCTTGCGCCGCGGCCTGCGCGGCAGTCGCGGCTGCAGTCTGTGCTGCGGCGGCTGCTTCCGCTGCCGCCTGGACCGATGCCTGCGTAGCCGCTTCAGCGGCAGCCTGTGCCGCCGCCTGCGCCGCAGCTTCGGCCGCCACATCGCGGTAGGTACTGTTGGTGATGGTGCCCGCGCCCGAGTTGTCGCCCACCAGGCCGCCGAAGCCGCCGCCCGTGGTGGTGATGGATCCGGTGGCGTGCGAGTTGCTGATGCTGCCGGCGGTCATGCGCCCCACCAGTCCGCCGGTGAAGTTGGTGAAGGCGCCGCCCGTCACGTTGCCGCTGGCCTGTGAATCGGAGATCGTGCCGCCCGCGTGATACCCGACCAATCCGCCAGTCGCATAGGAACCCGTCACGTTGCCGCTTGCGGAGGAACTCTTGATGTCGCCCGCGTTGCCGCCCACCAATCCACCTGCGTTTTCGCCCGTGACATTGCCGGAAGCACGCGAGCCGGAGATCGTGCTGCCTCCGCTGTTCTGCCCAACCAGGCCGCCCGTGTAGCTCCCGGCTCCACTGTTCACATCGCCGCTCGCATAGGAGTTGCTGATGCTCGCGCCGGTCCCGCCGCTGTTACCGACTAGGCCACCAACGAATCCGGTGGAAGCCGTCACCGAGCCGCTGGCATGCGACCCCGAGATGACGCCCGAACTGTTCTCGCCCACCAGACCGCCGAAGTTCGGGGAGTTGCCAGCGTCAATGGCAGCGCCACCGGTCACGTTGCCGCTGGCGTAGGAATCGACGATCTGACCGCCCAAGGCATTGCGCCCCGCAAGACCGCCGATGTTGCTTTTCCCGCCCGTGACGTCGCCAGTGGCATACGAGTTCGTGATGAGGCCGGTCGTCCCGCCGTTCAAACCAAACCAACCCGCCCACAGTCACCGTGTTGTCCGAGACCGTCACGCGTCCCGATGCATAGGAATTTGCGATCGTGCCGCGAGCGTTCGCCCCGGCCAACCCGCCGATCGAACTGTTGACGGTGCTGGACACATTGGAAGCCGTCACGTTGCCCGTGGCATGTGAGTTGCTGATCAGGCTGTCCGTGCCGCTGTTCTGCCCCACAAGGCCACCCATATTGCCGTAGCCATCGTAAAGCGACGAGCCTGTCACTGCCGCGGCCGAATACGAACGGTCGACGGTACCGCGGTTGATGCCCACCAGCCCGCCCAAGTTCTTGATGCCAGTCACCGCACCGGACGACCAAGCTTGGCTGACGCTGCCGGAACTATCTCCGACGAGAGCACCGACACTCCCATAGGCGCTGACATTCACATTCGCCAAGCCAATATCGCGGATCCTGCTGCCGCTTTGCGCCGTGCCGATCAGGCCTGTCTCCACGGCAACCGGGCCTGTCTGCTGCGGCTCCAAGATCGTCAGATTGCTGATCGAGTGGCCCAGCCCCGCCAGCGTGCCCGACAATGCGGACACCACTGTGTTGCGATAGGTCTTGCCCGATGCATCGAGATCGCCTGCCAGCGCGTAGCGCCCCGCTGCAACGCCTCCCGCATCGTCGATAGCCTCAAGGTCGCTCATGCTGTGGATCAGCGTGTAGGCCTGCCCGCTCATCGCCAGGCTCGCACCCGCACCGCTCAGCGTGACCGATGCGCCGTGGTCCGTGTCGATGCGGTAGTCGCCGCTGTAGTTCAGGTTCAGCCCGGCACTCGCGCCGGTGGCCGTGATCGGCGCGTTGATGCGGATGTCGTTCGTCGCGGTCAGCGTTAGCGCGGTGTTGGCCGACCAGCTCACAGCATCGTTGACGTGGATGTGGCCGTCGGCGCCATTCCCGTTGGTCGACTCGATCACGATGTTGTTGTTGCTGAGCTGCGAGCCCAGCGTGGCGCCGCTGATGTCTCCGCCCGCACCGATGGTGAAACCGTCGGGGTCGAGCGTCCAGGTGCCGGTCTTGCCGTTCGCGGCCTTCGTGGAAATGGCGGCGTCGTTGGCCACCTTCACGCTGCGGCCCGAGGTCTCAATGGTGCCGCCGTCGCCGTACGTGGGCGCCGATGCGTCCAGCGTGCCGGCGACGTGGGCCGTGCCGCCGTAGGCGTGCACGACGATGTCGCCCTTCAGGTCGTCGAGCGTGCGCGCCTGCACGATGCCGCTGTTGTTCACCTGGCTGCCCAGCAGTTCGTCGGCCGCGCGGGCGGTGAGGAACACCTTGCCGCCGTCGGCAAGGATGGCGCCCTTGTTCTCCACCAGCGCATTCAAGGCGCCCTCGTCGATGCTGACGCTCACCAGCGAATCGCCGTTGAAGTTGAGGCTGCTCTTCTCGCCGCTGCCGAGCGCCACGGTGCCCTTGGTCGCCACGATCACGCCCTGGTTCGACACCGTGCCGCCGAGCAGCGCCACGTAGCCGCCGTTGGCCGCGGTGAGCGTGCCCATGTTGATGACCGAGCCCTTGCTGCCGTTGCCCTTGAAGACGTAGCGGCCGGCTTCGAAGTCCGCGTCGCTGATGCTCAGCGTGCTGGCCACGAGGCCCGCGGTGTTCACGCTGCTGCCCTTGCCGAACAACACACCGTTGGAGTTGACGAGGAACACCTTGCCGTTGGCGTTGAGCACGCCGTCGATCACGCTGCGCTCGTTGCCGATCACGCGGTTGAGCGTGATCGCGGAGGCGTTCGGCTGGTTGAAGTTGACGGTCTCGCCCGCTCCGATGCTGAAGCCCTGCCAGTTGATCGCCGCCCTTTGCGTGCTCTGGTCGATGCGGGTCACGCTGCCCGCCTGTGTGATGGCCGCCGCGCCGCTGCTTATTGCACCGCCCTGTGGCGCCGCCCACCCCGGGGATAAATAAGAAAGAAAAAGCGCCGAAATAGCGAAGCAGACTTTTGTTTTAAAGAACGCTGCACGGGGGCGCGGGCCGAACGACATCCGCTTCATTTCTTTACCCTCTTCATTATATTTCTGAGAGTATAGCGATCGTGATTTTTTTCACGCTTGGTGCAAACCATCAACGAGTGCTTCGAGAGAGAAATAGAATTTCTTATGCGCGATATATGTCAATTTATATAGCGCTGAAATTAATCAATTTCCGAATAAGAAGGTCAGGGAGAAATCCATCCAAACCGCCTCGATTGCGTTTTCAAAGCGCAGACAGGCCTCTTCAAACCATCCGAGGAGAGACAGTGGCAAAGCAAATGATTAAAAAGATCGCATTGAGTGTTTCCGCAACGGTGTTGATGCTGGCGGCGCCAGTCACGTGGGCTCAATCCGTCACCGTCGCGGTGGCCGCGAACTTCCAGGGCGCCTTGAACCAGCTCATCGACGCCTATTCGCTCGCGGGCCTGCCCTATTCGGGAACGACATTCACCGTGACCTCAGGCGCTACCGGCGACTTCCAGACGACCATCAGCACCGCGCTTTCCTCGCCGGGCGGCACCACGCCCTACGACCTGTTCTTTGCGGCGGACGACACGACACCCGCCGCCTTGCGCAGCAGCTACCCGGCGGTCGTGCAGACGCCCTTCCGCTATGCCGAAGGAAAGTTGATTCTCTGGTCCAAGAACGGCCCCAACGTCAGCAGCAGCGGCTCGGGCGGCTTCCCCAACCCCGCGAGCTACGCGTATGCCAACGGCCAGGTCGCCATTGCCAACCCGACCACGGCGCCCTACGGCACCGCCGCCCAGCAAACCCTGAGCAGGGTCGGCGGCATTGCGTACCTTGGTGGCGCCTACGACGCCAAGTTCGCCCAGTACGCAACCATCGGCACCACCTACAACGCCGTCAATGCAAGCAGCGGCCCGACCAGCTATCCCAACATGGGATTCGTTGCCAAGTCGCAGCTGTGCGACAGCAACACCGGCGCCATCCGGACCTCGCTCGTCGGCACCTATTTCGAATACACGCCGGCCACCGTCAACGGCAATCCGCCGCATGACCGCATCCTGCAGGACGCCATTGCCATCAGGGGGCGAAGCGGCTCGTCGAACGCGGCGGTCGATGCATTCATCGCTTTCCTGGCGAGCACCGACGGCCGCACCATCATCCAGAAGAACTGCTATCTGCTGTAGCTGGTGCAGGGCCGGCGGCTCGCCGGCCCCGTCCGACCCGACCCGCCGAGCTGGACAAAGGCGTCCGCACCTCGCAGCAACTCGTTTCCGAGTGCGTGCGTCGTGCGGTTTTTTTTCCCGTCGATCTGTCATTGCCAGCAAGCGACCTCGCCTGCGCAGCATCTATGTTCGAAAAGAGTGCACATAGACCTCAGAATTGAGTTGTTTACGAACCTTTGGGTGCCTGCTACTTTTCGGCTGTCTTCCGTTCGTTCAACGTCACTGGAAACCCGATGTCCCTCCGATTCAGCAGTCGCCTGCGTTCCGCGTCCACTCCGCTCGCATCAGGTCGAGCAATCGTCGCCTTCACGCTCCTGTGCCTGGCGAGCTTGCTCTCCCCTGCGGCACACGCCCAGAGAACCGCAAAGCCACTGAAGCCGGTGACGATCGCGGTGGGCACGCAGGTGCTCAATGTGACCTATCCTTGGCTGACCCTGCCGATCTCCTTGGGCTACTGGCACGACGAGGGCTATGACGTGAAGGTGATCACCGTGGGCGGCTCGCTGCAGGGCATCCAGCAGATGGTCGGTGGCGGGGTCGACTTCGCGCAACTCAACTCGACGAGCCTGATCCAGGCCAACACCGAGAACAACGTCGCGGTACGCGGCCTGATGGGCACCGGCGTGATCGACTGGGGCGTGGGTGTGATGCAGGACGGGCCGATCAAGTCGGCGACCGACCTGAAGGGAAAGAAGATCGGCATCTTCAGCCTGGGCACGGGTGGCGTGCCGCTGCTGAAAGGCTATCTGCGCGCCAACGGCATCAACCCTGACACCGATGTGCAGATCATCGCAACCGGCGCGGGTGCGCCGGCGCTCGAGGCGCTGAAAACCGACCGGGTGCAGGCCCTGATGTTCTGGGGCTCGGCACTCGCAGGCTTCGAGAACACAGGTACCAGGCTGCGCATCCTGTTCGACCCCGCCTGGCGCGCCCTGCCGGATTTCACCCTGGGCACGCTGCAGAAGACCATCGACGCCGATCCGGCGATGGTGGAAGCCATCTCGCGCAGCGCCGCCAAGGCCACGCTGTTCGCCACGACAAACCCGATGTGCGCGCTCAAGCTGCACTGGAAGAACTTTCCGCGCACGAAGCCCACGGGCGCGGATGAAGCCACGCTGATCGCGTCCGATATGCGGCTGCTGCAAGCGCAATTGCAATCCATGAAGAGCGCTTTCGATCTGCACGGCGGCAAGCTGATCGGCGCGATGGATCCTGCCGCCTACGGGCGCATGCAAGACTTCATGCTGAAGGACGGCACGATCAAGCGCACGGTACCGCCCGAGAGCTTGCTGATCGCCAAGCCCGGCTTCGTCGAGGCCATCAACCGTTTCGACCACAAGGCGGTCATCGACGCTGCCAAGTCATGCAACGGCGCATGACCCCTGCACAGTTCATCGCCGGCCTGCCCAAGGCGGAGCTGCACATGCACATCGAAGGCTCGATCGAACCGCCGCTGTTCATCGAGCTGGCGCGGCGCAACGGTGTGGCGATCACCTGGCAGACGGAGGCCGAGTTGCGGGAGGCCTATCGCTTTCGGAACCTGCAATCCTTCCTGGACCTGTACTACGACGGATGCCGTGTGCTGCTGCACGCGCGCGACTTCTACGACGTCACCCGCCAATACCTGGCCCGCGCGCACGCGGACAACGTGCTTCATGCCGAACTCTTTCTCGGCCCCCAGGGGCACACGGCGCGCGGCATTGCGCTCTCGACCGTGCTGGAAGGCGTGTTCGGCGCCATGGACGATGCCTCCGCGAAGACGGCATCAGCAGCGGCCTCATCCTGCTGGCTCAGCGGCACCGCAGCGAACAGGAGGCCCTGGAACTGCTCGAGTCCGCCATGCCCTGGGCCGACCGTTTGCTCGGCTTCGGGTTGGGTGGTGCCGAGGTGGGCAACCCTCCATCGAAGTTTGCCGGGTTCTTCCGGCGCTGCCGCGAGCGCGGCTTCAAGGTCGTTGCGCACGCCGGCGAGGAAGGCCCGGCAGCGTACGTGCGCGAGGCGGTGGAACTGCTGCAGGTGCAGCGTGTGGACCATGGCAATGCCAGTCTGCAGGACCCCACGCTGATGGAACTTCTGGCAAAAGCACAGATTCCGCTGACCGTCTGCCCGCTGTCCAACCTCAAGCTCAAGGTGGTGCCTTCGATGGAGGCTCATCCGTTGAGACGCTTGATGGACGCCGGCCTGTGCGTGACGGTCAACTCGGACGATCCATCCTTCTTCGGCGGCTACATCAACGACAACTTCGTCGCCTGCCAGGAAGCGCTCGATCTGAGTCGCGAAGAAATCGTTTCGCTGGCCCGCAACAGCGTGATCGCATCGTTCATGCCTGCACAAGCGCGCAAGGCGGCACTGGCGGCCATCGAAACCTACGACCGCGAGACGCAAGCATGGATCGCGGCGTGATGAGCTCCGCGGTGGCGTTGCGCTATTTCGCAGAAGTGGTCCGGGCGGGCTCCATCCGTGGCGCCTCGGAGCGGCTTCACGTGGCGGCGTCCGCCATCAGCCGACAGATCGCCTTGCTCGAGGAGCAACTGGGCGCGCCCCTGCTCGAGCGTGGCAGGGGCCGCACCGCCCTGCGCCTGACGGCGGCGGGCGAACTCATGACGCGGCACGTGAACCATCTCGAGCGCGAGTCGGACCGCGTGCGCTCGGAAATCGAGGCGCTCAAAGGACTGCGCAAAGGCCACATCCGCTTCGGCGTTCCGGAGACCTTCGTGCGCGAGGTGATCCCGCAGTTCCTGCAGCGTTTCAATGCGCGCTACCCCGGCGTCACTTTTCAGGTGGAGGTGCATGCGTCAACCCGGCTGGTCGAGATGATTGCGCAGGACGAACTGGACCTGGCTGTCACCTTCAATCCGCTGCCGTCCCTGCGCGTGAAGCATGTCTACGAACGGCTGCTCAAGACCTGCGTCCTGCTGTCGACCAGCCATCCCCCTGGCGAAGCGGCCGTTTCTCAAGTTGTCGGATTGCGCGGACTACGGCCTGGCAATGCCGGATCACACCATGAGCGCCATGCAGGTCTACGACGACATGTTCGCCAAGGCACGTATCCAGCCGCGCAAGATGCTGGTCACGAACTCCTACGAGTTGATGCGCGCCGTGGCCCAGACGGGCATGGCCATCGCGCTGGCCAACGTCCGCCCGGGCGACCGCGAAAGCACCAAGGAATTCCGGTACGTGCCCATCAAGGATCCGCGCGTCAAGCCGCAGCGGTTGACCATCTGCACCTTCGAGGCGCGCAACCCCAGCCCCATCGCGGCTGTCTTCATCGAGGCGCTCAAGAAAGACTTCGAGCTGCTGGAGCACAAATGAACATGCCATTGACATCCGAACAGGCCCGGCCGCCGGCATTCAGTTTCGAACAGGTCCACAAGATCTTCCGCTCCAAGGATGGCGCGGACGTCGTCGCGCTGCGAGACGTCGGCTTCGAGGTGCGGCAGGGCGAGTTCATCACGGTCGTGGGGCCCAGTGGCTGCGGCAAGAGCACGCTGCTGCGCATCCTGGCCGGCCTCGCGCGTGCCAGTCACGGCCAGGTGACGTTGGGCGGCAAGCCCGTGACCGGGCCGAGCCGTGACATCGGCGTGGTGTTCCAGTCGCCCGTGCTGCTGCCCTGGCGCACCGTGCTGCAGAACGTGCTGGTGCCGGCGCAGATCCAGGGGCGCGACCTGAAGGTGGCAACGCAGCGCGCGATGCACTACCTCGAACTGGTGGGACTGGAGAAGTTCGCCACCAAGTACCCGAGCGAGCTCTCGGGCGGCATGCAGCAGCGCGTCGGTATCGCGCGTGCCTTCGTCAACGACCCGATGCTGCTGCTGATGGACGAGCCCTTCGGTGCACTCGACGCCATGACGCGGGAAACCATGAACCTGGAACTCCTGAAGCTGAAGGAGCGAACCGGCGCCACCATCATGCTGGTGACCCACAGCATTCCGGAGGCGATGTTCCTGGGCGACCGCGTGGTCGTCATGTCGCCGCGGCCTGGCCGGGTGACCCAGATCGTGGCGGTCGACCTGCCTGCGCCGAGAACCCTGGAGATGATCAACACGGACCGCTTCGGCACCTACGTGTCGGGCATCCGTGCCAACCTGAATGCAGCCGGAGGGCTCGACTGATGACCAGCGCAATTTCCAACGCAGCCGCGATGCCGAATGCACAGGCCGCGCAGGCAACGAAGGCCGGTGCGCCGCGTGCCAACCCTGTTCGCTCACCGGCCCCGAGCCATGACGGCAGCCTGAGTCCTGCGCGCCGCCGCGTGCTGATGGCCGGCTTCTTCTTGCTGGTGATCGCCGCGTGGCATTTCGCGATCGTGCTGCTGCAGGTGTCGCCGCTGATCTTTCCGGGGCCGCTGGCCGTGGCGCGGGCGCTGCTGGAAAGCATCCAGTCGGGCGAGATTGCAAGGCACATCGGGGTCACGCTCTACGAGATCCTCGCGGGCTTCGCGTTCGGCGCCGTCTTCGGCCTGATCCTGGGCGCGGCGATCGACCAGAGCGCGCTGCTGGAAGCGGTGCTCTATCCCTACGTGGTGGCCTTCCAGACGGTGCCCAAGGTCGCCGTGGCGCTGCTGTTCGTGCTCTGGTTCGGCTTCGACACGACGTCCAAGGTCGTGATCACCGCGACCATCGTCTTCTTTCCGGTACTTGCCAACACGATCGTGGGCCTGCGCTCGGCGCCCCGCGACCAGATCGAGCTCATGAAGGCCTTCACGGCGTCGCCCTGGCACGTGTTCCGCATGGTGCGGCTGCCGCACGCGCTGCCCTATGTGTTCGCCGGACTGGACATCGGCATCGTGCTGGCCGTGATCGGGGCCATCGTCGGCGAGTTCGTGGGCGCGCAGGCCGGGCTCGGCTACCTCATCCTGCAGCGCAACTTCTCGATGGATACGGCCGGCATGTTCGCCATCCTCGTCGTGCTGTCACTGATCGGCCTCGTGCTGCACAGCGTGATGAAGCTGATCGCGCGTCGCGTGATCTTCTGGACCGATGCCTTCACCGATCTTTCGCGCGGCTCCTGAGCGCCGCCTCCCTCTTCGACAACTCCCAAGGAGAACAAGATGTCCGACATCGACCAAAGCGTCGCAGCCCCGCGGCGTGCATCTGCCACCGAAATGCCCATCCTCGATCTCGGCGACTGGCTTGCCGGTGGACCGATCGCGCCGCTGGCGGCGCAATTCAAGGCAGCCTGCACCAACACCGGCTTCCTGTACGTCAGGAACCACGGCATTCCGCGCGACGTGGTCGACGGGGTATTCGACGCGACGCGGCGCTATTTCAGCCTGCCGCTCGATGAGCGCCTGAAGGACAAGATCGACGAGCGCTTCCGACGCGGCTTCATGCCCTACGGCGTCACGCAGCACCCGGGACACAAACCCGACCTGAAGGAAAGCTACGAGCTGTCGATGCACTTGCCGCTGACCGATCCCGACGTGCAGGCCGGCCTGCCGTTGCATGGCCTGAACCGGTGGCCGGCCGACAAGCCGTGGTTGCAGGAGGCGGCCGAAGCCTATTTCGCGCACACGCTGGGACTGGGCAAACAGCTGCTGCGCATCTTCGCCACCGCGCTCGAGCAGCCGGAGGATTTCTTCCTGCAGTGGTGCAACAAGCCGATGGTGCAGTCGCGCCTGTTCCACTATCCGCCGCAGTCCAGCCCCACATCGCTGGAGCTGGGCGCTGCCGCGCACACCGACTACGGCATGCTCACCATCCTGGCGCAGGATCCGATCGGCGGGTTGGAACTGCGCACCCGCGGCGGCGAGTGGGTGGCCGCGCCCTACATCGAGGACACGCTGGTGATCAACCTGGGCGACATGGTCAGGGTGTGGACCAACGACACCTATGTGTCGAACGCGCACCGGGTCGCGAACCGCACCGGCCTCGAACGCTTTTCGATCCCGACCTTCTTCAACCTCGACTACAACACGCCAGTTGCCTGCCTTGCGAACTTCCAGTCGGAAGGCAATCCACCGAAGCATGCGCCGATCCGGTCCGGCGACTATCTGGTCGAGCGTTTCTCGGAGGTGCAGAAGTACAAGACTCCCGCGGAGTTGGAGGCCGCTTAGGCGATCCTCGATTGTGGCCAGGCTCGGTCATTGCCAGCCCTCGCAAATGCTGGCCGTGCGCGGCCGCTCCGAGCCTCTCCAGGTGCTGTATCCGCAGCCCGCGACCACGCCCCTGTAATCGCCGAAAGCGGTGCGCAAACGCACAGCGCGAACCACGATGCGGTTTCACACTGCATCCTGTGGCAACGACGAATGTCCGCCGACCACACAGTCAGCCGAAAGGACCCTCATCATGAACACCAAGCAACTCATCTCTATGTCCGCCGCCGCTCTCGCCATGCTCGGCGCAGCAGGCGCACACGCCGAAACCTATGAAGGCGTGCACGCGATCACCTCGTACGCCAGCCGTGCTGCCGTCCGCGCTGAAGCCGTTGCCGCCGCACACAGCGCCGATCCGTACGCCGAAGGCGCTTCGTCGGGCGTGGCCCCGATCGTCGCCAGCACGGTGGACCGCGCCACGGTGCGTGCCGCAGCCCGCGCTGCCGCTCGCGGCGACGCACTGCCGCTGTAATTCTCCGCAGCGTTGCGCCTTCACCGGCGCAGACAACGAAGCCGGCCCTGCGAAAGCATGGGTCGCTTTTTTTGCTGCACCCTGCGCATGATCTGCTTGCAGCGTTGTTCGGAGCGGTCGTTGATCAGCGGTGCACCAGCAGCGTCACTTGTGCCGAGGGCATCGGGTGGCGGGACACACGAAACTTTTATCCCGTCGAAAGTTACTGTTTAGAACTCTCTACGACCAGACTTTCCGCTATCGCTCTTTCCTCATGTCGAAGGACGCGCGGTTGCGCACAGTCGATGAAGAGCACGCGACGATCGCCGACCTGGTGATCAGACGCAAGGCGGACGCGGCCTGTACTGCGCAGAAAGCGCATCTGCG
>CAMATD010000060.1 GCA_945860785.1 Variovorax sp. YR752 | reverse complement strand
GGCTTGGCCTTGGCGTAGCGGATGAACTCGGCGAGGTTCTGCACCGGCAGCGCCGGCGACACCACCAGCACGAAGGGCGTGGTGCCAAGCGTGCCGACGGGCGTCAGGTCAGCCAGCGGGTCGTAGGGCAGCTTCGGATAGACGGCCTGGGCCGAGGCGATGGTGGTGGTGGTCGTCGCGGCGACCAGCGTGTAGCCGTCGGGCGCGGCCTTCGCAGCGTAGCCGGTGCCGACGGTGCCGCCCGCGCCGGCGCGGTTGTCGATGATCACCGGCACGCCCAGTTCGGCCTGCAGCTTGACCTGCACCGAACGGAAGATCACGTCGGTGCCGCCGCCCGCGGGGAAGGGCACGACGATGGTCACGGGCTTGGCCGGGTAGGCGGCATGCGCCGCCCATGCCACCGAAAGACGCCCAGCCCGGCCTGCGGATTTCGCCGTTCATCGACCGGCTCGCTCACAAAGCGACCATGGTGGTGAACGCGCGCGAAGGCTATGCGACGAGCACGCATGCGCACGACTGCGACATGCTGTTCGTGCCGCTCGCAGGCCGCTTCGACATCGTCGATGCGCAGGGCGACGCGCTGCAGTCTTCTCCCGGCCACTGCCTCTGGTTCGCCGCCGGCGCCGCCCATGCGACGAGCGCGCAGACGCTGCGGCAGACGCATGTCGCGGTGTACGTCGATTCCGAATTCTGGGAAATGGCACTGCGCGCCCAGGGCGTGCACGCGCCGGCGCAGGGCATGCGCGCGGGCAGCGCGGCGCTCCCCGCGTTGTCGCAGCAGATGCTGTCGCTGGCCCAGGCGGGCGAGGCCGAGGAACGGGTCATCGCGCATTGCGGCGCACTCATCATGGAAGCGGCGCGGCTCACGGCCCATCCCCTCGTGGAGCCGAACGACCGCGGCGCGCCCGCGCAGGTGCTCGCGGCGCTGTTGGCCGACGACATCGAAGCAGACCTGGCGCGCCCGCTGTCGCTCGATGCGTTCGCGCAGCGGCACCGGCTGTCGCGGCGGCAGGTCGAACGGATCTTCAAGTCCGCGTTCGACGCATCGCCGCTCGAATTCCAGCAGCGCAAGCGCCTGGAGCGCGCGCGCTACCTGCTCGAGACCACCGACGACTCGGTGCTTTCGGTGGCGCAGCAGGTGGGGTGGGAGTCGGGCTCCTACCTGTCCGCATGCTCGGCAAGGCCTGGGCCACGACGGCCGCGCAGATTCGCGCTGCGGCGCCATCACGACACTGAACGAACAACCCATCACGGAGAACAACGACCATGTCCGAATACACCGCAGAGGTGCTGTGGCAGCGAGGCGACCAGGACTTCCTGGCCAACACCTACAGCCGGAGGCATTCGCTGCGCTTCGACGGCGGCGCGGAAGTGGCGGGGTCTTCGTCGCCGCATGTGGTGCCGCTGCCGTTTTCCGATGCGTCGGCGGTCGATCCGGAGGAAGCTTTTGTCGCGTCCCTGTCGAGCTGCCACATGCTCTGGTTCCTGACGATGGCGGTGAAGCGCAAGTTCTGCGTCGACCGTTATTTCGATGCAGCGACCGGCGTGATGGAGAAGAACGCGGAAGGCAAGATGGCGATGACGGTGGTCACGCTGCGCCCGCGGGTCGTGTTCTCGGGCACGAACATGCCGACGCGCGAGCAGATCGACCACATGCACCACCGGGCACATGAAGAGTGCTTCATCGCCAATTCGGTGAAGACCGATGTGCGTTGCGAGCCGGTGTACGCAGCGACCGAATGAGGCGATGAACAACAAGGTCCTGGTCAGCGCCTGCCTTGTCGGCCTGCCGGTGCGCTACGACGGCAGGGCGAAGCCGGTCGATGCCACGATTCTCGAGCGCTGGCGCGAGGAAGGGCGGATGGTTCATTTCTGTCCGGAGGTCGCCGCCGGTTTTCCGACGCCGAGGCCGCCCGCGGAGATTCGTGGCGGTGGCGGTGCGAAAGTGCTGCTCGGCGAAGCAGTCGTAGTCGATCGCGCGGAAGCTGATGTCTCGGCGATGTTCGTCGATGGTGCCCGTCAGGCCCTTGCGCTGGCGCAGGCGAACGGCATCCGAGTGGCGCTGCTGACCGACGGAAGCCCGTCGTGCGGCAGCGGCTTCATTTATTCCGGCGATTTCTCTGGCCGCACGCTCGACGATGTTGGCGTGACCACGGCCCTGCTCACGCAGCACGGCATCCGTGTGTTCGGCCATTCTCGAATCGAGGACGCGGATGCCTGGCTGCGTGCACTGGACGCTCAGACCGACGAGGCCGCCACATGAAGAAGTGGTTCATCCGTTCGTTCATGCAGGGCACGCTGCAGTTGCTGGCTTTCTTCGCACGCCGGCCCCGGCTCGCTTTTGCATCTGACTTGCTCACGCACGCACTTGCGAGGATTGCGGTGAAGTCGAAGGCCATCGGCCCCGCCGAATCCATCGCCGACCTCGGCCTTCAATGGCAGCGATCGTTTCCGGCGAAGAAGCAGGTGCCGATCGAAAGCGTCTCAGGCAACACCGTCATCGCGCAGATCCACACGCCGTGTCCGTTGCGCGGCACCGGTGACGTGTATGCCTGCTACCGGATGATGGAGTTCGACCGCGAGGTGGCGCGCCACGCGGGCGGCCAATTCGTGGTGCTCGAATCGCAGGCCACACCGGGCGTGAGCTTTTGCCGGGTGGCGCTGCGGCTCGAAGGCGAATCGCTCGCCGGGCTGGTGCCGGCGCACGAGCGGTAGCGCAAGGCCGGCACGGCTGCGCAGCAAATTGTTACGATGCACATGCTGAGCCGATCAGCCCGGTGTTCCGTCACCGCACCGCATCGGCCATGACCTGCACGCGCCAGAAGACGCGAGCGGCTTGAGCCGCATACCCGAGGGAGATCAGAGAATGTTTCATGTGCTTTTGGTGTTGGTCGCGGCGTGCGCGCTGAGCGGCTGCGACAGGATGGCCGCCGCCTTCACATCGGCGCCGGATCGAATCAACAAGGCGTTCCCCGTGTCTGACGAGGTCCTGCTTGCGATGAACAAGCTGGTTACCTCAACGGCGGACGACGACAAGGCGGCGAGTGCGTTGAAGGCGCAATACGAGCGATTGCTGCAGGTCAGAGCGCTCACCTGTACAGCGTCGTCGCCCATCGGGCGCTTCGATGCGCCAGCGGACATCCGGAAGAAGGTCGCTGACAGCAACTGTTTCAAGGAACAGGATGCACAGTTGGCCGACTGGGTCGGGCTGCGGCGCGTATCGGCGCTTCTGAACAAGCCGCCGTTGTATCCGCTGGTGGAACTGCGCGCACGGCAGACCCTGCCCGCGACGAAGGACCGGGGCATCGGCGTCATCACGTCGGCCGAGTCCAATGTCGTGCTCCTGAGGTCCAACCGCGAGACCTTCAACGCCGTCCGGCTCCCTGACGGAAAGCCGATACAGACCTTCGCGGTGGCGGATGCCGGCCAGGCGGGCTTCTCGCTGTCGCCGAACGGGCGCATCTTCGCTGCGCCGTCTGGCGCCGGGCAGAACCTGAAGCTGATGGACGTGGAAACCGGCGCAACGCTGTGGAGCACCGACAGGTACCGCGGCCTCGTGACTTGGCTTCCAGTCCTGGACGCACTGGTCTTGGTCCAGAGCCCGCAGGGGCAGGAGACGGTGATCGTCGACACCCTGAATGGCAAGGCGGCCCCTTATCCACTGGCCGAGAAACGTCCGACGTGGGCGCTGGCATTGCCTGACGGCGCGAACCGGCGCCTGGTCGGAGGCACCAGTAGCGCGGCGGTGATGGACCATGCCCGCGAGGCCGATGGCACGCTTTCCGCGAAGCAGGTCAACTTCTGGCGGCTTGCACGGTCGATGTCGTCTTCTCTCTCTCCGTTTCTCATGGACAACGGCAAGAAGGCCTTCTATCTCGATGCGAGAAATCTCGCCTGGATCGACCTCGCTTCCGGCGAGCAGGGCTTCTGGGAGACGTCGGCCCTGAACATCCTCCACGGGTACGCAAAGCTCAACGAAACCTCGGTGTTCTTTTCAAGCTCCGCGCCTGGGTTCTATACCGGCGAGGGCAAGGTGATCGATGTCCTGCAGATGACGGTTGCGCCAGTTCTCAACTATCAGCAAGGCGATGGTGTGGTCCTGGGGCTGATGCCCAGGAGCGGCTATATGCGCTACGGCTCGGTCACGACTGTCGGCGGCGAAGTCGAATCGGGGCCGCCAGAAGACCTTCAGAAAGCCATCGCGGCCGCCCAGCTCGAGACGCAGTTGACCAAGCTCAAGGCGGAATCGTCACCACCGGCGGATGCCGTTCCGACGGTTGCGCCGTTGTTGACCCAGGTGCCCCAGGACGCACAGGTGGCCGTCGTCGGCGTCTACGAGCCCAAAGGGAGAACGCTGGATCCCAGGGGTACACGCAACCCGGCGGTCGTGCGCGTCAACGTGCTTCCGGCGTCGACGCCGCTGGTGCTCGTGCTGTCGAGCTACGCACCGGTGCGTTGGGTCGTCCAGAACAGCGGGCGAAAGATCTCGGCAGTCCTGCTCTCCGGCTACCACGAGTCGGAAGCGCTCGGTGTCGGCAGTGCGCCGGTCCTGAAGATCGGCTCCACGTATGTCTACAAGATGGAGAGCCAGGAGTACGCGAAGCTGAAGAAGGACGTGGCGCGCTACGTGTCGAATCCGGTGCGGTCCTTCCAGGGCAGCTATACGGGGCAGGACTTTTCGGTGTCCGGTTTTTGAGGGTGTGAGCCCGAACCGGCTGGCTCCGGCATCTCAGGACTTCGGGCAATAAGCCCCAGCCTCCGCCCACGCACGAATCAGCGCACCGAACTGCACCTGCGTACCCGGCGCCGGCGTGCGGTTCGCACCCGGCTTCCAGGCCCAGCCGACCAGCGTGTCTTCCGACATGTGCTTGACCAGCGCCGCAAGGTCCATGTTGTCGTTGCGCGATTTGTCCTTGATCTGCTCGCAGATCTGCGCGAGCGACTTGCCCTGCCACGCCATCGAGGCCGGTGCCAGGTGCCACTTGGGATGCCCCGGCACGCCCGAGCTTTCGAAGTTGGCGGCCTGGTGGCAGGTGGCGCAGCGCATGCCCGGTGCGCCGAAGCCGTCGGCGCCGCGTATCACCCAGGGCTGGTGCGGGTTCATCGCATCGGTCTGTGTTGGACGTTCGCCGCCAGGGTGGCAGTTCTGGCAGCGCGGGCTGTTGATGACCTTGCCGGCCTCGACGAAGAGGGTGGCCGCGCGGTCCTGCTTGTTCTCGATGCGGTCGAACTCCGACGCGGGCTTCAGCGTGGTGGGGTTGGTCGGTGGTGCGAGCTGCGCAAAGGCATTGCTTGCGAAGACCAGCGACAGCAGGGCGGCGCCGAGCAGTCCCGGCATCGACGACAGAAGACGGCGCTTCATCATCATGCTTCCCCTCTGACCATCGGCAACTGCGAAGGCCGCACCTTGCCGAGCCGCGCCAGCGCATTGGCCACCGCCAGTCCGATCGGTGGAACGCCGGGTTCGCCAACGCCCGTCGGCTTCTCCTTCGAATCGATGATCTTCACCTCGATCTCCGGCATCTCCTGGATGCGCAGCGACCGGTAGGTGTTGAAGTTGCGCTGCACCGGCCGCCCCTCGTCGAGGCTGACCTGCGCGTACAGGATGTGGCCGAGGCCGAAGCCGATGCCGCCTTCCATCTGCGCGCGCACGATGTCGGGGTTGACCACCGTGCCGCAGTCCACCGCACACCACACCTTGTGGACGCGCGGCTCGCCGTTCTCGCTCATCGACACCTCGGCGATCTCGGCCACGTAGGTGCCGAAGGATTCGGCCACCGCCACGCCGCGCGCGCGTCCGCGCTCCGGTTGAGTGCCAGACCATTTCGCCATCTCGGCCACGGCCCCCGCAGCACGCCCGCGTGGCGCGCCGACTTGCCCATGAGCGACAACCGCCCGTCGACCGAGTCGAGCCCTGCCGTTTCGAGCAACTGGTCGATGAAGCACTCGGTGGCATAGGCCGTGTGCGTGCTGCCCACCGAGCGCCACGAGGTCACCGGCACGCTGCCCTTGGCGATGTGCGCATCGCAGCGGAAGTTGGGGATGTCGTAAGGAATGATCTTCGCGCCCTCGACCATCGTGCCGTCGATGCCGTCCTTCATCAGGCCCTCGAAGGCGGTGCCGATGATGAAGGACTGGCCCACGATGGTGTTGCTCCACGAAGCCACCTTGCCGTCGCGCAGCACGCCGCGCAGGCGGTGCACGAAGGCGGGGCGGTAGAAGCCGCCGGTGATGTCGTCCTCGCGCGTCCAGACGATCTTCATCGGCTTGTTGGGGCCGAGCGCCTTGGCCGATTCGGCCAGGTCCAGGATCATGTCGTTGCCCAGGTCGATGCGCCGGCCGAAGCGGCCGCCCGCGAGCATGGTCTGGATCTCCACGTCTTCAGGCTTGATGTCGAAGACCTTGGCGATCTGCATCTGGTCGAGCGTCTGGATCTGGCTGCCGTAGCGCGCCTTGACGCGCTCGCCGGCCACCTTGGCTGCGACATCGCCCTTGCTCGCGGCCACCGTGCCCGGTGAACGCGCGAGTTGCCGGTAGTCTTCGACGATCTGCGCGCTGCTGCGTTTCTCGGTAGCGGCGTCGTCCCATACGATCTTCAGCTTCTCGCGGCCCTTGATAGCGGACCAGGTGTCTTTCGCGTAGACGGCCACGCCAGCGGAAATCTGCTTCACGTCGACCACGCCGTTGACGGCGCGCGTGGCGGTCGCGTCGAAGGAGGTGACCTTGCCGCCGAAGCGCGGCGCTCGCGCGACCACGACCGTGAGCATGCCGGGCTCGTGGGTGTCCATCGAGAACTGCGCGGTGCCGCTGGTTTTGCCGGGCACGTCGAGCTTTTTCACCACGCCTTCGCGGCCGATGAGTCGGAAGGCCGACGGGTCTTTCAGCGGCGCGTCCTGCGGCACGGGGAGTTTCGACGCGGCCACCGCGAATTGGCCGAAGCGGCCTTGCCGGCGCGAGGCTACATGGCGCAATACGCCGCGTTCCACTGCGATGTCCGAGACGGGCACCTTCCAACTGTTGGCGGCGGCCTGCACCAGCATCGCACGCGCCATCGCGCCGGCCTTGCGCATCTGCTCGTACGAATTGGCCACGGCGCTCGAACCGCCCGTGCCCTGCAGCGGGCCGAAGGAGAGGTTGTTGTAGAGCTTGGCGTCGGCCGGTGCATGCTCGGCGCGCATCTGCGACCAGTCGGCGTCCATCTCCTCGGCCACCAGCGTGGTGAGGCCGGTCATCGGGCCCTGGCCGAATTCGATGTGCTTCACGAGCACGGTCACGGTGTTGTCGGTGGACACGCGCACGAAGGCGTTCGGCGCGAGCGCAGCAGTTGCCTTTCCTTTGGCAGCTGTGGCCTGCGCGGCGCGTGTCGTCGGCGTCAGGTACACGCCGACCAGCAGGCCGGTGGTGGCCTGGAGCAGGGCACGGCGCGAGATGCCGGTGGTGCTGGCGGTTTCCGCCGCTTCGGGGAGGGTGGTGGTGTCGGTGCTCATCGCATCAACCCTGCAGCGCGCGTGCCGCGTCATGGATGGCCGCGCGGATGCGCACATAAGGTCGCACATCGGCAGATGTTGCCGTTCATCGCGAGGTCGATGTCACGGTCGGTGGGCTTCTTCACTTCCTTGAGCAGCGCGACCGCGCTCATGATCTGGCCCGACTGGCAGTAGCCGCACTGCGGCACGTCGCGCGCGATCCATGCGGCCTGCACCGCCTTGGCCTCGCGGCTGGTCGCGCCCTCGATGGTGGTGATGGTGCGCTTGCCGACGGCAGACACCGGAATCGAGCAGGAGCGCAGCGGCTTCCCGTCGATGTGCACGGTGCAGGCGCCGCACTGGGCGACGCCGCAGCCGAACTTCGTGCCTGTCAACTCGAGGTGGTCGCGCAGGACCCAGAGCAGTGGCGTGTCGTCGTCCACGTCGACGCGCCGCGTCTTTCCGTTCACTTGGATCTGATGAATCATGGCTCCCCTTCGTTGGGTGGCTAGATAAAAAGAACTAATGGCGACGGTGCGCGCCGGATCTTGCGGCCCGTGGCATCGGCGACCTCGTTCGGTGTACCTGTTCCGGATCGCCGATGCAAGCGCGGCGCGCGCGAAAGAAGCGTTTCAGCCGGCGAAGAAAACGTCGAGCGTCGGAAAGCGATCGCCGCCGTGGATGCAGTCCCACAGGTAGATCGCAAAGCCGGGGTCGCCGGTCCAGAGTGAATAGCGCAACTGGCCGTAGGTGGCGAAGTCGGCCTCGGTCTGCGCGATGCCGTGCATGGCAAAGGCGCGGGCACGTTCGAGCCACATCGGGTCGTTGAAGCGGCGATGGAGCTTGAGGAAGGTGTAGCCATTCGCCCGTGCCGTGGCACAGGTTGGAGCCCTTGCGCAGCGGGCCGGCGCGCCAGGTGGTTTCTCCGGCGCCGAGCAGCAGGTCGTCGAGCGCATCGCCGGGAAAGTCGGCCAGGCAGATCACGAAACCTGGCGCGCCGTGGCACATCTGCACCAGCTTCGGCCGGTCAGGCGCGGGCAGCGGCGTGAGGCGAGGGCGCCAGTTGACCTGGGGGCCCTTCGCGGTCGGCCGTTTGTCGCACGGTGTTGGCGATGCAGTCCTGCCAGGCCTGCCATTCAGCCGGGTCGAGCAGGTGACGTCCGTGGATCAGCGGCACAGCGGTGGCAACGAAGCCGTGCACCGCGTCGATGTATGTCGACCGCTGGCCATAGAGTTCCTGCGTCCAGTAGTGGCAGTCGAACTCGTCCGACCATTCGAGCTGCGACCACAGCCTGCGCGCCGTGGCCTGGTAGAGCTGCTGCCAGCGCGCTTCGCCGGTGCGCTCGTGCATGAACAGCGCGGCCAGCAGGGTGCCGGGTGCGCCCCACATCAGCTCGCGCGTGGGATCGTCGATGTTGGCGTCGACGAGCCGGGCCAGTTCGGCGGCGATCGGTTCGGAAGGCGCGAACCAGTGGCGAAGCAGCTGGATGCCGGTGTCGCCCATCAGGTAGGAGGCGAAGGCGGGGTCGTCCTTGCGGCCCATGGCGTTCTTGTTGAGCGCAAGCAGCGGCTCGACGAAGGGCGCGTAGTCGCGTTCCAGCTTCGCCGCACCGAGCGCTTCGAGGTAGCGCAAGGCCC
The DNA here is from genome assembly GCA_945860785.1 of Variovorax sp. YR752. Taxonomy (GTDB): domain Bacteria; phylum Pseudomonadota; class Gammaproteobacteria; order Burkholderiales; family Burkholderiaceae_C; genus Variovorax. The sequence goes on along the minus strand of CAMATD010000060.1, from coordinate 15,448 downwards.
AGATCACGCCGCTCGCGCCGAAGTAGAGCAGGTACTGCGGCGCGGGATCGTTGTCGTCCTGGGGGTGCATGGGCCACAGGCCCTGCGGCGAGAAGCGGGCCTCGGTGTCGCGCACGATGCGCTCGATGGCGCTGCGTGCGCGGCCCTGGTCCCATGCCGGGGCGTTCGGCGGCTCATGGCGGTCCGCCGAGAAGAGCTGCCGAACCACCCCCTCGCTCATCGGCGCTGCAGCCTCGGGTTCTTGGCGAACAGCTCGGCGGCCCAGTCCACGAAGGCCCGCACCTTGGCGCTCAGGTGGCGGTTGGGCGGGTAGACGACGTGGATCGGCAGCGGATCGCGGCTCCAGTCGGGCAGCACCTCGATCAACTCGCCGCTTTCCAGCAGCGGCTCGGCCATGAAGGTGATGCACTGCGAAATGCCGAAGCCGCCGAGCACCGCCGTGATGTGGGCATTGCTCTCGTTGACCGACACGCGGTAGTGGCCGTTCAGCTCGATGCGCTCGTCGCCCTTCTGGAACTCGTGCGGGTAGACGCGCCGCGTGGTGCCCGAGAAGTAGCTCACGACGGTGTGGCGCTTCTCGATGTCGTTCGGATGCTGCGGCGCACCATAGCGCTTGATGTAGGCTGGCGAGGCCACCGTCACGAAATGCAGCGTGCCGATGCGCCGCGCCACCAGCGACTGGTCGCTCAGTTCGCCGGCGCGGATCACGCAGTCGACGTTGTCGCTGATCAGGTCGACCGTGCGGTCGCTCACGCCCAAGTCGAGCTGGATGTCGGGGTAGCGGTCGCAGAAGCTGGCCAGGTTGGGCAGGATGATCTGCCTGGCCACCGAGGTGCCCACGTCGATGCGCAGCCGCCCCGTGGGGCTGGCCTGCGCATTGGTCATGCTGGCCTCCATGTCGTCGAAGTCGTTCAGGAGGCGGGCCGCGCGCTCGAAGTAGGCCGCGCCGTCGGGCGTGACCGTCACCCGGCGCGTGGTGCGGTTGAGCAGCTTCACGCGCAGGCGCGATTCCAGCGCCTGAATCTGTTTGGTGACCGTGCCTTTGGGGAGGGCGAGCGAATCCGCCGCCCGGGTGAAAGTGCCGGCTTCCACCACGCGGACAAAGATCCGCATTGCCTAGATTTGATCCATTGAATGCCTGTTCTGGGGGCCCGGCCGATGCCAGGGGGAGCGGATTCTCACACAAGCAGGGAACCCCAGCGATTGCCCGATTGTTAGCGGTTTGGAAACAGAGTAGGGGCATGTTCCCTGTTTCATGTCACACAGGGCGCCTTATATTTCAACCATCGCCCATCCCCCTGAGGTCGCCCATGTCACCCGTTCCATCGTCCCGTTCTGCCGAAGCTGCCGTTGCCGCCGCGGCAGAAGGCGTGGAAGCCGATCTGTCGGCCCAGCCGCGAACCGGTGGCCGCCCGTGTCTACGGACAGCGCCCCAAGGGTGAAACGGTGCCGCTGGTGCTGCACTTCCATGGCGGCACCTTCGTGTGTGGTGGCCTGGACAACGGACGCAACGTGGCACGGCTCCTGGTCGGCGCGGGCGCCGTGGTGGTCTCGGTGGCTTACCCGCTGGCGCCCAAGTCGCCGTTTCCGGAGCCGATCGAGGTGGGCTATGCCGCCCTCGAGTGGCTCTACAAGCAGCGCACCAAGCTGGGCGGCAAGGGCGCGCTGGTCTACCTGGCCGGCGAGGAAGCCGGTGGCAATCTGGCTGCTGCGGTCGCATTGATCGCCCGCGACCGGGCCCATCCGCCGCTGGCAGGCCAGATACTGCTGTCGCCCATGCTCGACCCGTGCGCAGGCACCGCGTCGCTGCGCAACGCGACCAACGATGCGGCCGAATGCCGCTGGGCCAGTGGCTGGGAAAAGTACCTGAGCTGCCCGTCGAACGCCACGCACCCCTATGCGGTGCCGAGCGGATCGCTCCGGCTCTCCGCCCTGGCGCCCGCGCTGGTGCTGGTGGGGCAGGACGATGCGATGCGCGACGAGGCGCTGACCTTCGCGGGCCGCTTGCGCGGTGCCGGCATCGAGGTCACCAGCAGCGTGTTGCCACAGGCCCTTGCGGGCGGCGGAAGACAGCTTTTGATTGTTGTTCGACATGATGTTTCGTCCTTCTCGATGACTTTTGGGATGCAACAGGCCACCCCGGCGCTTTTGGCACCAGGAGGCGGATTTCAGGAAAAGAGGGGCCGATCACCCGCCTTGATAGAGGCGGCGGCTGTCAGTGGGCGGTGCTGACTCTTGCGGGTCTAGCTGGGCTCGGGCGTCGGGAGGCGGCGTCGTCGCACTGAAGAACTCGCGAAAGTGCTGCTGCACGTTGGCCGCGCACTCTCGACAACCTGCGTCGTCGGGGTCGTACAGCGCCTTGGGCCAGTTCGACGCACCGGGCACGCCGTGACCGGCCTGACTGCATTGCTGGCGGTGGCCAGCCGCGGTGCTGGGCATGCACAGCTTCAAGGCCGAGGCCACGGCACCGGTCGCAGCGCAGCAGGGCACGCCGGTGTCGGTTGCGGTCGTGGCGTCCAGCGAGATCAATGCCTGGGACGAGTTCTCGGGCCGGCTCGAAGCGGTCGAACGGGTGGATGTGCGATCCCGCGTGGCGGGCGCCGTGCAGTCGGTGCACTTTCGCGAAGGCGCGCTGGTGAAGCAGGGCGACCTGCTGATCACCATCGACCCCGCACCGTATGCGGCCGAGGTGGAGCGTGCCGAAGCCCAGGTCGCATCGGCGCAAGCCCGCCAGGCGTTCAGCCGCAGCGAGCAGGAACGTGCCCACCGCCTCTGGGACGAGCAGGCCATCGCGCAGCGTGAACTCGACGAGCGTGTGAATGCCGGCCGCGAAGCCGAAGCCAACCTGCGCGCCGCGCAGGCCTCGCTGCAGACCGCACGCCTGAGCCTGGGCTACACCCAGGTTCGCGCACCGGTCTCCGGCCGCATCGGCAAGCTCGAAGTGACGGTGGGCAACCTCGTCGCCGCGGGCCCCGGTGCGCCGGTGCTGACCACGCTGGCGCCCGCGGCCAGATCGACACGATTCCCGTGCAGATGGGCACCGCCGGCCTCGACGGCACGCCCTTCACCGGCAAGCTGCAGCTGATCGACAACCAGGTCGACGCCCGCAGCGGGACCGTGCGTGTGCGTGCCTCGTTCGACAACAAGGACGGCGCGCTCATCCCCGGCCAGTTCGCCCGCATCCGCATGGGCCAGGCACGCAACGACACCGCACGGCTGGTGAGCGAACGCGCCATCGGCACCGACCAGAACAAGAAGTTCGTGAGGGTCGTCGGTGAAGACAGCAAGGCCGTCTACCGCGAAGTGGCGCTCGGCGCATCGATCAATGGCCTGCGCGTCGTGAGCAAGGGCCTGAAGGTCGGCGATCGCGTCGTGGTCAACGGCCTGCAGCACATCCGCCCCGGCGCGTTGCTGGCACCGCAGAACGTGACGATGGACGCCAAGGCCGACCCCAAGCAACAACAACCGGAACGCGTGGCGGAAGCCGCGAAGTCCTGAATCGAATTCGATGAACTCGGAGGGGGCGCTTTCGCGTCCGCCGGAGAACCAACATGAATCTCTCTAAATTCTTCATCGACCGGCCGATCTTTGCCGGCGTGCTGTCGCTATTGATGCTGATAGCCGGCCTGATCGCGCTGCGCGGGTTGCCGATCTCGGAGTACCCGGAAGTCGCGCCGCCTTCGGTGGTGGTGCGCGCCCAGTACCCGGGCGCCAACCCCAAGGTGATCGCCGAAACCGTTGCGACCCCGCTCGAAGAGCAGATCAACGGCGTCGAAGGCATGCTCTACATGGGCAGCTAGGCAACGACCGACGGCGTGCTGACGCTCACCGTCACCTTCCGCCTCGGCACCGATCCCATAAGGCACAGCAGCTGGTGCAGAACCGCGTCTCGCAAGCCGAGCCGCGTCTGCCAGAGGAAGTGCGCCGCCTCGGCATCACGACCGTCAAGAGCGCACCCGACCTGACGATGGTGGTCCACCTCGTTTCGCCGAACAACCGCTACGACATCAACTACCTGCGCAACTACGCGGTGCTGAACGTCAAGGACCCGCTGGCGCGCATCGAAGGCGTGGGCCAGGTGCAGATCTTCGGCGGCGGCGATTACTCGATGCGCGTCTGGCTCGACCCGCAGAAGGTCGCGCAGCGCGGCCTCTCGGCAAGCGACGTGGTGGCCGCCATCCGTGGACAGAACGTGCAGGCCGCGGCCGGCGTGGTCGGCGCTTCGCCGGGCCTCTCGGGCGTGGACATGCAGCTCTCGATCAATGCGCAAGGGCGCCTGCAGAGCGAAGAAGAGTTCGGCGACATCATCGTCAAGAGCGGCACCGACGGCGCCGTGACCCGCCTGCGCGACATCGGCCGCCTCGAAATGGGCGCCACCGACTACTCGCTGCGTTCGCTGTTGAACAACGACCCGGCCGTCGGCATGGGCGTGTTCCAGGCACCGGACTCCAACGCGCTCGACATCTCGTCCAACGTCCGCAAGACGATGATCGAGCTCAACAAGAACATGCCCGAGGGCCTGGAATACCGCATCGCCTACGACCCGACGCAGTTCGTGCGTGCGTCCATCGAGTCGGTGATCCACACGCTGCTCGAAGTCATCATGCTGGTGGTGCTGGTCGTGATCCTGTTCCTGCAGACGTGGCGCGCGTCGATCATTCCTCTCCTGGCCGTGCCGGTGTCGGTGATCGGTACCTTCGCGGTGCTGCACATCCTCGGTTTCTCGATCAATACGCTGAGCCTGTTCGGGCTGGTGCTGGCGATCGGCATCGTGGTGGACGACGCCATCGTGGTGGTGGAGAACGTCGAGCGGAACATCGAAGCGGGGCTCACGCCGCGTGAAGCGACGTACCGGGCGATGCGCGAAGTGTCCGGGCCCATCATCGCGATCGCGCTGGGGCTGGTGGCCGTGTTCGTTCCGCTCGCTTTCATCAGCGGCCTGACGGGTCAGTTCTATCGCCAGTTCGCGGTGACCATTGCGATCTCGACGGTGATCTCGGCGATCAATTCGCTGACGCTGTCGCCGGCGCTCACCGCCTTGCTGCTGCGCGGTCATGACCAACCCAAGGACGCGCTCACGCGCGGCATGGACAAGGCCTTCGACTGGCTGTTCCGCGGCTTCAACAAGCTGTTCCATCGCGGTGCCGAGGCCTACAGCGGCGGCGTGAAGAACGTGATCTCGCGCAAGGCGCTGATGCTCGCGATCTACGTCGCGCTGATCGCCGTGACCTTCGGTCTCTTCAAGGCCGTGCCCGGCGGCTTCGTGCCGGCGCAGGACAAGCAATACCTGATCGGTTTTGCCCAGCTGCCCGACGGTGCCACGCTCGACCGCACCGACGAGGTGATCCAGCGCATGGGCGAGATCATGAAGAAGAACCCGAATGTGGAAGACGCCATCGCCTTCCCGGGCCTGTCGATCAACGGCTTCACCAACAGCTCGAACTCGGGCATCGTGTTCGCCACGCTCAAGCCCTTCGACCAGCGCAAGCGTCCCGACCAGAGCGGCGGTGCCGTGGCCGGGCAGCTCAACGGCGCCTTCGCCGGCATCCAGGACGCGTTCATCGTGATGTTCCCGCCGCCACCGGTGGCCGGGCTTGGCACGACCGGCGACTTCAAGCTGCAGCTGGAAGACCGCGCCTCGGTCGGCTACGACCAGATGGACGCAGCAGTGAAGGCCTTCATGGGCAAGGCACAGGCCGCGCCCGAACTGGCCGGCATGTTCACGAGCTGGCAGGTCAACGTGCCGCAGCTTTACGCCGACATCGACCGCACCAAGGCCCGCCAGCTCGGCGTGCCGGTGACGGACATCTTCGACACCATGCAGATCTACCTCGGTAGCCTGTATGCCAACGACTTCAACAAGTTCGGCCGCACGTACTCCGTGCGCGTCCAAGCCGATGCGCCTTACCGCGCCCGTGCCGAAGACGTGGGCCTGCTGAAGGTGCGCTCGACCTCGGGCGAGATGGTGCCGCTGGCCGCGCTGATGAAGGTCAACTCGACCTTCGGCCCGGAACGCGCCATGCGCTACAACGGCTACCTTGCCGCCGACATCAACGGCGGCCCGGCCCCCGGCTATTCGTCGGGCCAGGCGCAGGATGCGATCATCAAGATCGCGGCCGAGACGCTGCCCAAGGGCGTGAGCTTCGAGTGGACCGAGCTGACCTACCAGGAAATCCTGGCCGGCAACTCCGCCTTCCTGGTGTTCCCGCTGGCCATCCTGCTGGTGTTCCTGGTGCTGGCTGCGCAGTACGAAAGCCTGACGCTGCCGATCGCGATCATCCTGATCGTGCCGATGGGCATCATGGCCGCGATGGCGGGCGTATGGATATCGGGGGGTGACAACAACGTCTTCACGCAGATCGGGCTGATCGTGCTGGTGGGGCTGAGTGCGAAGAACGCGATCCTGATCGTGGAGTTCGCACGGGAGCTGGAGTTTGCGGACCGGACACCGATCCAGGCCGCGATCGAAGCCAGCCGCCTGCGTCTGCGCCCGATCCTGATGACCTCGCTGGCCTTCGTGATGGGTGTGCTGCCCCTCGTGTTGTCGACCGGCGCGGGCTCGGAGATGCGCAAGGCCATGGGCGTGGCGGTGTTCGCCGGGATGATCTGCGTGACGGCCTTCGGCCTGTTCCTGACGCCGGTGTTCTATGTGCTGCTGCGCCGCCTGGCGGGCAACCGGCCGCTCAAGCTGCATGGCGAAGTGCCGCATGGCGAGGAGTTCATCTCGGCGGGCCATCCGGCACCGTCGTCGCACGGTGGTTCCGGCGGTGGCGGGCTGCACCCGGTGCCGGCCTCGCCACGTCCCTCGCACGAGTCGCATGACTGATCGCATCGTCGATCAAGAAGAAAGTTCATCATGAAATTCGCATTCCAACCTTTGGTCCGCAACGCGTTGCTGCCGCTGGTGGCCGCCCTGGCGCTGGCCGGCTGCGCGACCGTGCCCTCCGGCGTGCCGGAGATCCAGACCACCGCCCAGTTCAAGGAGCAGGGCGCCACGCCGCCTGCGGGCTTCACGAAGGCATTGCCCTCCGAGGCGCAGGCGCGCGGCGCCTGGTGGCTGGCATTCAACGACCCGGTGCTCAATGCGCTGGTCGAGAAGGCCGACGTCAACAACAATAACATCCAGGGCGCCGCCGCACGGCTGGCCGAGGCCCGTGCATTGGCGCGCAGCGCCAACGCCGACCGGCTGCCACAGATCGGCCTGAGCGCCGGTGCCAACCGCGGCGCTGGCCTCGACAAGGCCACGGCCAGCACCACGCCGGCCACGATGACCAACATCGGCGCCACGTTCTCGTACGAAGTGGACCTGTTCGGCCGCCTCTCGGGCGCCAGCAACGCGGCCAAGCTCGATGCCGTCGGCCGTGAAGGCCTGCTGCAGAGCACGCGGCTCGCAGTGCAGGCCGAGGTGGCGCAGACCTATCTGCAACTGCGCGCACTCGACGCCGAACGCGCGCTGATGCGCGAAACGGTCGATGCCTACAGCGACACGCTGCGCCTCACGCAGCGCCGCCAGGCGGCCGGCGACATCGCCGAGCTCGACGTGGCACGGGTGCAGACCGAGGTGTCTTCCACCGAGTCCGACGCGCTCGCGCTCGACCGCCAGCGCGCCCAAGTGGAGCATGCGCTCGCGGTGCTGGTGGGCGATTCGGCCTCCAGCTTCGGCGTGCGCACCGACGAGTGGGCCACAGCGCTGCCGGCCATTCCGCCCGGCGTGCCGGTCACGGTGCTGACGCGCCGGCCCGACGTGTCGGCCGCGCAGAACGCGGTGCTGGCGGCGCAGGCCCGGGTGGGCGTGGCGCAGACCGCGTGGTTCCCGGACATCTCGCTGACCGGCGCGGCCGGCTATGCCTCGCCCGAGATCGGTGACCTCTTCAAGTGGTCGGCCCGCTCGTGGGGCGTGGGTGCGCTGCTGTCGCTGCCGATCTTCGACGGCGGCCGCCGCGAGGCCGGCGTGCAGGGCGCCAATGCCCAGCTCGACGGTGCGCTGGCGAGCTACCGCAACCAGGTGCTGGTGGCGTTCCAGGAGGTCGAAGACCAGCTGGCCGCGATCCGCATCCTGCAGGATCAATCGACGGTGCAGGCCAAGGCGGTGTCATCGGCCCAGCGGGCGACGAGCCTGTCGGACACGCGCTACCGCAACGGCTACATCAGCCAGCTCGACCTGCTCGATGCGCGCCGCAGCGAGCTGCGCAACCGGCGCCAGGCGCTGCAGGTCAAGTCCGCGCAGTACTAGGCTGCCGTGGGGTTGATCCGCGCGATCGGCGGAAGCTGGGAGGCACCGGCGTCCGTGGCTTCCGCGCCGGGTGCTGCTCCTACGCAGCAGAAGGTCGCGACGCGCTGATCCTCTGCAGCTCTGCTGCGCCCATGGCCAGGGCGTTGGAGTAGGTGGTCTGCGGCCTGGCGGCCGAGCGGTACACCCGATAGTCGAGCGTATCCGTGTGGCCGTTGTTGTCGAGGGCTTCGAGCAGGGTCCAGAAAGAACTGGCCCGGCTCGCGTTCCTCGACGGTGAGCGCCAAATCGTTGAGGGCGGGCATGGGTCCGTGGTCGCAAAGCATTGATATGCCTTGTATACGGACAAACGACAGCCGTGGATTCAAAACGCAACCGCCTACCCAACGGCATGCGTGAAAGAAGCCGCATTTCGGCCGCCCGATTCGAGACCCTCCGGCGCTCAACGACAATTCGCCCATGAGTTCAACGGCGAAAAGCAGGCCGGCGCGGTGCGTCATGGTCCTGGGCACCACCAGCGGGGCCGGCAAGAGCTGACTGGCCACGGCCTTGTGCCGCTGGTATGCGCGGCAGGGGCTCAAGGTGGCGCCCTTCAAGGCGCAGAACATGAGCAACAACGCCCGCGTGGTCGATGGCGGCGAAATCGGCAGCGCCCAGTACTTCCAGGCCCTGGCTGCCAATGCCGTGTCCGACGTGCGCATGAACCCGCTGCTGCTCAAGCCCGAGCGCGACACGCACAGCCAGGTGGTGCTGATGGGGCAGGTGAACGAGGCGCTCTCCGCCTTGCCCTGGCGCGGGCGCAGCGAGCGCGTCTGGCCGCAGATCGCGCAGGCGCTCGATGAACTGCGCGCCGAGAACGACGTGGTGGTGATCGAGGGCGCGGGCTCGCCGGCCGAGATCAACCTAATGGCCAGCGACATCGTCAACATGCGCGTGGCCCGCTACGCCGAGGCCCACTGCCTGCTGGCGACCGACATCGACCGGGGCGGCGCTTTTGCCCATCTCTACGGCACCTGGGCGCTGCTGCCCGAGGCCGACCGTTCACTGCTGCACGGCTTCGTGCTCAACAAGTTTCGCGGCGACGCCTCGCTGCTCGCACCGGCGCCGCAGCAACTGCAGGCGCTGACCGGCGTGGCCACCGTCGCGACGCTGCCGATGTGGTGGCAACACGGCCTGCCCGAGGAAGACGGCGTGTTCGACGACCGCAGCCGCGCGAGCGGCACCGTCACGCGTACGGTGGCGGTCGTTGCCTATCCGCGCATCAGCAACCTCGACGAATTCCAGTCACTCAAGAACGTGCCCGGCGTGCGCCTGGTCTGGGCGCGCACGCCGGCCGATGTGGCTGGCGCCGACTGGATCGTGCTGCCGGGCTCTAAGCACACGAGCGGCGACCTGGCCTGGCTGCGCGCGCAGGGGCTGGACCGCGCCGTCGCCGAACATGCCGCGCGTGGCGGCGTGGTGCTGGGCATCTGCGGCGGCCTGCAGATGCTGGGCGAGGCGCTGGTCGACCCGCATGGCATCGACGGCAACGCGCCCGGCCTGGGCCTGCTGCCGCTGGTGACGGTGTTCGAGCGCGAGAAGACGGTGCGCCACCGCACGGCCACCTTCGGCACGCTGACCGGCGACTGGGCCGCGCTGTCGAATGTGCCGATGGCCGGCTACGAGATTCACCACGGCCAGACTGCCGCCCACCCCCAGATGGCGCAGGACGGCCACGCCGTGATGCCCGAGGGGCTGGCCTGGCAGAACGCGTGCGGCAACGTGCTCGGGCTGTACCTTCACGGGTTGTTCGAGGATGCCGCGGTGCTGCATGCGCTGTTCGGCGCAGCCGCCCCCACGCTCGACAGCACCTTCGACGGCCTGGCCGATTTCATCGACACCCATTTCGACGCCGGCGTCCTGTCCGGCCTCATCGCATGAACGACGACAACCTGATCCCCGCCATCCCCGACCTCGTCGACACCGCGCTGGCGGCACGCCTGCAAAGCGCGATCGACAACAAGACCAAGCCGCTGGGCGCGCTGGGCCGGCTCGAAACCCTGGCCTTGCGGATCGGCCTGATCCTGGGCAGCGAGAAGCCGGTGTTCGAGGCGCCGCAGATGCTGGTGTGCGCAGGCGACCACGGGCTTGCGACGCGCGGCGTCTCGGCGTTCCCGAGCGATGTGACCTGGCAGATGGTCGAGAACTTCCTCGCCGGCGGCGCGGCGGTCAGCGTGCTGGCGCGCCAGCATGGGCTGGCGCTGACGGTGGTCGATTGCGGCGTGCGGCGCGACTTCCAGCCGCGGCCGGGCCTGGTGCAACGCCGTATCGCCGCCGGTACGGCCGACGCATCGGCCGGCCCGGCCATGACGGCCGGGCAATGTGCCCAGGCCATTGCCAACGGCCGCGAGGTGGTGCGTGCGCTGCCGGGCAATGCCCTGCTGCTGGGCGAGATGGGCATCGGCAACAGCTCGTCCGCCGCGCTGCTGCTCTCGCGTCTGGCCGGCTTGAACATCAATGCCTGCATTGGCGTGGGCACCGGCCTCGATGCGGCAGGGCTGGCGCGCAAGCGCGAGGTGCTGCGCGAAGTGCTTGCGCTGCATGCGTCTGCCACGGCGCCGCTGGACGCGCTGGCGGCATTCGGCGGCTTCGAGATCGCCACGCTGGTCGGCGCCGTGCTACAGGCGGCGCAGGAGCGGCGTGTGATCGTGGTCGACGGCTTCATCGCCAGCGCCGCGGTGCTCGTGGCGCAGATGCTGCAGCCCCAGGTGGTGCAACGCTGCGTGGCGGCGCACTGCTCGGCTGAGCCCGGCCATGTGCTGCTGCTGGAATGGCTGGGTCTCGAGCCGCTGCTCAATCTCGACCTGCGCCTGGGCGAAGGCTCGGGCGGTGCGCTGGCCTGGCCGCTGCTCGAATCGGCCTGCCGCATCCTGCGCGAGATGGCGAGCTTCGAATCGGCCGGCGTGTCGCGCAAGGACGCCTGAGCTTGATGAACGGCGTTCGCCACTTCCTGCTGGCGCTGCAGTTTTTCACCCGCGTGCCGGTGACGGGTTCGCTGGCGGCGTGGATCGGATTCAGTCCGCAGATGCTGCGCGCGAGCGCGGCGCATCTGCCGGGTATCGGCTGGCTCGTCGGCGGGGTGGCAGCGCTGGTCTTCGTGGCCGTGGGGGTCGGGTTGCAGAGCGTGGCGGGCGCATTCGCCGCGGCGGTGCTGAGCACCGTCGCCACCGTGATGTTGACCGGCGCCTTCCATGAAGACGGGCTGGCCGACGTGGCCGATGGCCTGGGCGGCTCGGCCAGCCGCGACCGGGCGCTGGAGATCATGAAGGACTCGCGCATCGGTGCCGTGGCACTGGTGCTGGCGCTGGGCCTCAAGTTCGCGCTGCTCGCCACATTGGCCGGGCGTGGGCTGGAGACCGTGGCCGTTGCGATCGTCGGCGCGCACGTGCTCTCGCGGCTGGCGCCGCTGTTCCTGATCCGCTGGCTGCCCTATGTGGGCGACAGCGGGGCGAGCAAGGCCAAGCCGCTGGCCGATGCGATCAGTGGCGGGGCGCTGATCGTCGCCGTGGCGTGGTCGATTCCCGCTGTGGCGCTGCTGCTGTGCGCGCATGACGTTGTTCATGTCGGTGCCGCGCTGCTGGCTGTCGTTCTGGCCGCGGCGTGGATGGCGCGCCTCTTCCTGCGGCGGCTTCAAGGCTTCACCGGCGACGGCCTGGGCGCCACCCAGCAGGTCTGCGAGCTGGCGATCTATCTCGCACTCGCCTGGCAGGCATGAACACCAAAACCCTCTGGCTGCAGCGCCACGCGCCCGTGCTGGCGGAGCTCGGCCTCTGCTACGGCGCAACCGACCTCGAAGCGGATGCAGAAGCCACGCTGGCCGCCGCGCATCGCATCGCCCCCTTGCTGCCCGCCGGCATCGCGTTGCGCAGCTCGCCGCTGCGGCGCTGTGTCGCGCTGACGAATGCCATCGCGGCATTGCGTCCGGATCTGGTGGTGCAACACGATGCCCGCTTGGCCGAGATGAAATTCGGCGCGTGGGAAGGGCAGCCATGGTCCGCCATCGCGCGCGAGGAGTTCGAAGCCTGGATCGGCAATTTCGCCGAGGCGTCCGCTGGTGTTCATGGCGAGAGCGTGCGCGTCTTCATGCAGCGCGTGGCTGACGCGCACGACGAATGGCTGTCGGGCGAGCGCAATGCGCTGTGGGTCACGCATGCCGGCGTGCTGCGCGCCGTCACGCTGCTGCAACGTGGCATCCGCTGCCCCGGGGCCGCCGCCGACTGGCCTGCCGGCGACCTGGCATTCGGCGGCTGGCTGACCTTCGAGCAGTCTTCAGCCGGCTGACGCTACTGCCGCGCGAACCACAGCTCGAAGTGGTTGAAGCGCACGTTGCCGCAGAGCTTGGGCGGCAGCTCTCTCATCGTCGGCTCCGGGTGTACCTGGTCGGCACTGGCGGCCCGCACCCGCTCCAGTGCCGTGGGCGACACCTTGTCCTTGCAGTAGCGCACGTCGTTCTGTTGCGGACTGTTCTGCGCCGGCACCTGCTCGATGCCGGGCACGATCATCCCGGCCCGGCGCAATCCCTCGGATGCCTGGGTTGCAGCGGGCAGGTCGGCCTTGTCTCCGATCTGGAGATAGATGCGCACCGGCAGCGATTCGCTGTTCAGCGCGGCCGCCACGAGGCTGGGCGCCGCCGTCGAAGCCGGCTCGGCGGCAACGGCCGCCGCCGCCGGTGTTCCCCACGCCTGCATGGCCGAGAGGCCGGCCTTGTCGAAGAAGCTGTAGACGGCCTGGCTGGCCACGCGTTCCTCGGTCGTGGCGTTGGGCTTGTTGCCGGCCTCGGCCGTGCTCCTGAACAGGGCGACGATCTGCCCCGACACCTGCTTGTCGATCCCGTCGCCGGCCGACAGGCTGTTGAGCAGGACGATGGCCATGTCCACCTGCGGCCGTTTGTCGGAGGTCAGCATGGGCCCAAGCTTGAGCAGCATGTCCGCATCGCGGCGGCTGCGTTCCGCGATCTCGCGGCGCTGGATGTCTTCCTGGTCCAGGCGGCGCTGCAACTGGGTGAGCCCCGTGGCGACGAGGCCCGCGAGCACGGTCGTCAACAGCCAGAAGCCCACCTTGGAATCGCCGAAGGCCGAGAGACGGTCCATCAGCGACGGCGGCCTCTGCGGCGCAGCGAGGGACTTGCGCACCTCGATCCGGAAGTACTCCTCATCGCGGATGGCTTGCTGTTGTTCGGGCGTGAGTGCCATGGGGTCTGCCTCCTCCACCGGTCGGTGGTGGCGTGCAGTGTCTGCCTCTGCCGGCCGTTGCACATCCATCATTCGTGGTAGTGCGTTGGGGGGCGGCCAGGCCCCTGAAAGTGCTGATCAGCTCAGTTTTTCTGCCGCCACTGTTCCCGCCAGAGCTTTTCCAGCTGCGGCGCCAGAGCCTGCGGCGGCGCGCCCACGAGGGTGTTCTTGTCGTTGCGCTGCACCAATCCGTAGATGCGGCCCGAGCCCTGGTCATAGAGCGCGATGGCGTTGTTGTCGTGGCAGTCGTGCGGCTTGCAGAAGGCATGCAGCAGGTAGCGCGTGCCGTCCACGGTGACCCATTGCGGCTCGGGTGCCGGGCCTTCGCGGCGCACCAGCCAGCGGTCGTTTTCGCGAGTTCCCAATGCCGCGCGCCAGGCTTTCTGCATGGCTGGCCCTTGCGCCAGCGCGGCGGGGCTGCCTGTCGGCGGAGGCGACTGATTGGCGGCGGCCGGTTCTGCGGGCGGCGTCGCGGCCCGTGCGGCGCCATCGCATCGCCAATAGCGAAGCTTCATCAGATCGGGGCCCAGTTGCCCTGCAACCGGCTTCGCGGCATCCAGGGTGATGGACTGTCCGCGCGCTTCGCGGTAGACGAGGAAGGTCATTGCGCCGCCTTTGTCCACGTTGCTCATCAGCGCGACGTCGAAGTGGGCCGGCGGCTGGCTGTTGCCGAAGAAGCTGTGGGCCGTCTCGGGCTTCTGGCCGACCACGCGGCGCTTGCCGCTTTCGGCGATCAGCATGTCCTGGCGAACCTGCAGCGTCGGCGCGGATGCATCGGCGCACGAGGTCGACCAGCGTCCGCCGTAGGCCGCCATCGCGTCGGGCGACAGGCCACTTCCTTGCGACCAGGCCGCTGCCGGAACAAAGGCGGCTGCCGAGAGCAGGGCGGCGGCAAGAAGGGCGCTGTGATTCTTCGGGGTCGTCATGCTGTGTTGATGTCAGGCCGTTTTCGGGGCGGGTGTCTTGGGTTTGTAGTCGCAAAAGGCAGAAACCGCGCATTCCCAGCAACGCGGCTTGCGCGCCACGCAGATGTAGCGGCCGTGCAGGATCAGCCAGTGGTGCGCATGCAGCCGGTACTCCAGTGGGACGCGCTTCTCGAGCTTGAGTTCCACCTCGAGCGGCGTCTTGCCGGGCGCCAGGCCGGTGCGGTTGCCCATGCGGAAGATGTGCGTGTCGACCGCGATGGTCGCTTCGCCGAAGGCCACGTTGAGCACCACGTTGGCCGTCTTGCGGCCGACGCCGGGCAGCGCCTCGAGCTCGGCGCGCGTCCTCGGCACCTCGCCGCCGTGCAGTTCGACGAGCATGCGGCAGGTTTCGATCAGGTGCTTGGCCTTGCTGCGGTAGAGCCCGATGGTCTTGATGTAGTCCTCGAGCCCTTCGACGCCCAGATCGAGGATCGCCTGCGGCGTGTTGGCCACCGGGAAGAGCTTGCGCGTGGCCTTGTTCACGCCCACGTCGGTGGCCTGCGCCGAGAGCAGCACGGCGGCCAGCAGCTCGAAAGGCGTGTCGTATTCGAGCTCGGTCTCGGGCGTGGGGTTGGCCGCCTGCAGGGTGGCGAAGAAGAGGGGGATGTTGTCTGTTTTCATGGGGTTCTCGGGGCGCGGCGCTCGTCTGACGTGTGGCGCATGGCGGTGGTAGGCGCAATATATCGTTGAAAGGCGATAGCCTTACGCAGCATTCATGCACCCGGCTTTCGCGACAATGGCCCCCAGAAAGTGAGACTGACCATGCAATTCGCCTCCCGCCTCGACAACGTCGAAACCTCTGCCATCCGCGAACTCTTCAAGCTGCTCGGCAAGCCCGGCATCATCAGTTTCGCGGGCGGTTTCCCCGACAGCGCGATGTTCGACGTCGAGGGCCTCAAGGAGGCAAGCCAGAAGGCGTTGACCGAGGAACCCGGCAGCGCGCTGCAATACGGCGCCACCGAAGGCTACGAGCCGCTGCGCTC
>CAMATD010000059.1 GCA_945860785.1 Variovorax sp. YR752 | reverse complement strand
CCGCTTCGCTCCTCCTTTATTTCGCTGCGGGGAGCACCCGGTGCCCTGTGCACGAGGGCAGGCGGCTGGTGTGCGGCCGATCAACAAGTGCTCTGAGCGATCACGCCGGCGGTGTGCTCTGCGCAGCGAAATAAAGGAGGAGGCATGCGGCCCTAGGCCGCGCCGGGGGACATTCGCGGAGCAGAGCACACCGCCGGCGTGAGCGTGCCCCGAACAGCAGCGCCCCGAACAACGCACGTCAAACACAACGCGACGAATCGAAAGCCAGGGTTTCGTTCGGACAGTCAAGCCAGCCACCTCTTGCGCCGCTTGTAGCTCTTCACATCGCGGAAGCTCTTGCGGTCCGCGCCGCCGACGCCAAGGTAGAACTCCTTCACGTCCTCGTTCTCGCGCAGGCTCTTGGCTTCGCCGTCCATCACGATGCGGCCGTTCTCCAGGATGTAGCCGTAGTCGGCGTAGCGCAGCGCCATGTTGGTGTTCTGCTCGGCCAGGAGGAAGGTCACGCGTTCCTTGGTGTTGAGGTCTTTCACGATCTCGAACACCTCCCCACGATCTGCGGCGTGAGGCCCATCGAAGGCTCGTCGAGCAGCACCATGGTCGGGTTCGCCATCAGCGCGCGGTCGATGGCGCACATCTGCTGCTCGCCGCCCGAGGTGTAGGCGGCCTGCGAGGTGCGCCTTGTCTTCAGGCGTGGGAAATAGGCATAGACCTTGTCGAGCGTCTGCTGCACCGCGGCCTTGCCGTCGGTGCGCGTGTAGGCGCCGGTCATCAGGTTCTCTTCGATGGTCAAGTGCGCGAAGCAGTGGCGGCCTTCCATCACCTGGATCAGCCCGCGCTTCACCAGCTCGGCCGGTGACAGCGCCTCGATGCGGTCGCCGCGCAGCTCGATGGTGCCCTTGGTCACGGCCCCGCGTTCGCCCGCGAGCAGGTTGCTCACCGCACGCAGCGTGGTCGTCTTGCCCGCGCCGTTGCCGCCGAGCAGTGCCACGATGCCGCCTTCGGGCACGGTCAGCGACACGCCCTTGAGCACGAGGATCACGTGGTTGTAGATCACCTCGATGCCGTTGACGTTGAGAAGGATGTTGGGTTCGCTCATGGTGTGGTCCGAAGCATTCGAAAGAACAGCGGGGCTGTCCTTTCGAATGGCGGCTCTTGCGAGCCGCCACGGCTCGTCAGTGCATCAGGATTGGCAGTCGACTGCGTCTCTGCGCGTGAGCTTCTTCTCGCTCGCGTACTTCTCCGCGGAAGCCTTCACCATCGGCTTGATGATTTGGTCATCGGCCTGGTACCACTCGGACATGTCGCCCCACTTGGCACCGTCCCAGGTGTGCACGCGCGCCCAGGTCGAGCCCATGTGGTCCTGGCACGAGGTGCTCACCGGACGCATCACGCCCGAGAAGCCCAGTGAATCGAGCCTCTTCTGGTCGAGTGCGAGGTTCTCCATGCCCCAGCGCACCTGCTCGCCGGTCATGACCTTGCCCTTGCCGAAGCGTTCCTGCGCGCGCTTGACGGCCTCGATGGTCAGCATCTGGATGATCACGCCGCGCGTGTAGAGCACCGAGCTCACTTCTTCCTTCGGACCCGTGCCCTGGCCCTTGTCGTGCACTTGCTTGAGGATCTCCTGGATCACCTTGGGTTGCGTGCCCGAGGTGTTGAGCGCCAGCGCGTTGTAGCCCTTGGCATTGGCGCCCACGTCCTTCACGTCGGGCTCGGCGCCGGCCCACCACACGCCGTACATCTTCTCGCGCGGGTAGCCGGTGGCCACGGCTTCTTTCAGCGCGGTGGAGTTCATCACGCCCCAGCCCCACAGCAGCACGTAGTCGGGGCGCGACTGGCGCACCTGCAGCCAGGCGGACTTCTGTTCCACGCCCGGTGCGGTCACTGGAATCAGCGAGAGCTCGAAGCCGTTCTGTTTGGCGCGCTCCTGCAGCAGTGGAATCGGTTCCTTGCCGAACGGCGAGTCGTGGTACACGAGGGCAATCTTCTTGCCCTTGAGCTTGTCCATGCCCCCTTCCTTCTTGCCGATGTGCTGGATCAGGATGTCGGCCGCCGTCCAGTACGAGCCCATCAGCGGGAAGTTCCACTTGAACACGCCGCCGTCCTGCGAGGCCGACAGGCCGTAGCCCAGCGTGATCAGCGGGATCTTGTCGGTCGGCACCTTGTCGGTCAGTGCGAAGGTGATGCCGGTGGCCTGCGGGTCGAACAGCGTCACGCCGGGGCGGCCCTTCAGGCGCTCATAGCATTCGACGCCCTTGTCGGTGGCGTAGCCGGTTTCGCATTCCTCGTACGTGATCTTCACGCCGTTGATGCCGCCGGTGGCGTTGATGTACTTGATGTAGTCCTGCTTGCCGTTGGCCCACGGCGTGCCGTTGGGCGCGTAGGGGCCGGTGCGGTACACCAGCAGAGGGAAGAACTGTTCCTTGGCCTGCGCCTGTGCGAGCGATGGCGCGAGCAGCAGGGCGCCGAGGGTGCTGGCCACCAGGACGGCGGTCAGAGCGAGCGATTTCAGTTTCATGCCTGTCTCCTTTTGTGGGCACCTCAGTGCCGGGGTTTTACGAACGAACGGGAAAACTCTCTCATCAATGAGGGAAGGGCCAGAGCCGCAATTTCTCTTTGGCGGTGGACCACAGCCGAGCTAGCCCGTGCGGCTCGACGATCAGGAAGAACACGATCAGCGCGCCGAAGATCATGGTCTCGAGGTGCGAGGCCAGCGCGGTCGAAATCGAGAAGCCCAGCCACGCGGGCAGCTGGTTCAGAAAGAGCGGCAGCAGCACGATGAACGCGGCGCCGAAGAGGCTGCCCATGATCGAGCCGAGCCCGCCGATGATCACCATGAAGAGCAGCTGGAACGAGCGGTCGATGCTGAACGCCGCCGGCTCCCACGCGCCCAGATGGATGAAGCCCCACAGCCCGCCGGCCACGCCGACGATGAAGCTGCTCACCGCAAAGGCCGTGAGCTTGGCGTACACCGGGCGGATGCCGATCACCGCGGCCGCCACGTCCATGTCGCGCATTGCCAGCCATTCGCGGCCGATGGCGCTGCGCACCAGGTTCTTGGCGAGCAGCGCGAACACCACCACGAAGAGCAGGCAGAACAGATACTTCTGCACCGGCGATTCGATCGGCACGCCGAACACGTTGAGCCCCGCCACGCTCACCGAGCCCGACGACGAGTTGTTGGTGAACCACTGGATGCGCAAGAAGGCCCAGTCGGTGAAGAATTGCGCCGCCAGCGTGGCCACGGCAAGGTACAGCCCCTTGATGCGCAGGCTCGGAATGCCGAAGAGCACACCGATCACCGTGGCGCAGAGGCCGCCCAGCAGCAGCGAGGCGATCAGCGGCATGCCGTCGATGCGCACCTGGAAGTTGTAGGCCGCATAGGCGCCTACCGCCATGAAGGCGCCGGTGCCCAGCGAGATCTGGCCGCAGTAGCCGACCAGGATGTTGAGGCCCAGCGCCGCGAGCGAGAGGATCAGGAAGGGCGTGAGGATGGCGCGCATCCAGTAGTCGGACACGCCCAGCGGCACGACGATGAACGCCACGAGCAGCAGCACCAGCATCGCGATGCGGTCCTGCGCGATCGGGAAGATCTGCTGGTCGGCGCGGTAGCTCGACTTGAACTGGCCGTTTTCTCTGTAGAACATCTCAGACCCGATCGATGATCTTTTCGCCGAACAGCCCTTGCGGCCGCACGAGCAGGAAGACCAGTGCAAGAACATAGGCGAACCAGATCTCGATGCCGCCACCGAGCATGGGGCCGAGATAGATTTCGGAGAGCTTTTCGCCGACGCCGATCAGCAGGCCGCCGATGATGGCGCCCGGAATCGAGGTCAGCCCGCCAAGGATCACCACCGGCAGCGCCTTCAGCGCCACCAGCGAGAGCGAGAACTGCACGCCCAGCTTCGAACCCCAGATGATCCCGGCCACCAGCGCCGAGAAGCCGGCCACCGACCACACGATCACCCAGATGCGCGACAGCGGAATGCCGATGGACTGCGCGGCCTGGTGGTCGTCGGCCACTGCGCGCAGCGCCCGGCCGGTGGCGGTCTTCTGGAAGAAGATGGCCAGCACCACCACGAGGGCGGCCGACACCAGCGCAGCGACCAGGTCTTCCTGGCTCAGCAGCAGGCCGCCTTCGAAGGTGCCCTGCAGCACCATCAGCGGTTCCTTGGGTATGCCGACGTCGATCTTGTAGATGTCGTGCCGAAGATGGTCTGGCCCACGCCGTCGAGGAAGTAGGCAATGCCCAGCGTGGCCATCAGCAGCGTGATGCCTTCCTGGTTCACCAGCTTGCTGAGCGCGAGCCGCTCGATCAGCCAGGCCACGACGATCATCACGGCCATGGCCGCGATGAAGGCCAGGATGTTCGCGAGGATCAGGCTCTGGAAGCCGAACCACAGCGGGAACCACTCGGAAAAACGCGCCATGGCCAGCGCTGCGAACAGCACCATCGCGCCCTGCGCGAAGTTGAAGACGCCCGAGGCCTTGTAGATCAGCACGAAGCCGATGGCGATCAGCGAATAGAGCATGCCGACCATGAGGCCGCCGAACAGGGTTTCGAGGAAAAAGCCCATGGTCAGTGTCTTTGTCTTTCTCCCTCCCCCTCCCCTTCCGGGGGAGGGTTGGGGTGGGGGCACGCGGCGCTCGATGAGGTGCTGCCGTGTTGTGAGGGCTGTCGTGCCCCCATCCCAGCCTTCCCCCGGGAGGGGAAGGAGCAATGCATCAGGGTCGGGTTCGGCATGGCGTCAGTGCTCCACACTGAGGTACGCCCGGATCACGTCTTCGTTGTTCCGAACTTCATCCGGCGTGCCGTCACCGATCTTCTTGCCGTAGTCCAGCACCACCACGCGGTCGGAGATGTCCATCACCACGCCCATGTCGTGCTCGATCAGCACGATGGTCGCGCCGAACTCGTCGTTCACGTCGAGGATGAAGCGGCTCATGTCCTGCTTCTCTTCCACGTTCATGCCGGCCATCGGCTCGTCGAGCAGCAGCACCTGCGGCTCCATCGCGAGCGCGCGGCCAAGGTCGACACGTTTTTGCAAACCGTAGGGCAGGCGGCCCACCGGCGTCTTGCGGTGCGCCTGGATCTCGAGGAAGTCGATGATGTGTTCGACGAACTCGCGGTGCGCGAGCTCTTCGCGTTCCGCCGGGCCCCAGCGGAAGGCCTGGGCGAGCAGGCCGCTCTTCATCTTGAGGTTGCGCCCCGTCATGATGTTGTCGAGCACGCTCATGCCCTTGAACAGCGCGAGGTTCTGGAAGGTGCGCGCCACGCCCATCTCGGCCACCTGGCGCGAGTTCATGTGCTTGAAGGTCTGGCCGCGGAAGGTGATGGAGCCCTGCTGCGGCCAGTAGACGCCGTTGATGCAGTTCAGCATCGAGCTCTTGCCCGCGCCGTTCGGCCCGATGATGGCGCGCACTTCATGCTCGCGCACGTTGAAGCTGATGTCCGTGAGCGCCTTCACGCCGCCGAAGCTCAACGAGATGTTCTGTACGTCGAGGATGACCTCGCCGGTCTTCCGGGTGCTCATGCCGCGGCCTTCACGATGGGAAAGGTCTTGGCCTCGACGATCTTCAGCGTGGCGTTCACCACGCCTGTGCGCCCGTCCTCGAACTTGACCTGAGTCTCGATGTACTGCTCGGTCTTGCCGCCATAGAGCGCATCGACCAGCACCGCGTATTTCTCGGCGATGAAGCCGCGCCGCACCTTGCGCGTGCGGGTGAGCTCGTCGTCGTCGGGGTCGAGCTCCTTGTGCAGCACGAGGAAGCGCGCGATCTGCGTCTCGCCCATGCCGTCTTCGCTCGCGAGATCGGCGTTGACCTTGCCGATGCATTCGGCGACGAGCGTCAGCACTTCGGGCTTGCCGGCCAGGTCGACATAGCCACCGTAGGCGAGGCCGCGGCGCTCGGCCCAGTTGCCCACCCCGCTTCGAAGTCGATGTTGATGGCCGCGCAGACCTCGTCGCGCCCGTTGCCGAAGCACACGGCTTCCTTGATCTGCGGGAAGAACTTGAGCTTGTTCTCGATGTAGTTGGGCGCAAAGATCGCCCCGCTCACGAGCCGACCCACGTCCTTGGCGCGGTCGATGATGCGCAGGTGGCCTTCGCTGTCGAGCACGCCGGTATCGCCAGTGTGGAAGTAGCCGTTGGCGTCCAGCACTTCGGCGGTGGCGTCGGGGCGCTTGTAGTACTCCTTGAGCACCGACACGCCGCGCACCAGCACTTCGCCGTCTTCCGCGATCTTGAGTTCGATGCCCGGCGCAGCGGTGCCGACCGTCTGCAGCTTCACTTTGCCGTCCTGCTGCAGGCAGACGTACGCGCAGGTCTCGGTCTGGCCGTAGAACTGCTTGAGGTTGACGCCGATGGAGCGGTAGAAACGGAACAGGTCGGGCCCGATGGCCGCGCCTGCCGTGTAGGCCACGCGGATGCGGCTCATGCCCAGCACGTTGCGCAGCGGGCCGTAGATCAGCAGATTGCCGAGGCCGTACATCAGCCGGTCGCCGGTGCTCACCGTCGCGCCGTTCAGGATGTCCGCGCCCACGCGCTGCGCCAGCGCCATGAACTTCGCATACAGCCAGCGTTTGGGGGCCGCCGCGTCTTCCATGCGGATCGACACGGCCGTGAGCAGCCCTTCGACGGTGCGCGGCGGGCCGAAGTAGTAACTCGGGCCGATCTCGCGCATGTCGTTCATCACGGTCTCGGCCGACTCGGGGCAGTTGAGCGTGAAGCCGCCCACCAGCCATTGCGCGACGGAGAACAGGTGGTCACCGACCCACGCCATCGGCAGGTAGCTCATGATGTTGTCGCCGGGGCCGAGCCTGTCGGTCTCCACGCCGCCGCGGCCTGCCGCGATGAAGCTCGCATGCGTCTGGCACACGCCCTTGGGGCGGCCGGTGGTGCCCGAGGTGTAGAGGATCACGCCGACGTCGCCGGCCTCGCCGCTCGCCACCGCGCGGTCGTAGTGGCCGACGTTCGCCTTGTCGAAGGCCCGGCCCAGCTCGCGCAGCTGTTCGTAGCTGATCAGCCCGGGCTGCTCGTAGTGGCGCAGGCCCTTGGGGTCGTCATAGATGATGTGGCGGATGCCGTGCTGCTGGTCCTTCTGCAGCTCGCGGCATTCGAGCAGCTTGTCGACCTGCTCCTGGTCTTCGACGATCACGAAATCGATGGCCGCGTCCTGCAGCATGAAGACCATCTCGCTGGCCACCGCGTCCTGGTAGAGCGGCACCGGCACGCCGCGCAGGCTTTGCGCCGCGACCACCGCCATGTACAGGTGCGGACGGTTGGCGCCCATGATGGCGAGGTTGTCGAAGGCCTTGAAGCCGAGGCTCGCGAGGCCGCAGGCCATCTCGCGTACTTCCTGCGCCACGGCGTTCCAAGTCCAGGTTTGCCAGATGCCGAGGTCTTTCTCGCGCACGGCGGGTGACTCGGGCTGGGTCTGGGCATGCGCGAGCAGCAGACGGGGGTGGGGTCGTTGGTTTGCACAGTGGGCGGATCGTAGGTCCCACTTTGACGCCCGGTTGTCGTTCCAACGACAATTCTAGGGACACTACTCCCCGGAGTTTCCCGATGCCTCACGGCCATCCTTCCCTTGGCGGTTCTCACAGCGTGCTCGGCGGTTCGATCAAGGACCGCGTGCGTCCCGCCAATGCCGCCGAGCTCGACGGCATCCCCTGGCTGCCCACGCTCACGCCCACCGAACGCCGCCGCGCCGAAGCCGCGCTGGTAGTGGGCGAAGCCGAGCCCGGCGACCTGGTCTGCCGCGTCGGCCGCTCGCCCACCTACTGGTTCGGCGTGGTCGAAGGCCTGCTCAAGATGAGCAACGACAACGCCGACGGCGGCTCCGTCACCTACACCGGCGTGCCGCCCGGCGGCTGGTTCGGCGAAGGCACGGTGATGAAGCGCGAGCCCTACCGCTACAACATCCAGGCGCTGCGGCGCAGCGTGGTGGCGGGCCTGCCGATCGAGAGCTTTCACTGGCTGCTGGACCATTCCATCGGCTTCAACCGCTTCGTGATGAACCAGCTCAACGAACGGCTCGGCCAGTTCATCGCGGCGCTGGAGATCGATCGGCTCAACAACCCCGACGCGCGCGTGGCGCGCAACCTGGTGTCGCTGTTCAATCCCGTTCTCTATCCGGGCGTGGGCGAGGTGCTGCGCATCACGCAGCAGGAACTCGCCTACCTGGTCGGCCTCTCGCGCCAGCGCGTGAACGAGGCGCTCAACGGCCTGTCGGCGCAGGGGTTATCCGCGTGGAGTACGGTGGGCTGCGCGTGCTCGACCTGCCGGGCCTGCGCGTGAGCGCGATGTCGAACAAGAAGAACACCTCACCGGAAACGGAAAAAGCATGATCCTCAAAGACCAGCTCCAGATCGTCCCCGCCAATGCGCAAGCGGGCTTCATCCCGCCGCCCGAGGCGCCGAAGGCGAAGGCCGAAGACACCGGCCCGACGCTGCAGGAAGCCATCGAGCGCAACGAGGCGCTGACCGAGAAGATCGACACCCTCAACGACATCCTGGCCAAGCCGCTCGGCGAGATCCTTGCCGACCGCGAGAAGTCCGAAGAGGCCGCGCTGGCCTGGGACCGCTTCGGCGCCATGTGGATGCTCTCGCAGCGCGCCATGCGGCGCGTGGCGCTCGACTTGGCGGCAGAGGCCGGTGTCAGCGAAGAAGAAGTCGTCACGCGTGCGATGACGCATGCCAACGCGGTGCTCAACGGTGCGGACGAGGTTGATCTCGGCGGCACCATCGCGCCCGCGCAGCTGGAGCACATCGCGCGGCATCGGGCCTTCCTGCGCAAGCAGTTCCGCACCAACTGAGCCGCGAGGCCTTTCGAAACCCCTTAACCTCCCCGCCTTCGCTCAAGAAAGACTTTCCCGATGACCGCTTCTCACCTCACCCTGATCACCGGCGCCTCGCGTGGCCTGGGCCGTGCCATGGCCGAACAGCTGCTGCAAGCCGGCCATGTGGTGCTCGGCATCTCGCGCAAGCAGGACCCGTAACTGGCCGAGCTGGCCAAGGCGGCCGATACCGAACTCACGCAATGGGAGCAGGATCTGTCCGATCCGGTCGCCGCCTCGGCGCGCGTGTCGGCGTGGCTCAAGACCATCGACCCGCAGCGCTTCGACAGCGTGACCCTGATCAACAACGCCGGCACCGTGGGCAACCCCGCGCCGCTCGCCAGCGCCGTGGGTGCCGAGCTGTCGCAGGCCCTGCGCATCGGCCTCGAAGCGCCGATGCTGCTGACCGCCGCCGTGCTGGGTGCCACCCGCGAATGGCGCGGCGCGCGCAAGGTGCTGAACATCTCCTCGGGCCTCGGCCGCAACGCGATGGGCAGCCAGGCGCCTTACTGCGCGGCCAAGGCCGGCATGGACCACTTCTCGCGTGCCGTCGCACTCGAAGAAGCGGCCGCGCCGAACGGTGCGCGCATCGTCTCGCTCGCGCCCGGCATCATCGACACCGACATGCAGGTGCAGCTGCGCGGCGCATCGGCCGAAAACTTTCCGGACCGCACGCGCTTCGTGAGCATGAAGGAAGACGGCCGGCTCGACAGCCCCGCCACCGCGGCGGCCAAGGTGCTCAAGTACCTGGCGCGCGCGGACTTCGGCAACAACCCCGTGGCCGACGTGCGCGACCCTGCCTGAAACGAAGGACACGCACGCCATGGCCACCGCAAAGTCGATCGACACCAACGACTACAAGCTCTTCCCGTCGCCGAGGAACGTGCACCGCGTCATCTTCGAACACCAGGTCTTCGGGCCGCATCCGTACGCGCTGATCGTGATGGAAGACTTCTACTTCAAGGGGCGCTACAGCCTGTTCTCGGTCTGCCGCATGAGCGACGGGAAGATGGGGCAGGTGGTGACGTTCGAGCTGGAGTCGGACGTCGATATCTTCAACACGAAGTTCGTGCCTGATTGAAGTGCGGCGTATGTCGCAGTACGGCCGACTTCTTGTCGGTTGAGCGGCAGTTGCTGGCGTAGTTTCTCCCTGCGGGGCGCGGATGTGGGTTCGCGTCCTGAAAACAACATTCAACATCAGGGAGTGACATGACCACAGCACGAACAGCCGGGCATCCGGCAAGCCATCCTTCGAAGACCAAGGCGCATGAATCGGCGCGCAAATCCGGCTACGAGAAGTGGCAAGACGGGATCGATGACGCGAACGCCAACTGGGACGTGCACGATTGCGAGATCTGGTCGACGGTTGACGAGTACAACTGCCACCTCGGCAAGTCCCCAGGTTACGCTCCTCTGGATTGGAAGATCGTCAAGATCATGTTGTGGGTCGAGACGGGGGCCAACAACCCGCTGTGGAAACGCAGGCCCATGCAGATCGGCAACGTCGACGACCCGGGATTGACCTCGCTTCTTCTCGGCAATGAAGGTGGATCTCTGATCGTTCCGCCATCGATACGGCGCGGCTTGTCGCTGGACGGCGCGAAGTCCGATCCAAGGCAGAACATTCAGGCCGGCATTGGCTATCTGCTGATGCGCATGGCGAGCTATGCATACAAAAGCGTCCTCGGCACCGATGCAACGGTTCATGAAGTCACGGCGGTATCCGGCGACAGTATCGAGAAAGTGGCGAAGGCTCGAGGCAGCACGCCCGAGGTGATGAAGAGGCTCAATCCTTCCGTCGGCATCGTGCACGCGGGAGACGTGCTGAAGTACCAGAGGGCCGCTGTCGAGCGGGTCATCACGGGTTGGAACCCGCTGTCATCGGGCAGCATCGCGCAACGCTACAACCACGGTGATCCGCTGTACGCGAGGAAGTTTCAGTACGCAGCTTTGGCCATCGACAAGCGAGTGGAGACTGCATGCGCGCGCTGACCTTGGCAGCAATGCTTCTTGCCGCGGTTTTCGTTGGCCCGGTTGCGGCCGACGAAAGGCCGTTCACTGGCGCTTTCGAGGGAACCGGGCACGCATGCTCGGGCAACCTCTACATTCGCGAGAAGACGGCCGAATGGAACACTCCCTTCAGTGTCTGCAAGCCGGCGCGCTATGAGGGGCTCGAGAAAGATTTCGCAGGTGAGCACAAACGGCTCGCGCTGCGCATCAAGTCCCGCAGCAGAAGATGTGCGTACGAAGTTTTCGAGGTCGAACAGGTAAGCCGATACGGTTGGAACGCCAACGCCTACCAATCCCTCGAAGCCTTCCAGAAAAGGTCGCAGCCCGATTGGCAGAACTCCCCGCTGCCCGAGCGGCTGACCTTGTCCTGCCCCACGATCCTGCTGGACTGACCGGTCCTCGCTACTGCAGCGCGAACCTGTCGCGCTGCGCCTGCGCGCATTCGCCCATCACGTTCAATGCGCGCGACACCGCGGGCGTGCCGATCACGAACGGATTGGCCGCACCCGCCGGTTGCTGCCGCAGCGCGGCCAGCCTGGCCTGCGAACTGTCGACGGCCGAGTGGTTCGACAGCAGCACGTCGATGTTCTGCGCCTGCGTCACCGTGCCCATGCGCCGTGTGGACTCAATATAGCTGCCCAGGCGCGGCACGTTCTTGCCGAAGTTGAAGGCCGTGCCGCCCCAGAGCATGGCGCGGTGCTTCTGGCCGCCCGATGTCACGTCGAACACCGGCGAGATCGTGCCCATGGTGTGGCCCGGCGTGATGTACAGCGTGACGGTGGTGTCGCCCAGCGTGATGCGGTCGCCGTCCTTCACCGAGATGCCGCCCGCGCTGCGCTTGGGCGGCGCGCCCCAGATCGGCGTCGCGAATTCGAGCTTCGTTTCCGTCATCGTCCAGTCGGCTTCGCTCATCACCACGCGGGCGCGGTACTTCTGCGCGAGGTAGGGCGCACCGCCGTAGTGGTCGCCGTGGCCGTGCGTGACGATCACGTACTTGATCTGCGCCGGGTCGAGGTCCAGCTTGCGCATGCCGCCCTCGATGAGCGCCGCGGCCTCCATCTCGTTGTTGAGCGCATCGATCAGGATGATGCCGTCCGAGGTCTTGATGGCCCAGGCGCTGACCCAGTCGGCGCCCACGAAGTACAGGTTGTCGAAGGCCTTGCCCGGCGGCGGCGCGGGCTTGTCGATGAGGGCGGCGAGGCCCTTGTCCATCTCGGCTTGCGGTGGTTGTGTCGCGGGCTTGCACAGTTCGAGCAGCGGGCGCAGGTCGGACCCCGCAGATCCGGTGGCCGCTGCAACGTGCGCGGCGATGGTGGATTCGGAGGGGGACTGCTGGACCGGGGTCTGCGCGCAGCCCTGGGCCAGGGCCACGACCGCTGCGAGGGCGGTCGTCTTCAGGAAGAAGAAGGCGCGTGCGTTGTCGCGATGGTCCATCGATGTCTCCATGCCGTCGTCGCGGCCCGTTGTGGAGACACCATTCTGCGACGCCCGGGCTTATTCGATGGTCGCGCCCGAGGCTTGCACGATGCCCTTCCACTTCTCGTAGTCGGTCTTCAGCAGTGCGCCGAACTGGTCGGGCGTCATGCTCTGCGGCTCGGCGCCCTGGCCGATGATGGCGGCCTGCATCTCGGGCGTGGCCAGCAGCTTGTTGACCTCGGTGTTGAGCGTCGCGATCACGTCCTTGGGCGTCTTGGCCGGCACGAAGAGGCCGTACCAGGTCGACACGTCGAAGCCCTTGTAGCCCAGCTCGGCCACGGTCGGGGTGTCGGGCAATGAGGTGCTGCGCTTGGCCGAGGTCACGGCCAGCGGGCGCAGCTTGCCGGCCTTGATCTGCGCCATGGCCGAGGGCACCGACGACACCATCAGGTCGACGTTGCCCGCGAGCACGTCCATCATGGCGGCGTTCGACCCCTTGTAGGGCACGTGGCGCATCTTGATCTTCGCGGCGCTGTTGAAGATCTCGCCGGCCAGGTGGATGGTGGTGCCGTTGCCGGGCGAGCCGTAGGTGATGGTGTCGGGCGCGGCGCGCGCGGCCTTCACCACGTCGTCGAGCGTCTTGAACTTCGAGTTGGCCTGCGTGACGATCACCACCGGCGTGTAGGCCACGTGGGCCACGGCCACCAGGTCCTTGGTCGGGTTGTAGCTCAGGTTCTTGTAGAGCCAGGGCGCGACGACCATGTTGTCCTTCTGGCCCATCACGATGTCGTAGCCCGTGGGCGCGGCGCGCGCGGCCTCGGCAATGCCGATGGTGCCGCCGGCGCCCGCGCGGTTGTCGGGCACCACGGTCCAGTGGTTGGTCTCGGTGAGCTTCTGCGCGACCAGGCGCGCGAGGATGTCGGTGCCGCCGCCGGGCGGGAAGGGCACGATCATGCGGATCGGCTTGGCGGGGTAGGTCTGCGCCTGCGCAGCCGTGGTGAACGTGAGGGAAAGGGCCAGCGCAAGGGCCAGCGAGCGGGTGAGTTTGCGGATCATGGGTGTTGTCTCTGTATATCGGGGCGAATCGGGTTGCAGACTTTATTGAGGCCTCGTCGGGCACTGCACCGAGGTGCAGTGTGCCGGAAGCGGAGCCCCGGGGTTTTCTTCGTTCGCGATGGGCCCCGTATCGAGCGGCGGCGGCTTGACATGCCCGCCCTGGCGCCGAAGATGGGGTGTAGCCCCCCACAGGAGACACCCATGCTCGGAAACATCAACGCCGTGGCCAACCTCGCGGTGAAAGACCTCGCCGTGGCCCGCCGCTTCTACGAAGACACGCTGGGCCTGACGCAGGTCGACGCGGAAGGCGAGGAGGTGATCGTCTACCGCAGCGGCAGCACCCAGATCAACGTGTATCGCTCGTCATTCGCCGGCACCAACCAGGCCACGGCCGTGACCTGGTCGGTCGATGGCGACATCGAACGCCTCGTGGCGGCGCTCAAGGCCAAGGGCGTGCGCTTCGAGCACTACGACATCCCTGGCGCGACGCTCGAAGGCGACATCCACGTCACGGGCGACATGAAGGTCGCCTGGTTCAAGGACCCGGACGGCAACATCCTCAACCTGATCGACGGCTGAGGACGTCGCCGCGCTCGGCGATCAGCCGAAGTTCTTCGCGACGAAGTCCCAGTTCACCAGCTTGGCCAGGAAGGTCTCGACGAACTTCGGGCGCAGGTTGCGGTAGTCGATGTAGTAGGCGTGTTCCCAGACGTCGACAGTCAAGAGTGCGATGTCCGCGGTCATCAGCGGCGTGCCGGCAGCGCCCGTGTTCACGATGTCCACCGAACCGTCGGCCTTCTTCACCAGCCAGGTCCAGCCCGAACCGAAGTTGCCCACGGCCGACTTCACGAAGGCTTCCTTGAAGGCGTCATAGCTGCCCCACTTGGCATCGATGGCCCTGGCCAGCGCGCCGGTGGGAGTGCCGCCGCCCTGGGGCTTCATGCAGTTCCAGAAGAAGGTGTGGTTCCAGATCTGGGCAGCGTTGTTGTAGATGCCGCCGCTGGCCTTCTTGATAATTTCTTCCAGCGTGAGGGACTCGAACTCGGTGCCCTTCTGCAGGTTGTTGAGGTTCACCACGTAGGCGTTGTGATGCTTGCCGTAGTGGTACTCGAGGGTCTCCTGCGAGTACTCGGGCGCCAGCGCGTCGAGGGCGTATGGCAGGGGTGGGAGCTTGTGTTCCATCGTGGGTCCTTCTGTTGTGGGTAAAGCGTTTCAGGCGCGGGGCTTCGGGCTGACCTGGTAGGCGCAGCGCCGCGCACCCGCGAGCACGTGCTCGACGCGGCTGACGGTCACCTCGGGCCCCAGCACTGCGTCGAAGAGTTGCAGTTCACTGCGGCAGAAGCCCGTGCAGGCCTGCGCCGCGGTGCAGATGGGGCAATGGTTCTCGATGAAGAGAAAGCCATCGCCCTCGGGCCGGAACTCGGCCATGTAGCCTGCGCGGCTGCGGATCTCGGCAAGACGCTCCAGCCGCGTCTTGAGGCTGCGCGCGCCGCGCATCGCCTCGGTGTAGTTGGCGCGCATGGTGTCCTCGCGCGCGCCGATCAGCTGGTCCATGCCCTTCTCGCCGAACACGCTGATCACGGCGCTGATCATCTGCACTGTCATCTCGGCGTGCGTGTCGGGAAAGCGCTTGTGGCCTTCGCCGGTGAGCCGCCAGATCTGCGTCGGCCGGCCGCGGCCGCTGGAGCGGCTTTCCGCGTCGACCAGGCCGTCAGTCTCCAGCTTGGCCATCTGCTGGCGCACCGCTTCCACCGTGACGTTCAGCACCCTGGCGATGTCGGGAATGCCGAGCGCGCCGCGGGTCTTGAGCGTGGAGAGGATGCGGTCTGCCGGCTGGTGCGGCATCCAGGTGGGCACGGTCGGTTTCGTGGGGCGTGTGTGCATGGGCGGCTTGCTATTTATCAAGCAAACGCTTTGATTATTAAATGAGGCCGCCCGCACTGTCGAGAGCGGCGCCGCAATGACCCCGGCGCGCAGGGGCCATCCGGCCGGGCGCGTGCCGCGCTGGATGCAGCGCGTCGAGGCGCCGTTCTACAAGCTCGCCGGCACCAGGCCCGAGCAATCGATGCACTGGCTGCGCTACGCGCTCGCGGCGCTGTTCGTGCCGCTCGTCTTTGCCTGGTGGGTGCTCTCGCGTACCGCGCGGCGGCATGTCAACCGCCGCAAGGGTGGCCCGATGCGATAACCTGCGCAGCCAGCACCATGCCTGACGCCCGCCCTGATCCCGACGCCCTGATTGCCCAACTGCGCAACGACGAGGCACGCGCGCTGCGCGGCAAGCTGCGCATCTACTTCGGCGCCAGCGCCGGCGTCGGCAAGACCTGGGCCATGCTCAGCGCCGCGCAGCGCGAGCACGCTGCCGGACGCGACGTGCTGATCGGCGTGGTCGAAACCCATGGCCGCAGCGAAACCGCCGCGCTGCTCACCGGGCTCGACACGCTGCCGCTGCGCGAGCTGGCCTACCGCGGCCGTACGCTCGCCGAGTTCGACCTCGACGCCGCGCTGGCGCGCAAGCCCGCCGTGCTGCTGGTCGACGAGCTGGCCCACACCAATGCGCCCGGTTCGCGCCACGCCAAGCGCTGGCAGGACGTGCAGGAGCTGCTGGCTGCCGGCATCGAGGTCTGGTCGGCGCTCAACGTACAGCACCTCGAAAGCCTCAACGGCACGGTCGGCGCCATCACCGGCGTGCGCGTGCACGAGACGGTGCCCGACACCGTGCTCGACGAGGCCGACGAGGTGGTACTGGTCGACGTCACGCCCGACGAACTCACGGCGCGGCTCGCGGCCGGCAAGGTCTACCTGCCGCAGCAGGCCGAGCGCGCGGCACAGAACTTCTTTCGCAAGGGCAACCTGATCGCGCTGCGCGAGATTGCGCTGCGCCGCACCGCCGAGCATGTGGAAGACGACGTGCGCGGCTGGCGGGTCGAGCAGTCGGGCGCCGACGGCAACGGACAAGGCGGCGCGTTGCAGGTCTGGAACACCTCGGGCGCGATCCTCGCCTGCGTCGGGCCGCACGAGGGCGCGGCGCAGACGGTGCGCACCGCGGCGCGGCTCGCGGGTCAGCTCAATGTGCGCTGGCATGCGGCGTATGTCGAGACGCCGCGGCTGCAGCGCCTGGCGGCCGTGGAGCGCGACCGCATCCTCGCGGTGCTCAAGCTCGCCGAGGAACTGGGCGCGGCCACCGCGGTGCTCACGGGTTCCGACGTGGCGGAGCAACTGTCCGAGCAGGCGCGCCGGCTCAATTGCGCAACGCTGGTGCTGGGGCGGTCGGAGCCGCTCACCGGCTGGCGCCGCTGGTGGCCCACAGCACCGGTGCCGCTGCCGCGTGCGCTGGCGCAACGCGCGCCCGCGCTCGACATCATGGAAGTGGGCCGCGCCGACAGTTCGCGCCGGCTCTCGCGCACGCCCCTCAACAGCACGCGTGCCGACGACGACGATCACGAGAAGGCGCCCATTCACTGGCCCGGCTACGCCTGGGCCACGGCCACCAGCGTAGCGCTCACGCTGGTCTGCACGCCCCTGGCCAGGGTGCTCGAGCTCTCGAACATCGTGATGCTGTTCCTGCTCGGCGGGGTCGGCGTGGCGATGCGCTTCGGCCGTGGGCCTTCGGCGCTGGCGGCCTTTCTCAACGTGGCCGCCTTCGACTATTTCTTCGTGCCGCCACGGCTGTCGTTCGCGGTGAGCGACGTGCAGTACGTGCTGACCTTCGCGATCATGCTGGGCGTCGGCCTACTGGTTGGGCAACTGACGGCGGGGCTGCGCTTTGCGGCTGGCGTGTCGACCAGCCGCGAGCGGCGCGCACGCTCGCTGTTCGAACTCACGCGCGAACTCTCCGCGGCGCTGGAGAGCACGCAGGTGATCACGCTGGGCGCCGCTGCGGTGCAGGGCCACTTCGGCGGTCACGCGCTGGTGCTGGTGACCGATGCGGCCGACCAGCTCGTGCTGCCCAAGGACCCACCGCAGGGCTTCGATGCGCAGGTGGCCGACTGGGCCTTCCGCCACGGCCAGCCGGCCGGCCTTGCCACCGCCACGCTGGCGGCGCAGCCCTGGCACTACGTGCCACTGCAGGCGCCGATGCGCATCCGCGGCGTGCTCGCGCTGTCGCCGTCGCAACCGCGCTGGCTGCTGATTCCCGAGCAGGCACAGCAGCTCGACACGCTCGCGCGGCAGATCGCGATTGCGCTGGAGCGCGTGCACTACGTCGAGGTGGCGCAGCAGGCCGTGGTCGAGATGGAGTCCGAGCGCCTGCGCAACGCCTTGCTCGGCGCCATCTCGCACGACGTGCGCACGCCGCTCACGGCACTGACGCGCTGGCCGAATCGCTGCAGGCGCTGCCGCCCGAAGAACACGCCAACGCGACCCGCGCCATCGTCGCGCAGGCGCACGAGCTGCATGCGCTGGTCAACAACCATGCTCGACATGGCGCGGCTCGAAAGCGGCATCGCGGGCGGCGCGGTGAATCTGCGGCGCGACTGGCAGTCGGTGGAAGAGGTGGTGGGCTCGTCGATCCGCGCGGCGCGCACGTCACTCGGAGAGACGGTCGTGCAGACCGCGCTGGACCCCGGACTCCCCCTCGTCGAATTCGATGCAGTGCTGATAGAGCGTGTGCTGGTCAACCTGCTGGAGAACGCCACCAAGTACGGCGCGCCGCCCATCGTGGTGGGCGCGCGGGCCGAACCCGGCACGCTGGTGCTCACGGTGCGCGACCACGGCCCCGGCCTGCCCGCCGCGTTGCTCGGCCACGAACAGAAGCTGTTCGACAAGTTCACCCGCGGCGAGGCCGAGTCGGCCACGCCGGGCGTGGGGCTGGGCCTGGCGATCTGCCGGGCAGTGGTGAGTGCGCACGGGGGCGAAATCTCTGCGGCCAATGCGCGCGATGGAGGTGCAGAATTCACGGTCACCTTGCCACGTCGCGAGCCCCCTGAATCCGCAGAAACCCAGCTCTGAACCCATGTCATCCCCCATCGCCATCGCCATCGTGATCGAGGACGAGCCGCAGATCCGCCGTTTCGTGCGCGGCGCGCACGAGGCCGAAGGCTGGGTGGTGCACGAGGCCGGCACGCTGCGCGACGGGCTGGCGGCAGCCGGCACGCGGCAGCCCGATCTGCTGGTGTTGGACCTGGGGTTGCCCGACGGCGACGGCGTCTCGTTGATTCGCGATGTGCGCGGCTGGTCGGCCGTGCCGATCATCGTGCTGTCGGCCCGCACCGACGAGGCCGACAAGATCGCCGCGCTCGATGCCGGCGCCGACGACTACCTGACCAAGCCCTTCGGCACCGGCGAACTGCTGGCGCGCGTGCGTGCCAACCTGCGCCGTCCTCGTGCTGCAGGTGGGAGCGGTGGCAGCGATGAGCCCGCAGAAGCTGTGTTCCGCTTCGGAGAGATCGAGTTGGATCGCGGCGCGCGCATCGTGCGCCGCGCCGGCGCCGAAGTGCACCTGACGCCGACCGAGTATCGCCTGCTGTCGGTACTGGTCGCCAACGCGGGCCGCGTGCTCACGCAGCGCCAGTTGCTGCGAGAGGTGTGGGGCCCGTCGCACTCCGACCAGAGTCACTACCTGCGCATCTACATGGGCCACCTGCGGCAGAAGCTTGAGGCCGATCCCGCGCAGCCCCGGCATCTGCTGACCGAGACGGCGGTGGGGTATCGGCTGGTGGTCTGAGGGCCTGTCTACGATCTATTTGGGTCTCGTTGGGTGCTGCCGTTCAGGGCGCGCTCACGCCGACGGTGTGCTCTGCTCCGCGAATGTCCCCCCGCTTCGCTCCTCCTTTATTTCGCTGCGGGGGACACCCGGTGCCCTGTGCACGCACCCCGAATAGATCGCGAACGGACATCCAAGATGTCCAAGGCGGTTTGGCCGAATCTCATCGTTTTTCGTCCAGATGCCACTACTGGACTTCGACCGGCACCGCCAACACTTCTCCTGTCCGAATGTCCGGGCATCCACAGGAGAGCAGATTTGCACATCGTGATCATCGGCGCGGGCCTCGGCGGCCTGTGCCTGGCGCAGGGGCTCAAGCGACGCGGCGTGTCGTTCGACGTGTACGAGCGCGACGCGGCGCCGGACAGCCGGCCGCAAGGCTTTCGCATCAAGATCGACCGGACCGGCCAGGAGGCGCTCGAAGCATGCCTGCCACCGGCGTTGAGCACCCTCTTCAGGGAAGCCTGCGCGATCCCTGTGAACGGCGTCAACCTGATCGGTCCCGGCCTTGAACCCGTGAGCGAGCGGTGGGTCGCTTCGTGGCAGCGTGCCGGCGGCGATGACGCGCCCGTGGGCCGCATGGAAGACCTGAATGCCGATCGCCTGGCCATGCGCCGGGTGCTGCTCGACGGCATCGAAGCGCAGGTGCATTTCGGCCGCGCGTTTGTCGACTACGAGCGCAGCGGTGGTGTGCTGCGCGCAAGGTTCGCTGACGGCAGCGCGGCCGCATGCGATGTGCTGGTGGCGGCGGACGGCGTGAACTCCGCCGTGCGCGCGCTGCGCCTTCCCGAGGTCGCACCGCTCGACACCGGTTCGACCTGCATCTACGGCAAGACCTTGTTCTCGGCAGACAACGCGTCGCGCATCGCGCCGCTGTTCCAGTCGAAGACCTCGGTCGTGTTCGGTGAGCGCCTTGCCGTCATCGTGGACCCCATGCGGTTCGGGTCGCGACAATCGCCGCCGCAGGTCGACGATTACCTGTACTGGGCCATGATCGGATCGAGCGAGCGGTTGAACCCCGCGCGCGATGGCGATGCACATGCCAATGCCCTGTCTCTTTGCGCCGACTGGCATCCCGGATTCCGCGCGCTCTTCGAGCTGGCCAAACCTTCCGATGTGGCCATGCTTCCGGTCCGGACGATGACAGCGCCACCGCGGTGGCAGACCGACGGCGTGACAGTGCTCGGCGATGCGATCCACGTCATGAGTCCCGCCGGCGGCCTGGGCGCGAACACCGCGCTGCGAGATGCCGCCACGCTGGCGCAAAGACTGGGCGAAGCCGCTGCGAATCGCACCCCCGTGCTGGCCGCGGTCGCTGCGTACGAAGCCGCCATGCGCGACTATGCAGGCGAGGCCATCCGGCAGTCGGATGACGGCGCCGAGTTGCTGTTCGGAGCCGTGGCCGCCTAGCGACAATGGGCATTCTTCGCCAACACTCGACAGGGCAACGATGAGACAGATGAAACGCCTCGGTGCGGGTCTGACTGCCGGCGCTTCGATGCTTCTTTTCAGCGCGGTGCTCCATGCGCAGCCGCCTTCGCCGTCCATGGCGGTCGGCGCAGGCGCCACGCTTCGGATCGCACCGGTGCCCAGGATGACCCTGGCCTCAGGGGCATCTGTCGGGCTGAAGTGGAGCCCTGCGCTGAAGCGTGCCATCACCGTGGCGGACGACACCTTCGTGGCTGGCGGCAAAGCCTTTCAACAGGATGGCCGGACCTATTTCTACCTGGTCACGCAGGAGCCTTCCCGGGAAAACCGGAGCGCGGGCCAGTGCGGTGCCGGCACAGAAGACGTGCTGCGGCTCATCGAGATATCGAAGCCGCCACGGCGCCTGATCGAGCACGACAAACTGCTGGTTCAGAGTTGCTTTGAATCGATAGAGCTCGACGACGCAACCGGCGCATCGCTGCGCCAGCAGCTGGAAGGCCGCACCGATCCGCAACACCTGGTCCTCACTTGGTCAGAGCACCCGAAGTTCGGCTCCGAACCCAGGCGGGTGAAGGTGCGCGACGGGCGGCTCGCGCTCGAGTAGCAGGCGCCGCCTGTCAGGCCGCGACGCCCTTGTTCGGATTGAGCAGAAACTTCTCCCCCGTCGCCTGCTTGCCATACACCCCGATCGCATCGAGCTGCAAGGCCTCGAGCAGCGACACCTCGCGCGTGTAGTGGCTCGCAAACGTCGTCTTCAATTCCGCGACAACCCGCGCCCGCAAGCGCTGCGTGCCGTCATTGCCCAGCTTCTGCAGGAACGGAAACAGCAGCCAGCCACCCATGCCCCACGCCATGCCGAAGTTGCGCACGAACTCGGTCGGGTTGCGGTCGAGGCCGCCGTAGATGTAGACCTGCTTGTGGGTGGCCGAGCCGTAGCGACTGTATTCCTTGGCGGTGCGGTTCAGCGCCGCTTCCATGCAACCGAGGATCTGGCCCGCGAGCTTGCCGCCGCCGGTGGCGTCGAAGGCGAGCGTGGCGCCGGTGTCGACCAGCGCCTGCGTCAGGTCTTCGAGAAAAGTGGGCGAGCTGGCGTTGCACACGTACTTCGCGCCGATGCCGCGCAGCAGCGCTTCCTGCTCGGGCTTGCGCACGATGTTGACGAGGTCGATGCCGTCCTTCTGGCAGATCTTGTTGAGCATCTGGCCCAGGTTGGAGGCCGCCGCCGTGTGCACCAGCGCCGTGTGGCCTTCCATCCGCATGGTCTCGACCATGCTCAGCGAGGTGAGCGGGTTGACGAAACACGAGGCGCCATCGGCAGGGGTGGCATCCGCCGGCAGTTCCAGGCACTGTGCGGCGGCGAGGCAGCGGTACTGCGAGTACATCGCGCCGCCGATGGCCGCCACCGTCTTGCCGAGCAGTGCCTGCGCGGCCGGCGACGAGCCGGCCTTGACCACCACGCCCGCGCCTTCGTTGCCGACCGGCATCGACTGGTCGAGCCGCCCTGCCATCGAAGGCATGGCGCGTTCCGGGATGGCGGCGGTGACGACCGGGCGCTCCGGCGTGCCCGAGACCTTGGCGGTGCTCATGTCGGCGGCGCCGAACAGCAGGCCCAGGTCCGATGGGTTCATCGGCGAAGCCTCGAC
Source organism: Variovorax sp. YR752 (assembly GCA_945860785.1). Taxonomy (GTDB): domain Bacteria; phylum Pseudomonadota; class Gammaproteobacteria; order Burkholderiales; family Burkholderiaceae_C; genus Variovorax. The sequence goes on along the minus strand of CAMATD010000059.1, from coordinate 2,509 downwards.
GCGCACCACCACTTCATTGGCCTGCGGTTCGGGGATCGGGTCGTCGTGCAGCGAGAGTTCGAGGACGCCGCTGGCGCGGACGAGGGAGCGGAGTTGGAGTGCCATGGAAGAAGCCCTTGTGGAGGTTCGTTCGGAGATGGCCATCGGCCACGGGGCGGCCAGTATAGGAGCGGGGTGCGAAAGCTGCAGGCGCCTTCAGGACACCATGGGAATGACGGGCGCATGCGCCAGGGCGTGGCGCATCTTCGGCGGGTCGAGCCGCTCGATGTAGCGCGGAATGTTGCGCCACAGCGTGTGATAGCCGTAGCCGCCGAGCAGCATTTCGTGCCGCGCGCTTTCCTTGTCCCAGTCCTGCACCGCCATGCGATAGACAGCCGCCACCACGCCGGTGCGGTCGGCGCCGTGCATGCAGTGGATCAGCACCGGGCCGTGCTTCTCGGCTTCGCGAATGGCGACCAGCGCGCGCAGCACCTTGGCATCGTCGATGGACCAGGTGTTGATCGGCACGCGCACCAGGCGCATGTCGTGGCCGGCAAACACCTTCTTGTCGTCGTTGAAGGAACGCAGGCTGACGATAGTGCGGATGCCGAGCGACTGCAGTGCCGCCACGTTGGCGCGCCGGGGCTGGGCGCTGCGGTACAGCGTGGGCGTGATGCGGTGCAGGTTCTCGACCTGCAGCTCGTCCAGCGGATCGGCCCAGTGACCGGGGCGCAGGTCGGCGACGGTCTTCGTTGTCGTCGTCATCGCGCGCGCCGGGGCCAGTGCCGGGTCACCAGGATCAGCGCCGCCACCGCGAGCCCGCCCCAGTAGTCGACCGGCGCGCCCCAGACCCAGTGCTTGTGCCAGAAGGCATCGACCGGATTGAAGCGGGCCCAGCCGAAGGCCGGGTTGATCATGAACCACAGGAAGTCTTCGCAGACCCAGAACACGATCAGGCCCGCGAGCGCCAGCCCCCAGTCGCGCAGCTTCCAGCGGCCGTTGAAGGCCAGCGGCGAGAAGAACACCAGCGCCATGAAGGTGAACACCCAGGCGTGATAGCCGGTCATTGCGCGGCCGCCCCAGAACAGGTCGAGCCAGATGCTGTTCTCGATGCGCCAGGTGGGCAATGACGTGGCCCAGCCGGCGCCGCCTTCGATCTGGATTTCGGCATTCGCGAAGAAGACAGCCATCGCGACCACCCACAGCAGGTAGCCCAGCGTGCGGCCCACGCCGGTTTTTTCGACAGCCGGCGTCATGCGGTCTGTCTCGGCAGCACGTGCTGCAGCACCGCGCGCGCGGCCATGTTCGCGAGCTTGGCCGGATCGGCCATCAGGCGTGCCACCTTGTAGTCGAGGCCGATGGCGTCGTAGGCGAGCCAGGCGGCGCCTTCCTCCATCAGGAAGCCGGCGTTGTGCTCTTCCTGTCCCGGAATGGGCGAGATCAGCAGCATCGGCTTGCCGAGCGCCAGGCATTCGGACACCGTGAGGCCGCCCGGCTTGGTCACCACGAGGTCGGCTGCGGCCATGAGCTTGTGCATTTCGTTGGTGAAGCCGATGGCGACCACGCGGCCCGGGTGGCGCCTGGCCAGCGCTTCGAGCTTGCCGTGCGCTTCGACATTGCGGCCCGCGACGGCGATCACCTGGAAGTTGCCCTCACCGCCGAGGGCGAGCACGCGCTTGACCATGCTCGGCAGGTCGCCCACGCCGGCGCCGCCCGAGGCCATCAGCAGCACCGGCCATGCCGGGTCGAGGCCGAGCGCCGCTGCGCAGGTGTTGCGCGTGAGTTCCGGCACGTCGGGTTCGGAGAAAGCGGGCATCACCGGGATGCCCGTCACCTGGATGCACTCCGGCGGAATGCCGCGCGACTGCAGGCGGAACGCCACTTCTTCCGTGGCAGCGAGGTAGCCCTCCATGCCGGGGATCAGCCACATGTTGTGCAGGTCGTAGTCGGTGATCTGCAGCCACACGGGGTAGTCGATGCGGCCGCGGTTGCGTTCGCGCATCAGGAGTTCGGCCGGCAGGAAGTGCGTGCAGATCACGGCATCGGGCTTCTCGCGGCGGATCTCGCGAACCAGGGCGCCGGTGCTCAGGCGCTCGATGCCGCGGCGCAGCCGCTGCGAGGGCGCGTGGTGCGGCGTGACGTCGGTGCGCTGGTGCGCTGGTGCGCTGGTGCGCTGGTGCGCTGGTGCGCTGGTGTGGGTACGACCACAGCTCGGGCGCGCGGTTCACGAGCTGGATGTACCAGTCGGTGTAGACCTTGCGGAAGCCGCCGGCCACGTGGGCCATGGCGGCGATGTGGACCGCCGTGCAGGGCGGGGCGAGGTTCTGGGCGGTGGCGGCGAGCGCCTGTGCTGCACGCACATGGCCGTTGCCGGCGCTCACGCTGAGGATCAGGAGTTTGGTCATGGATTCGGCGGTCTGGGCGGATTATGGCCATGCTGTGTGGCACCGCCCCGGGGCTTGTTGTTGTTCAGGGCGCGATCACACCGGCGGTGTGCTCTGCTCCGCGAATGTCCCCCGGCGCGGCCTAG
>CAMATD010000058.1 GCA_945860785.1 Variovorax sp. YR752 | reverse complement strand
CGCAGATGCGCTTTCTGCGCAGTACAGGCCGCGTCCGCCTTGCGTCTGATCACCAGGTCGGCGATCGTCGCGTGCTCTTCATCGACTGTGCGCAACCGCGCGTCCTTCGACATGAGGAAAGAGCGATAGCGGAAAGTCTGGTCGTAGAGCGCCTCGTGGATCTGCAGAAGCCGCGGCGAACCGCAGGTCCGGATGAGCGCGATGTGGAAGTTCTTGTGGAGTTCGTCGTAGTCGGCGGGCGCTTTCTCGAAGGCCTTCGGACCGCGCGCGGCAGAGAACTTCTCCAGGCGGTGCAGCGCCGCCTGGATCTCTGCCTCCCACTGATCGTCGCCATGCTTCATCGCCAACCGCAGTGCCTGGGCCTCGATGAACTCGCGGGTCTGCACCAGGTCCTCCAGATCTGCGCGGTTCAGATCCGCGACGCGAAATCCCTTTTGCTCGATGGCCACCACGAAGCCCGCGGCACACAACCGCGACAAGGCCTCGCGCACCGGTGTGGTCCCGATGCCGTAACGCTCGGCCAGCAGATGGATGCCCAGGCGCGCATTGGGCGGGAACTGGCTGGTGACAATATCCATTCGGATCTGGGCGACAGCCTGCTCCACCAGCGTCCCTCCTGGTACGGCTGCGGTGGAGCGCGCCTCGACCTTTGCAGCCTGGGGCAGATTGGGACGACGAGGAGTGCCGGTAGTAGTCATTGCGTGATGGATGTCTGACGCGCGACACGCGCGCCGCCGATCCTACTCTGGCGAGCCAAATATCGGTGTTTACCACTAATGTACGTAAACATTAATTTTATATATATCTCATGCGAGACCGAATCCACCTCCCTACCGCTCCTCCATTCCCATGAAACTCGCCACTTTCCGCACCATCGACGGCAGCATCCGCGTCGGCATCGTGCATTCCGACGACCGCACCGTGTTCGACCTGAGCACTGGCGTCACGCGCGTCGATGGCGACCCCGCCGCCTTCGCCAACATGCTGGCCTTGATGAACGAGGGGAACCGCGCGCTCGACATCGCACGGGAAACGCTGGCCAGGCATGCAGGCGACCCTGCGCTCGACCACGCGATCGACAACGTCGACCTGCTGTCGCCAGTGCCCGTGCCGATGAGCATCCGCGATTTCGTCGCCTTTCCCGGCCACATCCACAACGCGCCGAAGGCACTGCGGACGTTGGCCGCTCAGCTGGGTATTGCGACGCCACCGCCTTCCAACAGCCCCTTGTCCCTCGATGTCCCCCCCCCGTGTACCGGCGGCATCCGAACTACTACAAAGACAAAGGGAACCGCTTCACGGTGATCGGCTCGGGCGCCGACGTGCGCAGACCCCGGGACAGCGGCTACCTCGACTATGAGTTGGAGTTCGGCATCTTCATCGGCCGCGGCGGCACCGACGTGCCGCGTGCACGTGCGCGGGACCACATCTTCGGCTATGCCATCTTCAACGACTTCTCGGCACGAGACATCCAAGTCTATGAGATGGGCGGCATGACCGGCCCCTGCAAGAGCAAGGACTTCGCTACCGGCAACGCGATCGGTCCCTGGATCGTGACTGCGGACGAGATTCCGGATCCCTACGCGCTGGCCATGCATTCACGCGTCAACGGAGAGACCTGGTGCTCGGGCACTTCCGCCGGGATGCTCCATGGCTTCGAAGACATGGTCGCGTATGTCTCCCGCGACGAACCGCTGCGTCCAGGTGAGTTCTTCGGTTCGGGCACTGTCGGAGGCGGCACGGGCATGGAAATCAATCGATACCTGCAGGACGGCGACACCATCGAGCTCGAGGTGCAAGGCCTGGGCGTGCTGCGCAACCGCATCGTCGCGGCGCAGGACTGACAGAGATCGTTGCAGGAGCCCCTCATGAATCGCCAAGTCATCCTGGCCGCAGCCTCTCAAGGCATTCCGCAAGCTCACAATTTCCAGATCATCGAGCGCGCGGTCCCTGATCTCGCAACCGATCAGATCCTGGTCGAAAACCACTTCCTCTCGGTCGAGCCAGCCATGCGCGGTTGGCTTTCCGACAAGGGCAACTATTCCAATCCAATTCGCATCGGCGACGTGATGCGCTCCATCGCGGTCGGCCGGGTGACGGCATCGAAGTGCGAGCAGTATCCCGTCGGCACGCTCGTGACCGGCTGGTTCGGCTGGCAAGAGTTGGCCGTGGCGCGGCCGGAAGACGTGATCCGCGTGGTGAAGGAGGTCGACCTTCCCATGTCCCTCTGCCTGGGTGTCCTGGGATTGAACGGCATGGCCGCCTACCTGGGACTGACCCTCGCTGGTGCGCCGATCGCCGGCGACACCGTCGTGGTGTCCACCGCCGCTGGCGCAGTGGGCTCCATCGTCGGCCAAGTCGCCAGGCTGCTGGGGTGCCGCACCGTTGGCATTATCGGCAGCGAAGCCAAGGTTCGCGCTTGCCTCGACGTGTACGGCTACGACGCAGCCTTGGACTATTCACACCCGCAACTCGCACCGAAGCTGGCCGAGGCCTGTCCGCAGGGCGTGAACGTCTATTTCGACAACACGGCCGGTGCGATCAGCGACGCCGTGCGCGCGCAGCTGGCCATCGGCGCACGGATCGTGGTCTGCGGTACCGCCTCCGTGGCGTCCTGGGACTCGCCGCCGACAGGCCCGCGTGTCGAGCGTGACCTGCTGACCAAACGCGCCCGCATGCAGGGCTTCCTGGCTTTCGACCATCGTGACCGCTACGCGTCAACGGTCGAGACGCTTGCGACATGGGTACGCGACGGCAAGCTCGCTTGGCGCGAAGACGTGCTCGTCGGTCTCGAGGCATGCCCGGACGCCATTGCAGGGTTGTATCGAGGCGAGAACATGGGCAAACGGGTGATCCGGTTGCGCTAGGCCCGGCAAGTACAGAACAAATCGACGGAGACAAAAAATGAAACGCAGGCAATCCCTCCAACAACTCTGCTGCGCCTGGATCTCGTTCACGGCGATGGCCGCAACGCCGATTCTCGGCAATGCACAAACCCGAACCGACACATTCCCGGAGCGCCCGATCAAATTGATCGTTCCCTTCCCGCCAGGCGGAACCACCGATATATTGGCGCGCACTTTGGTCGAAGGTATGCGGGAAGCCCTCGGGCAGCCACTGGTGGTCGAGAACAAGCAGGGAGCCGGCGGCCTGATCGGCACGGAATTCGTGAAAGCAGCAGCACCCGACGGCTACACGCTGCTGCTGACCTCGCTGCACAACCACGTCATGCTTCCGCTGATCCAGCCCACGCAGTTTCAACCCGAGCGTGACTTGAGCTCGATCGGCCTGGCAGTGCAAGCGAATACGACGGTACTGGTCAGCAATGCGACCCCCGCGCACAGTCTGAAGGAATTCGTCGAGCTCGCCCGGAAGCAACCAGACCGCATGAATTACGCGAGTTCCGGGAATGGCAGCTTCGGCCATTTCTTCACGGAAGTGTTCAAGGCGCAGGCCGACGCTCCGATCACCCATGTGCCCTACAAGGGAGCCGCCCCGTCGGTGATGGCGCTGGTCTCCAACGAGGTGCAGTTCCTGGTCATCGCGTACTCGGCAGTCCAATCCAATGCGGAAGCCGGACAGGTACGAGTGCTCGCCCAGGACGGCGAGCGCCGGTCTCCCCTGCTGCCCAATGTTCCTACGCTTGCCGAAGCGGGCTATGGCAACTTCCAGCCCACTTTCTGGCTGGGACTGTCTGCGCCAAAGAACACGCCGCAGGCGGTGATCGCGAAGCTCAACGCCGCGATGAACACGACCTTGCGCTCCGCGGCCTTCGAGGAGCGCGCCCGCAAGAGTGCGTGGACATCGACCCCCGGCACGCCGGACATGATGGACCGGCGCATCACCAGCGACCTGAAGCAGTACGGGCCGACGGTGCGCAAGTTGAACATCAAGGCTGATTGACGCCGCCGGGGGACGACATGAGGAATCGCCTTTTTCTTCGTTGGTGCCTCGCCGCGGCTACAGTGACACTGACGGCAGGAACCTGCATGGCCCAAGCAAAAACCTCCCCCCAAACATCCCTGGGCGGCCCTCTGACATTGGCCGACCAGGGCTCATTCTTCGTTGGTGGGCGCACCCTGAAAACCGAAGGCCTCCCCACCACGCCGCCGGCCGACTTCCTCAAGCCCGGCGAGATCACGGTGGATTAGATGTACGTGTAGTACATGATTCCCGCGGTGATTAGCGGGCCACCGGTGGTCATGATGCATGGGTTCAATCACACCGGCGCTACCTTCGAGACCACGCCGGATGGACGCGAGGGCTGGGCCACGTACTTCGCGCGCAAGGGGTTTCCGGTCTACGTGGTCGACCAGCCTGGCCGAGGCCGCTCCGACTTCGATCCGACGGCCTTCAACCGGGCAAAGACTACTGGCGACGCGAGCGGCCAGCCACCGATCCCGCTCTATCCGATGAAGGATGCGTGGGTGGGATTTCGCTTTGGGAAGGACTACCCCGACACGCACCCGGGCATGCGTTTCCCGGTGGAGGCCATCGAGGCCTACGGCAAGCAGCTGGTGCCGAACATGGAGAACACGCTCAAACAGGGCTGGGACACCGCCGCGATCGATCTCGCCGCCTTGTTGGAGCGCATCGGGCCCGCCGTGGTCCTGGTGCATTCGCAAGCCGGTGGCATGGGACTCGGCGCGGTGAAGCTACAGCCCTCAAAGACCTTGGCATTCGTCAACGTGGAAGGCAATTGCGGGCCCATCAGCTCGGAAGAGGTCGATCACGTTTTCACGAAATTCCCATTTCTGGCGCTCTGGGGTGACTACAGCGTCGGAGCCTACGGGCCGGTTGGCGATGCGCGACGCAACGGCTGCATGGCATCGGTCAAATCGATCCAGGAGAAAAAGGGAACCGCCGAATTTGTCCTGCTGGCGGACCACGGCATGCCAGGCCACTCGCACATGATGATGATGGACAAGGGCAATCTCGCGATTGCCGACTTCATCATGGCCTGGTTGAAAAAGAACGGCGTGGATGCCGCACGGACGAGGCCTGCGCCTGCGGGCGAGTTGTAGCCCGGATCTTGCACTTTTAGTCCAATTTCGGACAGACTTCCTGAAGGACGTACATCCGTGCGCAGGCAAGTCGAACCGACATCTCGGCAAGACGGGTTCCGGCAGCGTCAGGGCTGCGATTTCGGCGCCGAACAGCACCGGCTCGATCAAGGGTTCGACGGGACGATCGGCAAGCAACAGGAAGCGCGGTCTCGGTAACGGTTCAGCAGCGCGCTTTCCACCGAGGCCTACATGCACAGCAGCTGCATCGAATGCTGCTGCACCGAATTGGTTGACCGCCGCCACCTGCTGTTCATTCCCCCCCAAAACGCGCGTCGCCGCCCCTGGCCCGCCGAAGATGGGCCCCAGGTAAGCAATGGTGAGCGTGTTTTCAAAACGAAGCTGCCGCGCATCCAGCCAAGCCTGCTCCTTCTACCGTCTCCTATGGAGCGATGGTTACCGATGTCTCGGGCATCCAGCACTCCGGCTTACGTATTCCGTCCGAGTTTTACGAGGTGTGCCATGTTTAGCTGCGTTGTTCTTTTTATCGTGGACTAGCCACGATAGCGATACCGCGAATCTGCCCGGCACCGTGCGCGCCTGCCGTTGACGGCTTCGCGTAGCGCGACGGCGCAAAGCGGTGCAGCAACTCTGCTTCTCGAATGCGGGCTGTTTCCAGGTTCGCCAGCTTCACGTGGCCGAAGCCGCGCACCGACAACGGCAAAGCGGCCACGCGCGCGGCGATCGACTGGTTGTCGGCCTTCAGCTCGGCGGCCATGTCTTGCAGCAGGCCGTCGAAATGGTCGATCAGCCCGCGTTCGGTTCGCCGCTCGGCCGAGTGTCCAAACAGGTCGAAGGCCGTGCCGCGCAGCCGCTTGCCGTGCGCGAGCCATTTCATGGCCGGCAGCATCCAGGCGCCGAGGCGGATCTTGGCGGGCGCCTGCCCGTTTGCGGGGCGCGAGAGCAGCGGCGGGGCCATGTGGAATTCGAGCTTCAGCTCGCCTTCGAACTGGTCCTGGAGCTTCTGCAGGAATGCGCCGTCGGTGTACAGGCGCGCGACCTCGTACTCGTCCTTGTAGCTCATGAGCTTGAGCAGGCTGCGGGCCGCGTTGCGCGTGAATGGCAGGCTGGCGTCGCCACCCGGCAGCGCGGACTCGGCCACCTGCAGCGCTCGGATGCGGGTTTCGAAGCGGACTGCCCATGCGGCGTTCTGGTAGCCAGTGAGGTGGCGGCGCGCATCGGCGAGCAGCGTATCCAGCGGACGCTCATCGGCCTGCTGTGTCTGTGCCTGCATGGGTGCCGCGCGCAACTGATTCAGCGCAGCGGGGTCGCCAGCCGCGAGCCGCCCCAGCGAGAACGCCGACTGATTCGCAGCCACCGCCACGCCGTTGAGCTCGATCGCATGCATCAGTGCCTCCAGGCTCAGCGGCACCAGCCCGCGCTGCCATGCGTAGCCGGTCGCCACGATGTTCGCGGCCAGCGTGTCGCCCAGGAACTCCTCGGCCAGGCTCTGCGCGTCGAAGGTCTCCACTTGCTCTTCGCCGGCAACGAAGCGCATCTTCTCCAGCAGCAGATCGACGTGCAGTTCGGCATCGGGGTTGCGCAGCGACTCGGCCACCGGGATCTCGTGCACGTTGGCGAGCACGCGCGTGCGACCGTGCCGCACAGTCTGCAGCGCATCGGCCGAGGCACCGACCACGACATCGCACGCCAGGATGGCGTCGGCCTGCTGGGTGTCGATGCGCACCTGGTTCAGGCGCTCCGGCGCATCGGCCAGCCGCACGAAGCTCAGCACCGAGCCGCCCTTCTGCGCGAAGCCCATGAAGTCGAGCACGCTGGCCGACTTGCCCTCGAGGTGCGCGGCCATCGCGATCACGGCGCCCACCGTCACCACGCCGGTGCCGCCCACGCCGGTCACGAGCAGGTCGTACGGGCCGGTCCATGCATGCGGTGCGGGGTGCGGCAGTGCGGCCACGCGGTGCAGGAAGGCGTCGCGCCCGGCCGCCAGCGCGCCGCTCTTGCGGCGCAGCTTGCCGCCGGTGACGCCCACGAAGCTGGGGCAGAAGCCCTTGGCGCAGGAGTAATCCTTGTTGCAGCTGGTCTGGTCGATCTTGCGCTTGCGGCCCATCGGGGTTTCTTGCGGCAGCACGGCCACGCAGTTGCTCTGCACGGTGCAGTCGCCACAGCCTTCGCACACGGCTTCGTTGATGAACAGCCGCTTGGGCGGATCAGCCAGCTCGCCCTTCTTGCGGCGGCGGCGCTTCTCGGCGGCGCAGGTCTGCTCGTAGATCAGCACGGTCACGCCGGGCATCTCGCGCAGGCGGCGCTGCACCTCGTCGAGAGCGGCGCGGTCGTGGAACTCGGTGCCCGCCGGAAAGCGATTCCTGATGGCGTCGTAGCGGCCGATGGCGTCGCTCACGACCACCACCTTGGTGACGCCTTCTGATTCCACCTGCCGTGCGATGGCGTCCACGCTGATGACGCCGTCGATCGGCTGGCCGCCGGTCATGGCCACCGCGTCGTTGAACAGGATCTTGTAGGTGAGCGTGGCCTTGGCCGCCACGGCCTGGCGGATCGCGAGGTAGCCCGAGTGGTAGTAGGTGCCGTCGCCCAGGTTCTGGAACACATGCGGCGTCTTCGTGAACATGGCGTGCGAGATCCAGTCGACGCCCTCGCCGCCCATCTGGATCAGGCCCGCCGTGCTGCGGTCCATCCAGTTGGCCATGAAGTGGCAGCCGATGCCCGCGCGCGCGGTGGAACCTTCGGGCACCTTGGTGCTGGTGTTGTGCGGGCAGCCGGCGCAGAAGTACGGCACGCGCTTGACGGCGTCGCTCTCGTTGCCCAGCAGCTCGGGCGGCGTGAAGTCGCGCACATGCTGCAGGTGGTCGCCCAGGTCGTGGTTGTCCGGAAAGTGCACTGCCAGCCAGTGCGCTACCAGCTCGATGAGGCGAGAGGGGCGCAGCTCGCCGAGCGCGGACACCAGCGACTGGCCTTCGCGGTCGTGCTTGCCTATGAGCACGGGGCGCGCATCCGCGGGTGCGTTGTAGAAGATGTCGCGCAACTGCGTCTCGACCACCGCGCCCTTTTCCTCCACGACGAGGATCTCGTCGAGTCCCTGCGCGAAGGCCTTCAGGCGCGTCTGCTCGAGCGGAAAGCTCAGGCCCACCTTGTAGAGCCGCACGCCGGCGCGCGCGAGCTGCTCGGGCGTGAGCTCCAGCCGCCGCAGCACCTCCATCAGGTCGTGGTGCGCCTTGCCGCAGGTGACGATACCCACCTTGGCATGCAGGCTCACGATCACGTGTCTATCGATGCTGTTGCGCCGGGTGAACGCAGCCACGGCCGCGAGCTTGTCTTCGAGCCGCGACTCGATGCGCAGCGACGGCAGGTCGGGCCAGCGGTAGTGCAGGCCGTCGGGCGGCGCGCTGTGGCCGGTGGCGGCGCGCACCGCGTCGGCGTCCTCCCAGGCGGCGACGCGCGCATTGACCGCGTCCAAGTCCACCGTGCCCGCGCTCTCGACGATTTCGGACAGCGCCGCCATGCCCACCCACGCGCCCGAGTAGCGCGACAGCTCGTAGCCGTACAGGCCGAACTCCAGGTACTCGGCCACGCTGGCGGGCTGCATCACCGGCATGCGCCAGGCCATGAAGGCGTGGTCGCTCTGGTGCGGCATCGACGACGACACGCAGCCGTGGTCGTCGCCCGCCACCACCAGCACGCCGCCGTGCGGCGACGCGCCGTACGCGTTGCCGTGCTTGAGCGCGTCGCCCGCGCGGTCTACGCCCGGCCCCTTGCCGTACCACATGGCATACACGCCGTCGACGGTGCGCTCGGGATCGGATTCCACGCGCTGCGTGCCCAGCACCTGCGTGGCCGCCAGTTCCTCGTTCACGGCAGGTACGAAGCGGATGCCGGTCTTTTTGAAGCGCTCGCCCGCCTTCCAGATCGCCTGGTCGACCATGCCCAGCGGCGAGCCGCGGTAGCCGCTGACGAAGCCCTGCGTGTGCAGGCCGCGCGCCGCGTCGCGCTGGCCCTGCATCGCCAGGATGCGGATCAGCGCCTGCGTGCCGGTGAGGAAGACCGAGCCGGCGTCGGCCCAGAGATTGTCGGAGAGCTGGTAGTCGGGCCATCGGAGCGCGGTCGCTGTGTGGGGGGCGTTCATGTCGGGAATTGTTCTGCCGCCCCCCGAGTAAGTGTTTCTTCAATACACTAGCGCAGACCCTTGTTTGAAGAATAATTCACTCGGAAACCCCGATGAACGTTGATTCTGTTTCTCTTGACGAGCATTGCCTCAAGATTCTTTCTGCGCTGCAGCATGACGCGCGACAGACCGTGCAGCAGATTTCCGAGGCCGTCGGGCTGTCGCCCACGCCTTGCTGGAAGCGCATCAAGGACATGGAGGCCGCCGGCGTCATCCGCGGCTACACGGCCCTGATCGACCCCGAACTGGTGGGCCTGCATGTCTCGGCGGTCGCAGAGGTCAACCTCGACCGGCACAGTGAGGCGATGGTGCAGCGCTTCGAAGAGGTGGTGGCCGCGAGCCCGCAGATCATCCGCTGCGTGTCGGCCACCGGCCCGGCGGACTACATCCTCAACGTGACGGTGCCGGACATGAAGCACTACGAGCGCTTCCTGCACGAGGTGCTCTTCAGCCTGCCGGGCGTGACGCACGTGCGCTCAAGCATCGTGCTGCGCGAGATCAAGTCGGAGGTGGCGCTGCCGCTCGGGCACCTGTTGCCCGCGAAGGCCGGCGGGGCCAGGCCGCAGCGCACGTAGGCCCGGCTTTGCGGCGAACCTCCGTATCGCGATAATTGCCTGCGTCGCCGATTCTGCAAGAGCCGCCACGGTCATCGATTCGAGTCAGCGCATCCGCAGCACCCATGCCCCCGCCCATGCCCTCGAACCCCTGGAGCGCCGTCGTCAAGGGCTTCCGACCCGAGCACGTTGCCATCACGACGCGCTCCCGAGAGGAAGCGATCGCCCGCCTGAGTGGTCAACTGAGCCCCCATCGGATCACGCTCATCGGGGAGAGGATGCCTTCTCCGCGCGCTTCCTCACGGCCAACGACCTGGCCGGCCTTCAGTTGTCCACTCTGGCGTTCGGCACGGAAGTCGAACTCGAGATTGCAACGTCGGACGACCACCTCCTGGTGACGGCGCAGGTCGAAGGACACAGCACGATCGCGTCGCAAGGACTGCGCGCGCAAGGAGGAACTGGCTTCATCGTGATCGATTCGACGCCGCAACCCGTGGTGAAGCAGTTTTCCGCCGACAGCTACCGGATCAACCTTCGCGTGCCCCGGGCGCGCCTCGATGCAGCCTGGGCGAGCCTGACGGGCACCCGCGTGGGCGCGCCGCTGATCTTCTATCCGTTCGTCTCCGACACCGGTGTGCGCCAGCATTGGCGCTCGCACCTGCGCCTTCTGATTCTGATGGACTACGGCTTGCAGCCGGATGCCGTTCCGGCGCGGCAAGCCGAAGTGATCACCGAGTCCGTCATCCTTGCGCTGCTGATGGAGTTTCCGCACAACCACAGCCGCAGCCTCGAGGCGCCCACGGCCAAGGCTGGCGCGCACGCACTCCAAAGGGCCACGGCCTTCATCGACGCGCTCAAGCACGAGCCGTTGAGCCTCGATGCGATTGCACGCGAATGCGGCATCAGCGTGCGTTCGCGCTCGGACCTCTTTCGCCGGGAGCACGGGACCTCGCCGATGAAGTACCTCGCCGAGGTTCGCCTTCAGGCCGCGCGTGGGCTCCTGACGGGCCGCAAGGCCGGCATCACGGTGGCCGAGGTCGCCACGGCCTGCGGCTTCTCCGGCTTCGGCCGCTTCTCGGCGCTCTACCGGACCCGGTTCGGCGAACTGCCCTCCGAGACACTCGCACGCCGTTGAACGGAGGCGGGGGCGAGACGGCCGTGCGCCCGTCAAGCCGCCCGGCCGCTAGGGAAACCACCGACGTTGCGCTGCTGGATCTGCACAGCGGCCTGCCGTTTCCGGATAGATGCGCCGGCGTGCGCTGGCGATGATCGAAACCGCCCACAGGCGCCACGCCCATGGCGCGCCGGCAGCAAAAAGACAGGACAAGGATGCGATCCAGCAACGTGAGATGAGCGACAAGAAGGCAACCCAAGACGTGCAGAGCGCGCACGGCCCGTCAGGCACCGCGGCCCCCGGCCGGCTCCGATCGAGAACGATGCACGAGGGTGCGCTGCGCGCGCCGACGCGCGCATTCCTTCGCGCCATCGGCCAGGACGACGACGACATCGCCGCAGCGCATGTCGGCGTCATCCACACAGGCGGCGAGATGAGCCCGTGCAACACCACGCTGCGCGACCAGGCGCAGCACGCCAAGGCCGGCATCTACGCCGGCGGCGGCACGCCGCACGAATGCCCCGTGGTCTCGGTCTCCGACGGCTTGTCGGTCGCTCACCCGGGCATGCGCTTTTCGCTCGTGTCGCGCGAGCTGATCGCCGACAGCGTTGAGGCCACGGTGCGCGGCCACCAGTGGGACGGCATCTTCGGCCTCGGCGGATGCGACAAGAACATGCCCGGCCTCGTCATGGGCATGGTCCGCTGCAACGTGCCGGCCGTTTTCCTGTACGGCGGCGCCGCCCTGCCGGGACGCAGCGGCGGACGCGACGTGAACATCGTCGATGCGTACGAAATGATCGGCCAGGTCATCGCGGGCCGCGCCAGCGAACAGGAGCTCGAGCAGATGAGCCGCGACTGCCTGCCCACGGCGGGCGCCTGCGCGGGGCAGTACACGGCCAACACCATGGGCATGGTGGGCGAGGCGCTGGGGTTGAGCCCGCTGGGTTCTTCGATGGTGCCGGCGGTTTTCTCGTCGCGGGCGCCTTTGGCGTGTCGCGCCGGCCGCGCATTGATGCGATCGATCCTGGGCGACGGTCCGCGGCCGCGGGACATCGTCACGCGCAAATCGCTGGAGAACGCATGCCTCGTCGTTGCCGCCACCGGCGGATCGACGAACGCGCCCCTGCACATTCCGGCCATCGCGCACGAGGCCGGCATCCGCTTCACGCTGGACGACGTCTCGCAGGTGCTGGCCCGCACCCCGTTGATCGCCGACCTGAAGCCGGGTGGCCGGTTCTTGGCCAGGGACGTGTACTACGCCGGCGGCGCGCCGGTCATTCTCAAGGCGCTGCTCGATGGCGGCTACCTGCACGGCGACTGCATCACGTTCACCGGTCGAACCCTGGCCGAGGAACTGAACGGCACCCAGACGCCCGATGGCGAGGTCGTCCGCCCCGTGGGCGATGCGATCGCGCCGACCGGCGGCGTCGTGGTGCTCAAGGGCAACCTCGCGCCGGACGGCGCACTGCTGAAAGTCGCGGGCCTGCAGCGGCTGCAGCACCGCGGGCCGGCGCGCGTCTTCGAATCCGAAGAGCATTGCCTGCAGGCCGTGCAAGCGATGGCCTATACGCCCGGCGACGTGATCGTCATTCGCGGCGAAGGCCCCAAGGGCGGACCCGGCATGCGGGCAATGCTGGGGATCACCGCGCTGCTCTACGGGCAGGGATCGGGAGAAAAAGTGGCGCTCGTGACCGACGGCCGCTTCTCGGGCGCCACGCGCGGGATGTGCATCGGCTACGTGTCGCCCGAATCGGCATCGGGCGGGCCGCTCGGCCTCTTGCGCGACGGCGACGTGATCGAGATCGATGCGAGGGCCGAGGTCGCGATGCTGCACGTGGAAGTCGGCGACGAGGAAATGGCGGCTCGCCGCGAAGCGCTGGCGGCCCGCGGCCCCGGCCAGCGCCGGCGGCTCGGCGGCCTGCTCGAAAAGTACGCGGCCATGGTGGGGCCTGCGAATCTCGGTGCGCTCACGCACAGCGGTGTGCCGGAGGACGAACTGTGAACGTGGGCTTCATCGGGCTTGGCGACATGGGGCTGCCCATGGTGCGTCACCTGCTCGCATCCGGGCATCCGGTCAGCGTGTGGAATCGCTCGAAGGACAAGCTCGGCCCGCTTGCCGGGCTGGGCGCGCGGATCGCCGAATCGCCGACGCAGTTGATGCAGGGTTGCGACCTGATCGGCCTGTGCCTGACATCGCACCATGCCGTGGAAGAAGCGTGTTGCGGCATCGACGGCCTCTTCAGTGGATCTGCATTTCCCGCGGCTTCCCGTCCGTCGGCCATCGTCGACTTCTCGACCGGCTCGCCGCAAGCGGCCAAAAAGATGGCGGCCCTTGCGCAGGCCCGCGGCATCGGGTGGGTCGATGCGCCCGTCAGCGGTGGGCCCCGTGCGGCGGCAACCGGCGAACTGACGGTGCTGGCGGGCGGCGAGCAGGCAGCGGTGCAGGCAGCTTCACCGCTCTTGCAGGCGGTGGCTGCAAACATCACGCACCTGGGGCCGTCCGGCAGCGGGCAGATGGCCAAGCTGTGCAACCAACTGATCGTCGCGTGCAATGTGCTGGCGATCGCCGAGTCGATCGCGCTCGCCAGGAGGGCGGGGGTCGACACGACGCTGCTCGCGCAGGCGCTGCACGGCGGCTTCGCGGATTCCCGGCCGCTGCAGATTTTCGGGCCCTGCATGGCCGCGCACGCCTTCGAGCCGCGGCTCGGCGCGATCAGCCTGATGGGAAAAGATGTGCTGCTGAGCGCGCAAATGGCGGACGCGCTAGGGGCCGTCTCACCCCCATGCTGACCGCCGCCCGCACGCTCTTTGCGCGCGCCAGGGAAACGCAGGAGATCCAGCCAGAAGGGGAGGTGTCCCAGGCCGTTCTCCTTTTCGAACAACTCGCGGACGGACCGACGGCGTCCGCCCCACAGCCTTCACGCTGATCAAGGAAAGAAATGGATACCGAGTCAGAACGCAAGGTTGTCGTCGTCACGGGCGGCGCATCGGGAATCGGCGCGGCCTGCGTCAGCTACTTTTCGGACAGGGGCTGGCGCGTCGTCGTCAACTACTTCCTGGAATCCGAGCAGGAAGCGGCACAGGCGCTGGCCCGGCAGAGCGGCGGCATCGCGGTGAAGGGCGACGTCAGCGCAGACGCGGACTGCCGGCTCATCGCGGCCAAGGCGCACGAAGCCTTCGGCCGCATCGACGCCCTGGTGAGCAGCGCCGGCACCACGCGGCTTGTGCCTCACGCCGACCTGGGCGGCCTGACGATGGACGACTTCATGAAGACCACCGCGGTCAACACCGTGGGGCCGTTCCAGATGGCACGGGCCTGCGCGCCGATGCTGGCCGCCTCCGGCAACGGGGCCATCGTCATCATCTCTTCATACGCGGCGATCTACGGTACGGGTTCGTCCATTGCGTATGCCGCATCGAAGGGCGCGACCAACACCTTGACGATGTCGCTGGCGCGCGTGCTCGCGCCGAAGATCAGGGTAAACGCCGTGTGCCCGGCGCTGGTCGCCGACGGGTTCGTGCAGCGCCTCGACCCCGTGCTCTTCGAATCGCGCGCCGCGCACCAGATTGCGCGCGCACCGCTGCAAAAGGTGGAGAAGCCGGTCGAAGTCGCGGCCGATGTTTTCTGGCTGGCGACGGGCGCATCGCTCATCACGGGCAGCGCCTTCTCGCTGGACTGCGGTCTTCATCTCAATGGCGATGGCTGAAGGCAATCTGCAAGCGGTGCAAGCGATACAGCCCGGCTGTGAAACCGCCGGTACGCCGCAGGGACTGATCGACGGGTTCGATATCGTTCCGACCGTCGATGTGTTCGAAGGGATGGCCGTTTCCGCGATGGGTCTTTTCCACTGGAGCTTTCTGGCGCAACCCCATCCGCTGCCGGAACGGTTGCTGGAAGGCCGCACGGACCCGTTTCTCGAACACCTGTTCAGTCGATGGACCTCGCCTGGATTCGTGTTCGAGGCGGTCTCGATGCAGGACTACCTGCAGTGCTTTCGGGACCCTGCGACCCTGCATGCGACGTGTGCCGACTACCGCGCGGCATGGGCCGTCGACAGGCACCACGACCAGCAGGACCGCGACGCGAAGAGGACGCTCGGCCAGCCCCTGCAGGTGCTGTGGGGCGACCACGGCACGGCGGACGCGGCAGGGCCGATGCGGCTCTGGAACACCTGGGCTGCGCATGCAACCGGCAAGGCCATTCGCGCCGGCCACTTCGTGCCTGAAGAGGCGCCGGCAGAAATCGCCGCCGCGTTGCGCGATTTCTTTTCAACGGCTCAATAACAACTTCGCCGGTTCGAGCCGGCGGCAGGAGACACGATGGACAACCCGGCACGCAACGCAAGAGGCGATGCAACGGTGATCACCGGCGAGCACAAGAAGGTGCTCGCCGCGACCTTGATCGGCACTTCGATCGAGTGGTACGACTACTTCATCTACGCGCAGGCCGCGGGCCTGGTGCTCGGGCCCATGTTCTTCGGCCCGTTCACGAAGTCGAACCCTTCGCTGTCGCAGATCATCTCGTTCGCCACCATCGGCATCGCGTTCCTGTTCCGGCCGCTCGGTGCGATCGTCGGCGGCTACCTGGGCGACCGCTACGGCCGCAAGCTCAGCCTGATCCTCACGCTGGTGCTGATGGGCGTTTCGACCGCGCTGATCGGGTTGCTGCCGACCTATGCCCAGGCCGGCGTCTGGGCGCCGATCATGTTGATCCTGCTGCGGGTGCTGCAGGGCTTTTCGGCCGGCGGCGAGTGGGGCGGTGCCGCGCTCATGGCGGTGGAGCACGCGCCGGTGAACAAGCGCAGTTTCTTCGGCTCGTTTCCGCAGATCGGCACGCCCATCGGCATGATCATCGCGACGCTGACGCTGCTGTTCTTCACCGGGCTGCTGACGAACGATCAATTCCTCGACTGGGGTTGGCGCCTGCCGTTCCTGTTCTCGATCGTGCTGATCGTGGTCGGGCTGGTGATCCGGCGTTCCGTGGAGGAGTCGCCGGTGTTCAAGGAGATGCAGCTGCGCCGCAAGCAATCGTCGGCCCCGCTAGGCTACCTGATGCGCCATCACACCCGCGAGGTCGTGCTGGCCGCGCTGATCTTCATGGCCAACAACGCGGCCGGCTACCTGCTGATCGCGTTCTTCATCAGCTACGGCCAGAAGTCGTTGCACCTGCCTGCGATGACGATGCTCTCGGTGTGCACGCTGTCCGCCGTGGGCTGGCTGGTCTTCACGATGCTGGGCGGCTGGCTCGGTGACCGACTCGGCCGCGTGCGTACCTTCCAGATCGGGTACGTGATGCTGGCCGTGTGGGCGGTGCCGATGTGGTGGCTGATCGACACCGGCAACCCGGTGCTGTTCTTCGTGGCGGCCGTCGTCATAGCGGCGGCGCTCGGGCTGTCGTACGGTCCGCAGGCCGCGCTCTATGCAGAGATGTTTCCGGCGAACGTGCGCTACTCGGGCGTGTCGATCGGCTACGCGCTCGGTTCGATCCTCGGCGGCGCGTTCGCGGCCAGCATCGCGCAGTGGATCATCTCGGCCTACAACCAGTCGTACCTGATCGGCGTGTACATCGCGATCCTGTCGGTGATCTCGTTGATCGCCGTATCGATCGCCAAGCCTGCCACGGGCGTCGACCTGAACGCGGCGCATGAGTCGCCCGAGCCGGGCGTGGGCCCGGCGCACCTGCGCACGCGCAGCGGCGCCTAAACCCGCGCGTCGGGCGCGCGCGACGGGGCAGTCCATCGATCACGCGATGTTCTGATGTTGAATTCCGCTGATCCCTGACCCTAGACAGGGGGGAACAAGTTCCCGATCGAACGTCAATGTGAGCCCCCATAGTGCTCAAGCGACACTTTGATTCCCTTCACCAATGAATCTTCCCGAAAGGACCGCAGGAACGACCGAAGCCATCTGCGCTGAGGGGGTTGTATGCGCACAGTGGAATTCAGGCGCTCATAATACTTGGCGGTCACGCCAGAGGCCGTTTTCAAATCCGGGACCTTCGCCCGGCCACGGGTCGACCACATTCCTTTCCTGGCGTTTACGGGACGACACCATGAGCTCATTGCACATGTTTCTACCGGCATCCGAACCAGCGCGCAGCGAGGCGCTGGCGCGTTGCTAAAGACACACCACGTGCCCCGCCACCTCGTCAAAGGCATCGCACGTAAGAACCGGAGCGAGCGCGGACCAGCCGTTTCGGTCGGCGCATCGCAAGGCCACCAACAGGCGCCGTCGCAGGAATTTCAAGCACCGACTGCGCCGGAGTAGTCGCCGCGCGACGGCACCGAGGCATCCAAGGGTCGCAGAGGCGGGGGCGCCCTCTTGGGGGCGGTGAGCTTTGTTGTCAACTGGATGACCCTGCAGGGTCTCATTACCAAGGATGGCGAGGACTTGACCCTGAGCCTTCTCGCTTGCTGTGTCGAGCGACGGAAGAAAAGAGACAAGGCCAACACCTGCTGAGGTTGAGACGATGCGCTTTATGCCCCAATCCGAGCACCGTTCGAATTGGTAGGAAGATCGTGGAAGAAATGAAAAACGGCCCGCGAAGGGCCGTTTTTGCTTGCTATCTGGCGGAACCGGAGGGATTCGAACCCTCGATGAGGCTCTACACCCCATACTCCCTTAGCAGGGGAGCACCTTCGGCCACTCGGTCACAGTTCCTGAAAGCAGTCGCAATTATGCCATCGTCAGGCGGTCGGTTGGTCCAGATCGAAGGCTTTGTGCAACGCGCGGACGGCCAATTCCATATATTTTTCGTCGATCACGACCGAGGTCTTGATCTCGCTGGTCGAAATCATCTGGATGTTGATGCCCTCTTCGCTCAGCACGCGGAACATCTTGCTCGCCACGCCCACGTGGCTGCGCATGCCGATGCCGACGATGCTGACCTTGCAGATCTTGGTGTCGCCCACGATCTCGGTTGCGCCCAGCGAGGGCATGACCTTCGACTGCAGCAGGTCGATCGTCTTCGCGTACTCGTTGCGATGCACGGTGAAGCTGAAGTCGGTCTTGCCGTCCTTGCTGAGGTTCTGGATGATCACATCGACCTCGATGTTAGCGTCTGCCACGGCCCCGAGGATGTGATACGCAATGCCCGGCTTGTCGGGCACGCCGAGCACCGAGATCTTGGCTTCGTCGCGGTTGAATGCGATGCCGGATACGACGGCTTGTTCCATGTTTTCGTCTTCCTCGAAAGTGATCAGCGTGCCGGACTTGGCCTCTTCATTGATGTCGATGTCCCATGCGGTGAAGCTCGAGAGTACGCGCAGCGGCACCTTGTACTTGCCGGCGAATTCCACCGAGCGGATTTGCAGCACCTTGGAACCCAGGCTCGCCATCTCGAGCATCTCTTCGAAGCTCACGGTCGTCAGGCGGCGTGCATCGGGTTCGACGCGCGGGTCGGTGGTGTAGACGCCGTCGACGTCGGTGTAGATCAGGCACTCGTGCGCCTTCATGGCGGCGGCAATGGCCACGGCCGAGGTGTCGCTGCCGCCACGGCCCAGCGTGGTGACATTGCCGGCGTCGTCCACGCCCTGGAAGCCGGTGATGACCACCACCTTGCCGGCATTCAGGTCGACCATCACGCGCGTGTCGTCGATGCTTTCGATGCGGGCCTTGGTGTGCGAGCTGTCGGTGCGCACCGGCACCTGCCAGCCCGCGTAGCTCACCGACTCCATGCCCTCGGCCTGCAGCGCAATGGCCAGCAGCGCGGACGAAGCCTGTTCGCCGGTCGATGCCAGCATGTCGAGTTCGCGGTTGTGGGCCTCGCCCGGTTTGCTCGGCGCCAACTCTTTGGCGAGGCCGAGCAGGCGATTGGTTTCGCCGCTCATGGCACTCGGAACCACGATCATCTGGTGGCCGGCGCGTGCCCACTTGGCAACGCGCTTGGCGACATTCCTGATGCGCTCGGTCGAGCCCATCGACGTACCGCCGTATTTGTGAACGATCAATGCCATGGGTGAAATCAGAGAAAAGAAAAGGGCCGCTGGATAGGCGGCGCCCTGCAAGCTGTGGGAGCTAAGTCTTCGGCGAGGGCGGAGCATTGTACCAATGCAGCCGGTCGCCCTTCCGCTCGGCGAAACCGCCGGCCACTTTGAGGTGGATGCGGTGGCCGCGCGTGGTGCAGGCGCGGACCTGGTCGAGCAGCTGGTCGAGCTGCGCGGCGCTGGGCGCGCAGCTGTGCGCCTGCACCAGCCAATGGCGCAGCACATTCGCCTGGCGGGCCCGCGAAAGCCCTTGCAACGCCTTGATCCGGGGCGGGTCACCCACGGCTTCCAGATCTTGCGACGCGAGATCGCCCAGCAGTTGCTGCGCCTGCGCCGCGTGGCCGATGCTGCGGGCGAAGGTGCCCCGGAACTGCGGGAAAGCCTGTTCCAGCGCGGGCAGCAGCACCGCGCGAATCCGGTTGCGGGTGTAGCGCGCGTCGCCGTTGCTCGGGTCTTCGATCCACGGCAGGTCGCGCCCCGCGAGCCAGGTGCGGATGTCGGCTGCGGGTACGGCAAGCAGCGGACGATAGATGTCCAGCCCGTTGCGCACGGCATGCGCGGGCATGGCGGCCAGGCCCGGGAGGCCGGCGCCGCGCGACAGTGCCAGCAGTAGGGTCTCGATCTGGTCGTCGGCGTGGTGCCCCAAGGCGATGGATTGGATGGCGGGCCGCTCCGCATCCATGCGCGCCATGACGGAGAACGCTTCGTAGCGGGCACGCCGGGCCGCGTCTTCGGGGCTGTCGCCTTGCGCATGTCGCGCATCGACCCGATGAACGACGAGTGGCACGCCGAGCCGTTCGCACACCGCACCGCAATGCCGCTCGAAATCGTCGGCCGCAGCCTGCAACCCGTGGTGCACATGAAACGCAACCACCTGCCCCGGCCAGCGCGCAGCACATGCGGCCAGCAAGGCGGTGGAGTCCGCACCGCCACTGAAGCCCACCGCCAGCGGCCAATGCGCCGGCTCGAACGCGGCAATGGCGCGTTCGAAGGCTTCGTTCATGGGTGCTTACCGGCCGGTGTCGGCCTTGGTGTCGTTGAAGCGGCCGTAGCTCTGCAGGCGCTCGTAGCGGCGCTCCAGCAGTTCCTTCGGCTTCAGGTCGCTGACCTGGCGGAACGCGTCGTTGAGGGCACGCTTGAGGAAAGCCGCCATCTGGCGATGGTCGCGGTGCGCGCCACCCACCGGCTCGTTGACGATCTTGTCGACGAGGCCCAGCGCCTTGAGGCGGTGCGCCGTGATGCCCAGTGCATCGGCGGCTTCCTGCGCCTTGTCGCTGGTCTTCCAGAGAATCGAAGCGCAGCCTTCGGGGCTGATCACCGAGTAGATCGAGTACTGCAGCATCACGAGCTGATCGCCGACCGAGATGGCCAGCGCGCCGCCGGAACCACCCTCGCCGATGATGGTGACGATGATCGGCACCTCGAGCTGCGCCATCTCGAAGATGGTGCGGCCGATGGCTTCGGACTGGCCGCGCTCTTCCGCGTCGATGCCCGGGTAGGCACCCGGCGTATCGACGAAGGTGAACACCGGCAGCTTGAATTTCTCGGCCGTCTTCATGAGCCGCAAGGCCTTGCGGTAGCCCTCGGGCTTGCTCATGCCGAAGTTGCGCGCGGTGCGCTCCTTCGTGTCGCGGCCCTTCTGGTGACCGAGCACCATGCAGGGCACGCCATTGAAGCGCGCAAGACCGCCCACGATAGACAGGTCGTCGGCAAAGTGGCGATCGCCATGCAGCTCGACGAAATCGGTGAAGATTTCGTTGACGTAGTCAAGCGTGTAGGGCCGCTCCGGATGCCGTGCGATCTTGGTGATCTGCCAGGGCGTCAGGTCGCTGTAGATGTCCTTGGTGAGCTGCTGGCTTTTCTTGCCGAGCTGATCGATTTCTTCCGAGATGTCGACCGCCGATTCGGTCTGTACATAGCGCAGTTCTTCGATCTTTGTTTCGAGTTCAGCAATGGGCTGCTCGAAATCGAGGAAGGTTCGTTTCGCCAACGTCTTCTCCTGTTATTCAGTATGCGACCGGCACGGGGTCGAGCGATCGCCAAATATACCAAGTCGCCACACTGCAATAGGGCGCCCAGGCCACGGCGACGTCGCGGGCATCGCTGCGGCTCACCGGATCGCCCGAAAAATAGTTGACGCTGATGCCGTTGAGCAGCCCGAGGTCGTCTACAGGCAGCACGTTCGGGCGCATCAGGTGAAAGATGAGGAACATCTCGGCCGTCCAGCGGACGATGCCGCGGATGGCGACGAGTTCTTCGATGATCAGTTCGTCGGCCATGTCCTTCCACGCGTCGACGTGCACCACGCCCGAATCGAAGTGGATGGCCAAGTCGACCAGGTACTCGATCTTGCGCGCCGAGAGCCCTGCCCCGCGCATGTCGTCGACCTTGAGCTTGAGCACGTTGGCCGGCGTCAGCTTGCGCGGCAGCAATGCGAACTTGTCCCAGACCGTCTGCGCGGCCTTCACCGAGATCTGCTGGCCGACAACGCTGCGCGCCAGCGTGGTGAACGCGTCGCCGCGCGATTCGAGACAGGCCTCGCCGAACTTCGGAATCAACCGCTTCATCACGCGGTCTTTCTTGACCAGGTGCCTGCAGGCTTCTTCCCAATAGTCCGGCGTGTAGATCTGGACCGTCGGATTCTTGGAAGCAGGCATGGGGTTGGTGGTTCCGTTCACTGCGCTGCCGCCCACGTCGTGCCTGTGGGCGAATCCTTGAGCACGATGCCTTGCTCGAGCAGGTCCTTGCGAATGCGGTCGGCCTCGGCGAAGTTCTTTGCAGCCTTGGCCGCTGCACGCTGGGCGATCAGCACCTGGATCGCGGCATCGTCGAGCGTGCTGCCTGCTTGCAGGAACGCCTTTGGATCACCCTGGAGCAATCCCAACGTAGCGCCGAGCGCCTTGAGCAGGCCAGCGGTTTCCGCAGACTGGGTGCGGTGGACTCCCGTGGCCAGTTCGAACAGGATCGCAATGGCCCCGGGCGTGCCGAAGTCCTCGTCCATCGCGGCCTTGAAAGCAGCCGCATGCGGATTCGTCCAATCCAGCGTCACTGGTGCGGGCGTCACAAGGTCCAGCGCGGTATAGAGGCGCTTGAGGGAGTTGCGTGCGTCGGTCAGATGCGCATCGCTGTAGTTGAGCGCGCTGCGATAGTGCGTGCGCACGAGGAAAAAGCGCAGGCTTTCGGCGTCGTACTTCTGCAGCACCTCGCGGATGGTGAAGAAGTTGCCCAGGCTCTTGGACATCTTTTCGTTGTCCACGCGCACGAAGCCGTTGTGCACCCAGAAGCGCGCCAGCGGCTTGCCATTGGCGCCTTCGCTTTGCGCAATTTCATTCTCGTGATGCGGGAACTGAAGGTCCGCGCCGCCACCGTGAATGTCGAAGGTTTCGCCGAGGGTGGCGCAGCTCATCGCAGAGCACTCGATGTGCCAGCCCGGGCGGCCGCTGCCAAAGGAACTGCCCCACTTGGCATCGTCCGGCTCGGTCGGCTTGGCCGCCTTCCAGAGCACGAAGTCGAGAGGGTCCTGCTTGCCCTCGAGCACCGCGACGCGTTCGCCGGCATGCAATTCGTCGAGCGACTTGCCGGACAACTTGCCGTAACCCGGAAACTTGCGCACCGCATAGTTCACGTCGCCATCCGGCGAGCGGTAGGCCAGCCCCTTGCGCTCCAGCGTCTCGATGATGCCGAGCATCTGCGGCACGTACTCGGTGGCACGCGGCTCGATGGTGGGCGGCTCGATGCCGAGCGCGCCGACGTCTTCATGCATGGCCGCGATGACTTCGTCGGTCAGCTGGCGGATCGTGATGCCGCGTTGCACCGCGCGCGTGATGATCTTGTCGTCGATGTCGGTGATGTTGCGCACATAGGTCACGGCGTAGTCGCTCGCGCGCAGCCAGCGCTGCACCACATCGAAGGCCATCATCATGCGGGCATGGCCGATGTGGCAGAAGTCGTAGACCGTCATGCCGCAAACGTACATGCGCACCTGGCCAGGTTGCAATGGGGAGAATTCCTCCAATTCACGCGAAAGCGTGTTGTAGATGCGCAGACTCATGAGGCTCGGAAAGCGTTGCTTCGCGCACGTGCGGCACGGGCGAACAACGGTGTATTTCAGGGGTGACGGGGACAGTGGCTACGAGGGGTTGGACATGGCCCCTCGGCTACAATGCGACCTAGTATAAACGGCTGCCGCCGAGCAGCGCGCGGGTGTTCCGCAACCCCGCATCTGCCCGCATTCCCCCCATTCCTGCCGAGGCTTCATGAAGCACGCCGCGTTCTCCAGACTCTCCCTTGCCTTTGCACTGCTGTTCAGCCTGTGGGGCTCCGCCGCGCATGCCAACGACTACGACGATGTGAACCTTCTGCTGCGCCAGGGCAAACCCGTCGAGGCGCTCGCCAAGGCCGACACCTACATCGCCGGCAAGCCGCGCGATCCGCAGATGCGCTTTCTGCGTGGCGTGATCCTGACCGAGCCAGGCAAGCAGGCCGAGGCCACCGCCGCCTTCGTCCAGCTGACGCAAGACTTCCCCGAGCTGCCCGAGCCGTACAACAACCTCGCGGCCCTGTACGCGTCGCAAAGCAAGTTCGACCAGGCACGCGCCGCGCTGGAAACCGCGCTCAAGCTCAACCCCAACTACGCCACGGCGCACGAGAACCTCGGCGACGTCTATGCGCGCCTTGCGGCCCAGGAATACGTGCGCGCACAGCAGTTCGCCAGCACCAACGCGAGCGTCGCGCCCAAGCTCACGCTGATCCGCCAGATCTTCTCGTCGAAGGCCGAGGCCGAAGCAGCCACCCTGCCGGCCCCGCCGGCGGTCATCCGCAAGCCGGTCGGCCGCACCAGCAAATAATCGCAGCCGGCATGGGGCTGCGGCCACGGCTTTCGTTGGCACACCCCACGCCCTCCCTCATTCGCACACGGAGCATCTCTTGACGATCCACGCCCTTTCCAGTTTCAGCCGCCACAGCGCACTCGTCTTCGCCGCCACCGGTTACGCCCAACAGGCCGTGTCACGCGTCAAGCTCGCCACCTCGGCCGGCGACATCGTGATCGAGCTCGATGCCGCGAAGGCGCCCAAGACGGTCGAGAATTTCCTGCAGTACGTCAAGGACAAGCATTACGACGGCACGGTGTTCCACCGCGTCATCGACGGCTTCATGATCCAAGGCGGCGGCTTCACGGCCGACATGCAGCAAAAGCCCACGCGCGCGCCCATTGCGCTCGAAGCGAGCAACGGCCTGAAGAACGACAAGTACACCGTCGCCATGGCGCGCACCGGCAACCCGAACTCGGCCATCTCGCAGTTCTTCATCAACGTGAAGAACAACGACTCGCTCAACGCACCCAACCCGGACGGCTACGGCTACACCGTGTTCGGCAAGGTCGTGGCCGGCACCGACGTGGTCGACAAGATCCGCGCCGTGCAGACCGGCAACAAGGGCGGCATGCAGAACGTGCCCCTCGAAACCATCACCATCCAATCCGCCACCCTGGCGAAGTAATCCATTTCCTAAGAAGGAGTCCCCCCATGAGCAATCCCCAAGTCGAACTGCACATCAAGAACTACGGCGTGATCACGCTCGAACTCGACGCAGAAAAGGCGCCGAAGTCGGCCGAGAACTTCATCGCCTACGTCAAGAAGGGCCACTACGACAACACCGTGTTCCACCGCGTGATCCCCGGTTTCATGGTGCAAGGCGGCGGTTTCGAGCCCGGCATGAAGCAAAAGCCCACCGGCGCCGAGATCGAGAACGAAGCCAACAACGGCCTCAAGAACGCCAACTACACCGTGGCCATGGCCCGCACCAGCGCGCCCCATTCGGCCACCGCGCAGTTCTTCATCAACGTGTCGGACAACGGTTTCCTGAACCACACGGCACCCTCGGCCCAGGGCTGGGGCTATGCGGTGTTCGGCAAGGTCATCGCCGGCACCGACGTGGTCGACAAGATCAAGGCCGTGAAGACGGGCCGCAAGGGCTTCCACGACGACGTGCCGCTCGAAGACGTGGTGATCGAAAAGGCTGTCGTCATTTCTGAATGACCCACAGGCACGGCGCGGCATGACCAACGTGGCGAACCCGGCTTTTCCCGAGCTGGTGGCACCGCCCGCGTGGCGCACCGTCGACCTGATTTCCGACCTGCACCTGCAGGCCGGCGAGCCCGCCACCTTCGAGGTCTGGCGGGGCTATTTGCAGACCACGCCGGCCGATGCGCTGATCATCCTCGGCGACCTGTTCGAGGTCTGGGTGGGCGACGACGCAGCCGCCCTGCCCGGCTTCGAAGCGCAATGCGCCGAGCTGCTGCGCAGCACGGCCCAGCGCCTGCCGGTGTTCTTCATGCACGGCAACCGCGACTTCCTGGTCGGCCCCGCGCTCGCGGCGCAATGCGGCTTCACGCTGCTCGACGACCCCACGGTGCTGGTGCTGCATGGCCAGCGCTGGCTGCTGAGCCACGGCGACATCCTCTGCCTGGAAGACACCGAGTACCTCAAGTTCCGCGCAATGGTCCGCACGCCCGAGTGGCAGGCCGCCTTCCTCACCCGGCCGCTCGAGGAGCGTCGCGCGCTCGCACGCTCCATGCGCGTGCAGAGCGAAGACCGCAAGCGCAACCCCTCCACGATCTGGGCCGACGTGGACACCAACGCCGCGCGCCAATGGCTGCAGCAGGCCGCATC
>CAMATD010000057.1 GCA_945860785.1 Variovorax sp. YR752 | reverse complement strand
GACGGCGCGCCGCCGAGCGCGATCATTGCTTCGAGCACGTCGATCGATGGAGACTCGGTGTAGCGCCTCTGCAGCAGCGCGAGCGCCTCGGTTTCGCGGTGTGCCGCCACCGCAGCCTGCTGCAGTGCTGCGGCGTACAGCGGCAATGCCAGAGGTGCGGTGTCGCTCAGTGCCGCGAGCGTGTCGAAGGCCGCGGCTACATCGCCGTTGCGCAGTTGCAGGTTGGCGGTGTCGATAGCCGGGCGCGGCGCTTGCGGGGCCAGTTCCACGGCCTGTGCGAGCAGCTTCGCCGCTGCGGGCAGTTCGCCGGCTGCCACGCGCTCGGTGGCCTGCTCGCAGAGGTGATGCGCGCGGCGCGTGGCGTAGCTGGCCTGGTCCGACTCGTCGAGCTTCTGCGCCACGTCGGCGGCCTGGGCCCATTCGCGCGAACGTTCGTAGATGGCCAGCAGCGAGAGCCGCGCTTCGTTCTCGTAGCGCGTGCCCTCGAGCTTCTGCAATGCAGCTTCGGCGCGGTCGAGCAGGCCGGCGCGCAGGAAGTCCTGGGTCAGCGCGTGCTGGGCGCGCTCGCGGTCGCTGCGGCTCAGGTCACCGCGGCCGAGCAAATGCTCGTGCACGCGCACGGCGCGCTGGTATTCGCCGCGGCGGCGAAAGAGGTTGCCGAGCGCGAAGTGCAGTTCCTGCGTGTCGGGGTCGTTCTGCACGGCCTCGATGAAGGCATCGATGGCCTGGTCCTGCTGCTCGTTGAGCAGGAAGTTGAGGCCGCGGAAGTAGGCCTTGGGCGCCTGCCGGTTCTCGAGCTTGAGCTGGCGAATGTCGAAGCGCGATGCGAGCCACCCGAGCACGAAGGCGACGGGCAGGCTGATCAGCAGCCAGCTGGGATCAAAGTCCATGTTGACGTACGGCGGGGAGGTCGGTGGCAGAGATGGAAGAGGGCGCTGCGGGAGCCGGTGCGGCGGTGGATGCAGTGGCGGCCGATGTGTCGGATGCGGATGGCAGTTGCGCCGCAGCGGTGCGGTGCTTCCACCAGCCCGGCAGCATGCCGAGTGCGCCCACCACGAGCCCACCCGCAAAGGCCGCGAGCACCACGAGCACCAGCGGCGCGCGCCAGTGGGTGCCGAAGAAGAAATAGACGGTCGCGTCGTGCTGGTTGTTCAGCGCGAAAGCGAAGAGCGTAAAAAAAATGGCTGCCTTGAGCAGCCACAGGAGGTATTTCATAGCCGTTCCCGTTGCCGGGAGCATTCTACGTTTGCATCCATGCCAATCAGGCCTTGCGGCTCTTGGCTTCCTTGGCGTCGAGCTCGGCGGTCTTTGCATCAACAGCCTCGCGCAATGCCTTGCCCGGCTTGAAATGCGGAACCCGTTTCTCGGGGATCTGCACGCTCTCGCCCGAACGCGGGTTGCGACCGATGCGCGGAGGGCGCCGGTTGACCGAGAAGCTGCCGAAACCACGGATCTCGATGCGGTGCCCGCGCACCAGTGCGTCGCTCATCGCGTCGAGGATGGTCTTGACGGCGTATTCGGCATCGCGGTGCGTGAGCTGCGCAAAGCGCGCTGCAAGTTCTTCGACGAGGTCAGAGCGGGTCATAGGCCAGAGAGGAAAAACAAAGGCAAAAAAAAGACAGAGCGGCCCCAGGGCCTGCTCTGTCTTCGGACTCAGCTTACTTGCTGTCGTTGTTGTCGAGCTTGGCGCGCAGCAGGGCGCCCAGGCTCGTCGTGCCCGCGTTTTCGCGTGCCGACTGCTGGCTCAGGTTGGCCATGGCGCCTTGGTCGTCGACCATGTCCTTCTGCTTGATCGACAGCTGGATGTTGCGGGTCTTGCGATCCACGTTCACGACGATGGCGGTGACTTCGTCGCCTTCCTTGAGCACATTGCGGGCATCTTCGACGCGGTCGCGCGAGATTTCCGAAGCACGCAGGTAGCCGATGATGTCTTCGCCCAGATCGATTTCAGCGCCGCGGGCGTCCACGGTCTTGACCTTGCCGGTCACGATCTGGCCCTTGTCGTTCACGGTCGTGAACGTGGTGAACGGATCGCTGTCGAGCTGCTTGATGCCCAGCGAGATGCGCTCGCGGTCGACGTCGACAGCCAGCACGATCGCTTCGACTTCCTGGCCCTTCTTGTAGTTGCGAACGGCGGTTTCGCCGGCTTCGTTCCACGAGAGGTCCGAGAGATGCACCAGACCGTCGATGCCGGCAGCCAGGCCCACGAACACGCCGAAGTCGGTGATCGACTTGATCGGGCCCTTGACGCGGTCGCCACGCTTCGTGTTTTGAGCGAACTCTTGCCACGGGTTGGCCTTGCACTGCTTCATGCCCAGGCTGATGCGGCGCTTGTCTTCGTCGATTTCGAGGACCATGACTTCGACTTCGTCGCCCAGCGAGACGATCTTGTTCGGAGCGATGTTCTTGTTGGTCCAGTCCATTTCGGAGACGTGCACCAAGCCTTCGATGCCGGGTTCGAGTTCGACGAACGCGCCGTAGTCGGCAATGTTCGTGACCTTGCCGAACAGGCGGGTCGATTGCGGGTAGCGGCGCGAAACGCCCATCCACGGGTCGTCGCCCATTTGCTTCAGACCCAGCGAGACACGGTTCTTTTCGGTGTCGAACTTGAGGATCTTGGCGGTGATTTCCTGGCCGGCCTGAACGACTTCGCTCGGGTGGCGGACACGGCGCCATGCCATGTCGGTGATGTGCAGCAGACCGTCGATGCCGCCGAGGTCGACGAACGCACCGTATTCGGTGATGTTCTTGACGACGCCGCGCACGACTGCGCCTTCCTTCAGGGTTTCCATCAGCTTGGCGCGTTCTTCGCCCATGCTGGCTTCGACCACGGCACGACGCGACAACACGACGTTGTTGCGCTTGCGGTCGAGCTTGATGACCTTGAATTCGAGGGTCTTGTTTTCGTACGGGGTCAGGTCCTTGATCGGACGCGTGTCGATCAGCGAGCTCGGCAGGAATGCGCGGATGCCGTTGACCAGGACCGTGAGACCGCCCTTGACCTTGCCGCTGGTGGTGCCGGTGACGAAGTCGCCCGATTCCAGGGCCTTCTCCAGGGCGAGCCACGAAGCCAGACGCTTGGCGGTGTCGCGCGAGAGGATGGTGTCGCCGTAGCCGTTTTCAACGCTGCCGATGGCAACGGAAACGAAATCGCCGGCCTGGACTTCGAGTTCGCCCTTGTCGTTCTTGAACTCTTCGATCGGCACATACGCTTCGGACTTCAGACCGGCGTTGACGACGACGTGGTTGTGTTCGACGCGCACGACTTCGGCCGTGATGACCTCGCCGGTGCGCATTTCGGAACGCTTCAGGGACTCTTCGAACAGGTCGGCAAAAGATTCAGACATTTATGGTTCCTTCCGTCAGGCAGGGTTGGCAGGCGCTATTGCGAAATTGCGTGCGACTGCTGTGGATCTGGAGACGGCGGTTTTGTGGGCTGGTGCCCGGGTTGGTTGAACAACCAGAAGGCCAGTGCGCTGTCGCGCGAGAAGAGCCTGCTGGAGCGGTATGCGCCATCCGGAACACCCGGGTGGCGCGAGCCTTTCAAGCGGACTTGAAGGGCTGCACTTCCTGCCACCAGTTCAACACCGTATCGATCGATTGCTCGATGGACAGCTGGGAGTTGTCGAGGTGGCGGGCATCCTGCGCCGGCTTCAGAGGGGCGACGCTGCGGGATGAGTCCCGGGCGTCACGAGCTTCCAAGTCGGAACGAAGACTGTCGAGTGTAGCCGAAATACCCTTTGAAATCAACTGCTTATGCCGCCGTTCGGCGCGCTGGACGGCGCTGGCCGTGAGGTAGACCTTCAGGGAGGCGTCCGGGAAGATCACGGTGCCCATGTCGCGGCCGTCGGCCACCAAGCCGGGGAGCTGGCGAAAGCGCTGCTGGAGGGCCAAAAGGGCCTCGCGCACCGTGGGGAGCGCGGAGACGCGGGAGGCGTCCATGCCGGCGGCTTCGGTGCGGATCTCGTCGCTCACGTCCTCACCGGCCAGAAGGACCTTGCCCTCGGTGAAATGCAGGGGGAGGGCGGCCGCCAGCGCGGCGATCTGCGCCTCGTGCTGCGGATCGGCGCCGAGGCCGGCGCGGCGCATGGCGAGACCGGTCACGCGGTAGAGCGAGCCCGAATCCAGGTAGTGGTAGCCCAGCAGGCAGGCCACTTCGGCCGCGAGCGTGCCCTTGCCGGAGGCGGTCGGGCCGTCGATGCAGATCACCGGCACCTCGGTGGCCTCGGCGACCGAGAACAGGGTTTCGAAGTAGTCGGGGAAGGTCTTGGCGACGCAATGCGGCTCGAGGATGCGCACCGGCACCCGGGCCGGGTTGAAGGCCGCGAGCGAGAAGCACATCGCCACGCGGTGGTCGTCGTACGTGCGGATGCTCGCCGCCTGCCAACCGCCCTGTGCGAGGGGGTGCACCCGGATGAAGTCGGGGCCGGCCTCGACCGTGGCGCCGAGCTTCCTCAGCTCATTGGCCATGGCGTCGATGCGGTCGGTTTCCTTCACGCGCCAGCTGGCGATGTTGCGCAGGGTGCTCGGGCCGTCGGCATAGAGCGCCATGACGGCGAGCGTCATCGCGGCGTCGGGGATGTGGTTCGCGTCGAGGTCGATGGCCTTGAGCGGCCAGGCGCCGCGGCGCACTTCGAGCCAGTTCGGGCCGCTGTCGACCTGGGCACCCATCTGCCGGGCCGCGTCGATGAAGCGGATGTCGCCCTGGATCGAATCGGCGCCTACACCCTCGATTCGGATGCCATTTTGTCCAGCAACGCTCGTCGCTATGGCGCCCATCGCTATGAAATAGCTAGCAGAGGAGGCGTCCGCCTCGACGTGGATCTCGCCGGGCGAGCTGTAGCTGCTGCCGGCGGGGATGGTGAAGCGCTCCCAGCCAGCGCGCCGCACGGCGATGCCGAAGCGTGCCAGCAGGTTCAGCGTGATCTCGATGTAGGGCTTGGAGATCAGCTCGCCGACCACCTCGATCACGATGTCGTTGCGGGCCGCGAGCGGCAGCGCGAGCAGCAGGGCGGTCAGGAACTGGCTCGACACGTCGCCGCGCACGCGGATCGGCGCGTCGAGCACCAGGTCGCCGTGGTCGACCGGATGGATGCGCAGCGGCGGGTAGCCAGGGTTGCCGAGGTAGTCGATCTGGCAGCCGAGTTGGGTCAACGCATCGACCAGGTCGCCGATCGGCCTTTCATGCATGCGCGGCACGCCGCTCAGCTCGAACTCGCCGCCGAGCAGCGACAAGGCTGCGGTCAGCGGACGCATCGCGGTGCCGGCGTTGCCGAGGAACAGCGGCAGCAGCGTTTCGTTGGGCTTCAACTGGCCGCCGAGGCCGGTGATCTGCAGCGTGCTTCCGGCAGGCTGGATGCCGCAACCGAGCGCGCGCAGGGCGTCGAGCATCACGCGCGTGTCGTCGGAGTCGAGCAGGTCGTGGATGGTGGTGGTGCCGCTCGCGAGCGCGGCCAGCAGCAGCACGCGGTTGGAAATGCTCTTGGAGCCGGGCAGCCGCACCGTGCCGGCGGCGCCGACGAGGGGCGGGAGGTCGAGGAACGCGGTCGAGAACATGTCAGGCGTCCTGCTGGGCCGAGGCGTCGGAACTCGAATTCGGTTTCCAGGCGGCGCGCGCCTTGCTGGCGGCGGCGATCGATTGCTCGAGCGCCTGCAGATCGCCCGCGATCATCAGTGTCTCGAGGTCCAGCAGCGCCTTGCGGAACGCCTGGGACTGCTGCAGCACCTGCTCGCGATTGGCCAGCAGCACATCGCACCACATCACGGGGTCGCTGGCGGCGATGCGCGAGAAGTCGCGGAAGCCCGGTCCCGCGAGGCTCAGGAAACGGTCGCCCTGCGGCTGCTCCGCGATGGCGTTGGTGTACGCGAAGGCCAAGAGGTGCGGCAGGTGGCTCACGGCGGCGAACGCGGCATCGTGTTCTTCATGCGTCATCGTGATGACGTTGGCGCCGATGCCGCTCCAGACCTGCGAAGCCCGCTGCACGTTCGAGCGCAGCGTGGCCTTGACCGGCGTCAGCACGACCTGGCGGCCGGTGAATAGCGAGGCTTCGGCATGCTCGATGCCGGAGACTTCCTTGCCGGCAATCGGATGTGCTGGAACGAAGTTGGCGAACTGCCGTTGCAGGCCGTTGCGCGCCGCTTCGATCACGTCGCCCTTGGTCGAGCCGACGTCCATCACCAGCGTCTCGCTCGAAATGCCGTGGCGGATGGCCTTGAACATGGCTTCCGATGCGGCCACCGGCACGGCCAGCAGCACCAGGTCGGCGCCCGACACCGCCAGCAGCGCGGAAGGCGCCACCACGTCGATCACGCCGAGCTGGCGTGCCCGTTCGGTGGTGGAGGGCGACTTGCTGTAGCCGACCACGCGTTTCACCAGCTTCGCGCGCTTGAGCGCGAGCGCAAAGGAGCCGCCCATGAGGCCGCAGCCGATCAATCCCAGTTGCTCGAACATCGTGTGTGTCCGGCTCAGGCTTTGACGGGGTAGGCGCCAAGCACCTTGTAGAACGCGCAGAGGCCGCGCAATTCGGCCAGTGCCGCGGCCACGTTGGGCTGCGAGGGGTGGCCGTCGAGGTCGATGTAGAAGTAGTACTCCCACTGACCGGTGCGCGCGGGACGCGATTCGAAGCGCGTCATCGACACGTTGTTGGCCTTGAGCGGCACCAGCAGGTCGTGCACCGCGCCGGGCTGGTTCGGCACCGAGACGATCAGGCTCGTGCAGTCCTTCCCCGAGGCTGGCGGCATGGCCAGCGTCTGTGGCAGGCAGATCACCGAGAAGCGGGTGCGGTTGTAGGAGTCGTCCTGGATGGCGTGCGCCACGATGTGCAGGCCGAAGCGCGTGGCGGCGCGTTCGCCCGCGAGCGCGGCCCAGGCCGGGTTGGTGGCTGCGAGGCGTGCGCCTTCGGCGTTGCTCGAGACGGCGCGCCGCTCGGCATTGGGCAGGTGCTTGGATAGCCAGGTCTGGCACTGCGCGAGCGCCTGCGGATGGGCCAGCACGGCCTCGATGCCTTCGAGCGAGTTGCTGCTGCGCAAGAGGTGGTGGCGCACCAGCAGGCTGACTTCGCCGACGACGTGGGTCGGCGAATGCAGGAACAGGTCGAGCGAGCGCGTGACCACGCCTTCGGTCGAGTTCTCGACGCCGACCACGCCGTACTGGGCGCTGCCCGCGGCGGTGGCGTGGAACACTTCGTCGAAGCTCGCGCAATCGATCAGGTCAGCGGCACCGCCAAAATATTCGATGGCGGCCTGTTCGCAGAAGGTGCCCTCGGGACCCAGGACGGCCACGCGCTGCGGCGATTCGAGCGCCAGGCAGGCCGACATGATCTCGCGCCAGATGGCGGCCACATGCAGGTCCTTGAGCGGACCCGCATTGCTTTTCTGCATCTTGTCGATGACCGCCGCGACGCGGTCAGGACGAAAGAACGGCGTGCCCTCGCGCTTCTTGACCTCGCCGACCAACTCGGCCACATGGGCCCGCTCGTTGAGCAGGCTGAGCAGTTGCTGGTCGAGCGAGTCGATCTGCACGCGCAGACCGGCAAGGCTTTCGGAGTTGTCGGGGGAGGAGGGCGGTGTTGGAGCGGAGGCGGTCATCGGTGCGAGCAGCTAGGGCATGCGCCTAAGCATGCGATCGCACGAATTCTCGCATGTAGGCCACAAGTGCCTGCACCCCTTCGAGCGGCATGGCGTTGTAAATGCTGGCGCGCATGCCACCGACCGACTTGTGGCCCTTGAGCTGCAGCAGTCCGGCCTCGCGTGCGCCGGCCAGGAAAGCCTCGTTGCGGCTTTCGTCGGCCAGGAAGAACGGTACGTTCATGCGCGAGCGGCAATCCACGTCGATCCTGTTGGCGTAGAAGTCGGAGCCGTCGATGAAGTCGTACAGCAGCTCCGCCTTCGCGATGTTGCGCTGCTCCATCGAGGCCACGCCGGTGAGCGTGCCCTCGGTCTGTTGCAACAGCCACTGGAACGTCAGCCCTGCCATGTAGATGCCCCAGGTCGGCGGGGTGTTGTACATGGAGTTGTTGTCGGCCACGATCTTGTAGTTGAACGCGCTCGGGCAGATCTCGAGGGCATGGCCCAGGAGGTCGTCGCGCACGACCACGATCGTCAGGCCGGTCGGGCCCAGGTTTTTCTGCGCGCCGCCGAAGGCGAGGCCCACACGGCTCCAGTCGACGCTGCGCGAGGCGACGTGCGACGAGAAGTCGATGACCAGCGGCGCATCGCTGCCAAGGGCGGCGAGGTCGGGCAACTGCTGGAACTCGATGCCGTTGATGGTCTCGTTGGTGCACAGGTGCACGTACGAGGCGTCCCTGGCGAGCTGCCAGGTCGAGGGATCGGGCAGCTTCGTGTGCTGGTCGTCGGCATTGCTCGCGGCAACGCGCGCCGTGCAATAGCGCTGCGCTTCCTTGTGCGACTTGATGCTCCAGCTGCCGGTGATCACGAAGTCGGCGGTTTTGCCGCGCGACAGGTTCATCGGCACGATGGCGTTTTCACCCAGACCGCCACCCTGCATGAACAGGATATGGAAATGGGAGGGCACGGCCAGCAGCGTGCGGATGTCGGCTTCGGCCTGCGTGCAGATCGCGCCGAATTCCTTGCCGCGATGGCTCATTTCCATCACGCTCATGCCGCTGCCGTGCCAGTCGAGCATCTCGGAGGCAGCGCGTTGCAGCACCGCCTCCGGCATGGCAGCCGGACCGGCCGAAAAGTTGTAGGGGCGCTTGCCGGCCGACGTCTGCTGCTGGGTCACGTTGCTTTTACTTCTTGGCTGGGGCCTTGGCTGGGGCCTTGGCGGGCGCTGCTGCGCCGGGAGCCGGGGCATCGGTCGGAGCGCCGAGTGCCTTGGCGACGTTGGTGTCGAGCGTGCGCATCTTGGGTTCGATCGTGGCGCGCGTTTCGGCCACCAGCTTTTCCGTCAATGCGGTCTGCATCTTCGGGTTCAGGTCCTGGTACTTCTTGCTGAGGGGCGAGTTGATCCAGGCCAGCAGCTGCTTGAGTTCGTCTTCGCTGAAGTTCTGCTCGAGCAGCGGGGTCAGGGCGCCCGGTGCCAGTTGCACGGCCTTGTCGCGCACGATCGGGTAGGCGTCGTCGAAGTACTTCTTGAGCTCGGCATCGGCGGCCTTGGCGGCGGCTTCGCGCTTGGCTTCGGGCACTTGCGACTGCAGGTACTGCGAACCCGCCTGTGCGATCGGAGCGCTCGATTGCTCGACCAAGCCGCGCGCCAGCGATTCGATGCCGGGGCGCTGGATGTCAATGAACTGCTTGATGAGCGTGGCCTTGTCCTGGGCCATGGCGGCCATCGAGCTGCTGGCCAGAGCGACCGTCAGAAGTGCGAGTTTGATTTTTTTCACTGAGGATTCTCCGTTGAAGATGTGGAAGTATCGTCTGCGTCCGGCTCACCTTCGCCGTTCGCGTCGTTTTCGACGATACGCTGTAGTCCGCTGAGTTTGGCGCCTTCGTCAAGCCCGATCAGCGTGACGCCTTGCGTCGCGCGACCCAGTTCACGAATCTCGGCAACCCGGGTGCGCACAAGCACGCCCTTGTCGGTGATGAGCATGATCTCATCGTCCGCATGCACGAGAGTGGCGGCAACAACCTTGCCGTTGCGCTCACTCTGTTGAATCGCAATCATGCCTTGGGTTCCACGGCCATGGCGCGTGTATTCCGTAATGCTTGTTCGCTTTCCGTAACCATTCTCGGTGGCGGTGAGTACGCTTTGCTGCTCGTCCTCGGCCACCAGCATTGCAATGACGCCCTGTCCGGGGTCCAGCGACATGCCGCGCACGCCGCGCGCATTGCGGCCCAGCGGGCGGACGTCGTCCTCGACGAAGCGCACGGCCTTGCCGCCGTCGCTGAAGAGCATCACGTCGTGCTTGCCCTCGGTGAGGGCGGCGCCGATCAGGTAGTCGCCGTCGTCGAGGTTGACGGCAATGATGCCGCCCTTGCGCGGGTTGTTGAACTCGTCGAGCGCGGTCTTCTTGACCGTGCCCATCGAGGTCGACATGAACACGTACTGGTCGGCCGGGAAGTTGCGCTTCTCGCCGGTCAGCGCGAGCGCGACGTTGATCTTCTCGCCTTCCTGCAGCGGGAACATGTTGACGATCGGGCGGCCGCGCGAACCGCGTGAGCCCGCCGGCACTTCCCACACCTTGAGCCAGTAGAGCCGGCCGCGGTTGGAGAAGCACAGGATGTAGTCGTGCGTGTTGGCGATGAAGAGCTGGTCGATCCAGTCGTCGTCCTTGGTGGAGGTGGCCTGCTTGCCGCGGCCCCCCCGCTTTTGCGCGCGGTACTCGCCCAGGGGCTGGCTCTTGATGTAGCCGCTGTGCGAGAGCGTCACCACCATGTCGGTCGGGGTGATCAGGTCTTCGGTCGAGAGGTCGAACGCGCTGTGCTCGACCAGGCTGCGGCGAGCGCCGAGCTTGCTCTGGCCGAACTCCTGCTTGATGGTGCCCAGTTCGTCGCCGATGATGATCAACACGCGCTCGGGCTTGGACAGGATGTCGAGCAGGTCGTCGATCTCGGCCATGACGTCCTTGTACTCGGCAACGATCTTGTCCTGCTCGAGGCCGGTCAGGCGTTGCAGACGCATCTGCAGGATTTCTTGTGCTTGCGTTTCCGACAGGCGGTAGAGGCCGTCCCCACCCATGCCGAATTCGCGCTCGAGGCCTTCGGGGCGGTAGTCGTCGGCGTTGATCACGCTGCCGTCGGCGCGCGAGCGCGTGAGCATTTCGCGCACCAGCTTGCTGTCCCAGCTGCGGGTCATCAGCTCGGCCTTGGCGACAGGCGGTGTCGGCGATTCGCGGATGATGCGGATGAACTCGTCGATGTTGGCCAGCGCCACGGCCAGGCCTTCGAGCACATGGCCGCGTTCGCGGGCCTTGCGCAGCGTGAAGACGGTGCGGCGCGTGACCACTTCGCGACGGTGCTGCAGGAAGACCTCGATCAGGTCCTTCAGGTTGCACAGCTTGGGCTGGCCATCGACCAGCGCCACCATGTTGATGCCGAAGGTGTCCTGCAGCTGCGTCTGCTTGTAGAGGTTGTTGAGCACGACCTCGGGCACTTCGCCGCGCTTGAGCTCGATCACCAGGCGCATGCCCGACTTGTCGGACTCGTCCTGGATGTGGCTGATGCCTTCGATTTTCTTCTCGTGCACCAGCTCGGCCATGCGCTCCTGCAGCGTCTTCTTGTTGACCTGGTAGGGGAGCTCGTCGACGACGATCGCCGGGCGCTGGCCGCGGTCGATGTCCTCGAAGTGGCACTTGGCGCGCATCACGACCTTGCCGCGGCCGGTGCGGTAGCCGTCCTTCACACCGTTGATGCCGTAGATGATGCCGGCCGTGGGGAAGTCGGGCGCCGGCACGATCTCCATCAGCTCGTCGATGGTGGCCTGCGGGTTGCGCAGCAGGTGCAGACAGGCGTCCACCACCTCGTTCAGGTTGTGCGGCGGGATATTGGTGGCCATGCCGACCGCAATACCGCCGGAGCCATTCACCAGCAAATTGGGAAGCTGGCTCGGCAACACCTTCGGTTCTTTTTCGGAACCGTCGTAATTGTCTTGAAAGTCGACAGTTTCCTTGTCGATATCGGCCAGCATTTCATGTGCAATTTTGGCCAGCCGGATTTCCGTATAACGCATTGCGGCCGCGTTGTCTCCATCCACGGAGCCGAAGTTGCCTTGGCCGTCGACCAGCATGTGGCGCATGGAAAAGTCCTGCGCCAATCGCACGATGGTGTCGTAGACCGACTGGTCGCCGTGCGGATGGTATTTACCAATCACGTCACCCACGATACGGGCCGATTTCTTGTACGGCCGGTTCCAGTCGTTATTGAGCTCGTGCATGGCGTACAGCACGCGTCGGTGCACGGGCTTGAGGCCGTCGCGTGCATCGGGAAGCGCCCGGCCCACGATCACGCTCATGGCGTAATCGAGATAGCTGCT
Organism: Variovorax sp. YR752; assembly: GCA_945860785.1. Taxonomy (GTDB): domain Bacteria; phylum Pseudomonadota; class Gammaproteobacteria; order Burkholderiales; family Burkholderiaceae_C; genus Variovorax. The sequence continues at coordinate 13,734 of CAMATD010000057.1, read as the reverse complement.
GCGCATTTCCTCTTCAAGACTGATGGGCAGGGTTTCTTTGGCGAAGGAGGTCATGAGCGAGAGGCTGGCGGCAGGAAGGCGAAATTTTACGCTGTGAGGGGTGTCGCACCGCCGCAACACAAGGCCGCTATTCCGCCTCCGTCCTACGCTTCGGGGGTGTTCGGCGGCCTGTTTGCCAAAGACCCTATGGCACAATCGCCTCAACGTTTTGGGTGGTGGTCACTTAAAGCGTCCTTGATTCGCAGCGCGGCTGCGGCTTTTTCCCCAAGAGGAGAACCATGAAGAAACTGAATAAAGTGGCGATGATGTTTGCAGTCGCTGCGCTCGCCACTGCCGCCGGCGCGCAGACCCGTGTCACCGCTGCGGACGGCGGTCCTACGATCGACAACTGGCAAAACGGCACCGGCGACCTGGTCTGGAAGAACGGTACGAACGAACTGTGCTGGCGCGATGCCAACTGGACGCCGGCTACCGCCGCCGCCGGTTGCGACGGCGCTCTGGTTCCCGCAGCTGCTGCTGTGCCTGCAGCTCCTGGCGCACCTGTTGCTCCTGGCGCACCGCTGGCCGTCGCCGCTTCGAAGGTCACCTTCGCTGCCGACGCATTCTTCGACTTCGACAAGTCGGTTCTGAAGCCTGAAGGTCGCGCCAAGCTGACCGACTTGGTCGAGAAGATCCGTGGCGTCAACCTCGAAGTGATCATCGCTGTGGGCCATACCGACTCGATCGGTACGGACGCCTACAACCAGCGTCTGTCGGTGCGTCGCGCCGAAGCCGTCAAGGCCTTCCTGGTCTCGAAGGGCATCGAACGCAACCGCGTCTACACCGAAGGCAAGGGCGAGAAGCAGCCAGTGGCTGACAACCGCACCAAGGAAGGCCGCGCCAAGAACCGTCGCGTGGAAATCGAAGTGGTCGGCACCCGCGCCAACTAATCAGTCGATTCCATCGATGATGAAAACCCCGCCTCGGCGGGGTTTTTTTATGGCCGCCGTATTCGTTGCGAACATTCTTCAAGACCTGTCTGGCGTTCGCCGGGCATTGCGCGCTTCATAATTGCCATATGACAGAAAACGTGAATGCCGATCCGGCCGAACTGGCCAAGTTTTCAGAGCTGGCGCATCGCTGGTGGGATTTGGACAGTGAATTCCGCCCTTTGCATGAAATCAATCCATTGCGTCTGGAATGGATTGACGGTATTGCACCTATTTCGCAGCGCCGCGTGCTCGATATCGGTTGCGGCGGCGGAATCCTGGCCGACTCGATGGCCAGAAAAGGCGCCGAGGTGCTGGGCGTCGACCTCGCGACCAAGGCGCTCAAGGTCGCCCAACTTCATGCCCTCGAGGCCGGCACGCGCGGCGTCAAGTACCGCGAGATCAGCGCCGAGGCGCTGGCCGCCGAGCAGCCGGGCAGCTTCGATGTCGTCGCCTGCATGGAGATGCTCGAACATGTGCCGAAGCCGGCGTCGGTGATTCAAGCCTGCGCCACGCTGGTCAAGCCCGGCGGATGGGTGTTCTTCTCGACCATCAACCGCAACCTGAAGTCCTTCGCGTTGGCGATCGTGGGCGCCGAATACATCCTCGGCATGCTGCCGCGCGGTACCCATGAATATGCGAAGCTGATCCGTCCCAGCAAGCTTGCCGCCTACTGCCGCGCGGCCGGCCTGGATCTGCGACATACCCGCGGCATGGAGCACAACCCGCTGACCCGGCGCTACTGGCTCAGCGCCGACACCAGCGTCAACTACATGTTCGCAACGCAGAGGCCGCCGCTGCCGGATTCGCAAGGATGAAGGGCTTATTCATACAAGCCGTGCTGTTCGATCTGGACGGCACGTTGATCGACAGCGCGCCCGATCTGGGCGCGGCGGCCGACAAGATGCGGACCGATCGGGGCCTCGCGTCCTATCCCTTGGAGCGCTATCGCCCGTTTGCGGGTTCGGGCGCGCGAGGCATGCTCGGCGTGGCCTTCGGCATCACGCCTGATGCGCCCGAATTCCCCGAGCTGCGAGAAGAGTTCTTCATCACCTACGAGCGCCGCATGCTGCTCAACACGCAGGTGTTCGACGGAGTCCAAGCGCTGATCGATGCAATTCAGGAGCGCGGTCTGCTTTGGGGCGTGGTCACCAACAAGTCGATGCGATTCACCGATCCGCTGACCCGCGCCATGCCGCTCTTCGCAAGCGCGCGCGCCATCGTGAGCGGCGACACCACGCCGCACGCCAAGCCGCATCCCGAACCGCTGCACGAAGCAGCACGTCGATTGGGTGCTCCCTCCGAGGCGTGCATCTACGTGGGCGACGACGAGCGCGACATCATCGCGGGCCGCGCCGCAGGCATGCGGACCGTGGCGGCAACCTACGGCTACATGGGCTCACAGGCCGATGCCGCGCTCTGGCAGGCCGATGTTTCAATCTCTTCGCCCCTGCAGCTCTTGCAAGTACTCAATAGCGCCTAAAATGCGTCGCTTGGGGCTGCACTGGTTTCGACGTGGGTTCGGAGTCGCAGCGGGGCATGTCGAGCTGAATGCGCTCGTAAAACAGATTCAAACAAACTAACTGCAAACGACGAACGTTTCGCACTCGCTGCTTAATTGCCAGTGAGCTTTGCAACAGCAGGCCGATGGGCTGGGCAAGGGGGTGACAGAGCAATCTGAATCCTCCCGGCTGCAAAGATAATTACATGGGCTGGCTTCGATCCGGGTACCTTGGGTCGGGGCGAGAAAATAGGGTGCTGGCGTCCGGTTTAGCGTGTGACTGCGCGACTCCGGAAGCGAGACTCAAATCAGCTCACTAAGCATGTAGAACTGCGCGATGAAGGCTTGCGGACGGGGGTTCAAATCCCCCCAGCTCCACCATCATTCCTTTCGTTGAAGGCCGTATACCTTCGGAACCCCTAAGTGAACCAAGCACTTAGGGGTTTTTTGTTGGCGCCGCCTTTCGGCCCCGAAGAGACGCGATGCAGGCGCCTCAAAAAAATTATGCCCAGTGCCACTTTTGCAGGCACCGTGTTGCAGGCCACGCCAGGCAACGATCTCGCGCGATGCGCACATGGTTTTCCACAACATTGTCCCCATCAAAAACGGAAAACCTGAAATCGTCATGTGGTGGGGGGCGGCACTGAGCAACGGAACGGTTGCCGAAATGATGCGCAGGCTTCGCAAGCGTGACGTAGTGCGCGCACTCGCAGGCGCCCTTTCAGCCAAACCTAAGGTTGGAGAACGATACTTGCGTTGACGGTCTGCCGGCGTTGGTAGAGGTGGCTTTGGCACCCGCTCTTTCGGGAGCGGTTCCTCGAAGCTGGAGGTCGTCGCGATTTCTGTTGAAAAACATGCGCCACACGCTCCTCCACTATCTCTCGACCCAGATACTCCCCACCACCGTTGGTGGGGCTCGCGGTGTTGCCACGGTTGAAGCCCTGGTTCAGGACGGGCATGTGAAGGCTGTCTTTCCCACGATGGGTTCCAGCGCCGTGGTGCCACCGAGTGCGACCGTGACCGAGTTCACTCCTCTGGGACGACGCGAACTGAAGCGCACTCAAATCACAGTGCCGTCCCGTTAAAAAGGGCAGCATTCAAGGTAGGCAGGGTAGGCATGCGCTGACAGACTTTTCCAAGTCCCGAGGCGCAGTATTCCTTCATCGCACTCCAGCGGTAAGGAGTTTGAAATGACTTTCGATTTCTTGTTTCGACCCAGTCACACCGCCTACCTCTAGCGCGCCTCGGCGCTTCTCGAGGAAGCGCAGATGGCGCGCATCGAACACCAGGCCGCAGCAGAGCATCACAGCGCGCTGGCTCGCATGTATGCCGAGCGTGTCAGGCGACTTGAATGCGAGCTCTATCGGCAGCCGCGAGGCTCGGAGCTTGGGCCCGAGGACATCACCACGGACGCTGCGACCGCAGTTGTATTCGCTGGACGGCAGTCGCAAGACGGGGCTGACGTCCGCCACGTAGTGCTGCTGCATCAGCGCGTCAGCGGCTCGCCGAGGCTGCGAGCCATTCTTCGCTGACAGGCGCTCAGACCGTGAAGATCAATTGCACTGGAACAGGACGCCGGATTCCGCGGGCGCCTTGCCGCGCCACTTGGGTTCCATGCCCTTCGCGTCGCAATAATTCGAAGCTTGGGTGTACGTCGGGGCGCGCAGGACTCCTTCGCGAAACTGCATGACCTCGTTCGGAGGCGTCGAGCAGCCAGTGATAACCAAAGCAAGCGGAAGCAGTGTGCGCCAATTCATCGAGCCATTCTAAGACGGCAGGTTTGTGGCTGAGTTGCGGCCAGGGTAGAGGTACTTGAAGTAGTCGCCGGATTGGTCGAACAGTTGCTGCGCCAGCTTCACCGGGTCTTCGCCCTTGTACTTCTCGTAGAGCACGGGTCCCCAGATGATGAAGCCGTCGATGCTGAGGCTTCTGGGGGCCGGCTCGATGGCCTTCCACGCGTGCGCGAACTTCGAAATCCAGGCCAGGGCTTCCGTCAGCGCGCGGTTGGGAGCGGAAGCATTTTCTTCAGTCGTAGACATGGGCTGTATCCTTGAGAAAAAGACTGTATAAATATACAGTAAAATACCAGCATGGAAAACCTGCCCGCCACACTCTGGATTGCCGCCTGCGCGCACCGGCTGCAGCAGCGCTGGCACACCGTCGACGCCCATGAACTGGAAGATGTCGCGCGTGACCTGTGGCGCGACGCGCGGTTGCGAGCCATGTTGCCCGACGACGCTGCGGTGGATTGGCTCCGCCCCATCACCGAGGCCTCGTAGACCCATGCCCATCGAATCGATCGAAGCATTTTCCCACTGGCGCGCGCGCCAGTTCCTGATTTCTCCTTGACGGGTCAGCCGTCCCCCGCCGGTCAACCTGTGCGGGGTCCTTGATGCATGACTGCAGAAAGGCTTGAGCCCAGCTTCGCGGCTGGGCTTTTTTTTGCCTGTTGCCCAGCGGCTTTTTTTTGCCCGACCGCAAGGCTATAGTCGGCCAGCGCTGTCACATTGGGATTGTTTTGCCCCGGAGAACAAGGCGCTGCTGCCCATTCCGATCCCCAAAGGATGCTCGTGTCGGATTCATTGACTTCCACGCTGACCAGCTATTACGACACGGTGCCCTATGACTCGCATCCGTTTCCGCAGTCCGCGGTGGAGCATCTGGAGGCGCTGGCCTTCCTGTTCGGACTCGATGCGCCGGCACCCGCCACGGCACGCGTGCTCGAGCTCGGCTGCGCGGCCGGCGGCAACCTGATTCCCTTTGCGGCGCGTCACCCCGAGGCGAGCGCCCTCGGCGTCGATCTGTCGACGGTGCAGGTCTCGCAGGGCGCGGCGGCCATCGCGCATGCGGGCCTGCCGAACATCGCGCTGAAGGTCTTCAACATCGCGGACATCGACGCTTCGTTCGGCCAGTTCGACTACATCGTCTGCCATGGCGTCTACAGCTGGGTGCCGGGTCCGGTGCAGGACGCGATCCTGCGCATCTGCTCGGAGAACCTGACGCCGAACGGCGTGGCCTACGTGAGCTACAACGTGTACCCCGGCTGGAAGGCGCGCGAGATCGTGCGCGACGCGATGATCCTGCGCGGCGGGCCACGCGACACGCCGGAAGAAAAGCTTTCCTACGCACGCGGCATGCTCGAGTTCCTCGAGCAATCGGCGCGCCCCGACAGCGTGCTCAAGAAGACGCTCGAAGAAGCCATGCCGATCGTGCGCGGCTCCAACAGCTACTACCTGCTGCACGAATTCCTGGAGCCCTGCAACGAGCCCTGCTACTTCAAGGAGTTCGCCGCACGCGCGGACGCCCGTGGACTGGCCTACCTGTGCGATGCGGAACCCTCGACCATGTTCGTGCAGAACTACGGCGAGAAGGTGCGCGATCCGCTGCTTCGCGAATGCGGCGGCAGCCAGATCATGATGGAGCAGTACCTCGACTTCCTGGTCAACCGCACCTTCCGCCAGACCCTGTTGGTGAAGCAGGAGCGCGCCAGGGACATCCGCTATCGCCTGGATCCGGTGCGCATTCGCACGATGGAGTTCGCCGGTGTGTTCACCACCGAGGACCGCGGCCCGCTGACCCTCGCTGCCCGCGAGCAGCCCTGCCATGCGATCCGCAACCTCAAGGTCACGTTGCGCCTGCCTGTGCAAAAGGCGGTGGCGCAGGTTCTCGAGACCAGTTATCCGGCGTCCGTGTCGGCCGAAGACCTGATCGACGCCGCCTCCAGGCTCACGGGCGAACCGCTCGACACGGTCGAACGGGTGGCGATGGCCATGCTCGAGGAACTGCTGATCCTCGGCGCCTTGCGGATCCGGCGCACCCGGGTGCCTGCGGCCGCAGCGGTTTTCGGTTTGCCGCAGGCCCTGGCTGCCGTGCGTGGCGCGCCCGGCCTGGCACTGACGGCCGGAGCGAATGCCCAGGCCTGCAACCAGTGGCACGAACCCGTGGGGCTCTCGCTGCTCGAGCGCAGCCTGCTGCCGCTGCTCGACGGCGCGCATTCGCACGAGGCGCTGGCCGAACATCTCGCGGCCGAAGTGCGCGCCGATCGCCTGCGCTTCATCAAGGACGAGAAGCCGCTGACCGACCCGGCGGAACTCAAAGAATTCGCGCAGCAACAGGTGGCGCTGGCCCTGAGGGACCTGCGTCGCAAGGCGTTGCTCACGGCCTGACCGTCTCACCATTCCCCCTCATTCTTCATCCAACTCACAGAGGAGACTTCCCCATGCAGCAATTCCACTGGACCCCGAAACTGCGCGCCGTCGTCGCGGCAGCACTCACGCTGGCCGCGGGTGCATCACAGGCTGCCTCGCAGGCGCCCGTGGCGGCCGAGCACGGCATGGTCGTGAGCGCGCAGCACCGGCCACCAAGGTCGGCGTCGACGTGCTCAAGCGCGGCGGCAATGCCGTCGACGCGGCGGTGGCCGTGGGCTATGCGCTGGCGGTGGTGTACCCGGCGCGGGCAACCTGGGCGGTGGCGGCTTCATGATCGTGCAGCTGGCCGATGGCCGCAAGACCTTCCTCGACTTCCGCGAGAAGGCGCCGCTGGCCGCCACGGCCAACATGTACCTCGACAAGGACGGCAACGTCGTCAAGGGCCTGAGCACCAACGGTCATCTCGCCGTCGGCGTGCCGGGTTCGGTGTCGGGTATGGAATACGCGCGCGAGAAGTACGGCACCATGAAGCGCGCCGACCTGATCGCCCCCTCGATCCAGCTGGCCGACAAGGGCTTCGCGCTGGAGCAGGGCGACATCGACATGCTGCTTACCTCCACGGCCGACTTCCAGAAAGACCCCGTCTCGGGCGCGATCTTCCTGAACAAGGGCCAGTCCTTCGCGGTCGGCCAGAAGCTGGTGCAGAAAGACCTCGCCAAGACGCTGCGCGCCGTCAGCGCCAAGGGCCCGGACGGTTTCTACAAGGGCTGGGTCGGCCAGGCCATCGTGGCATCGAGCCAGACCGGCAAGGGCATCATCACGCAGGCCGACCTCGACCAGTAAACCAAGACGCGCGAGCTCGCGCCCGTCGAGTGCGACTACCGCGGCTACCGCGTGGTGTCGGCGCCCCCGCCCAGCTCGGGCGGCGTGATCATCTGCGAGATGCTCAACATCCTCGAGGGCTACCCGCTCAAGGACCTGGGCTTCCGCTCGGCACAGTCGGTGCACTACCAGATCGAAGCCATGCGCCATGCCTACGTGGACCGCAACAGCTACCTGGGCGACCCCGACTTCGTGAAGAACCCACTCGACCGCCTGCTCGACAAGGGCTACGCCGAGAAGATCCGCGCTGTCATCGACCCGAAGAAGGCTGGTGTCTCCAAAGACATCAAGCCCGGTGTCGCGCCGCATGAAGGCAGCAACACCACCCACTACTCGATCACCGACCAGTGGGGCAACGCGGTCTCCGTCACGTACACGCTGAACGACTGGTTCGGCGCCAAGGTCACGGCCGACAAGACCGGCGTGCTGCTGAACAACGAGATGGACGACTTCACCTCGAAGATCGGCGTGCCCAACATGTACGGGCTGGTGCAGGGCGAGGCCAACGCCATCGCGCCGGGCAAGCGTCCGCTGAGCTCGATGAGCCCGACCATCGTGTCGAAGGACGGCAAGCCGGTGTTCGTGGTCGGCACGCCCGGCGGCAGCCGCATCATCACGGCCGTGCTGCACACCATCCTGAACGTGGTCGACTACGGCATGAACGTGCAGGAAGCTGTCGATGCACCGCGCTTCCACCAGCAATGGCTGCCTGATGTCACCAACGTCGAGACCTTTGCGATCAGCCCCGACACCCGCAAGATCCTGACCGACATGGGTCACAACCTGGGTGTGCCGCAGCCGGCCAACCACCTCGCGGCGATCATCGTCGGCGCGCCTTCCCTGGGCGGCAAGCAGGTCGGTGCCAACCGCTTCTACGGTGCCAACGACCCGCGCCGCAACACCGGTCTCGCAGCAGGCTACTGAACCTGCGGCAAACTCGAAGGCGGTCGTGCCCCTGTCGGCGCGGCCGCTTTTTTCATTTCTCATGCACCTGCAAGACATCCTCTATACCCAAGGCTTCGGCACGCGGCGCGTGTGTGCGGGCCTGGTCCAGCAAGGCCACGTGACCATCGCGGGCAGCGTGGTGGACGACCCCTTCGCCGACCTCGATCCCGAAGGCCTGCTTTTCACGGTGCAGGGCACCGAGTGGGCTTGCCACGAGAAGGCCTACCTGATGCTGCACAAGCTGGCAGGCACCGAGTGCTCGCAGAAGCCCTCGACCTACCCGAGCATCTACACGCTGCTGCCGTCGCCTCTGCGCCTCAGGCCCAACAAGGGCGCGGTGCAGGGCGTACAGGCCATCGGCCGGCTCGACCAGGACACCACCGGCCTGCTGCTCCTGACCGACGACGGCCAGTTCATCCACAAGATGGGCTCGCCCAAGCACCACGTTCCCAAGGTCTACGAAGTCACGGCCAAGCATCCGATCGACGACGCGCAGATCGCCAGGCTGCTGGCCGGCGTGGTGCTCGACGACGACCCGAAGCCGGTGCGGGCGGCCGCCTGCGAATCGGACAGCCCGCTGCACCTGCGGCTCACGCTGACCGAGGGCAAATACCACCAGGTCAAGCGCATGCTGGCCGCGGTCGGCAACCGGGTCGAGGGACTGCACCATTCGCGCATCGGCGGGCTCGTGCTGCCCGAAGACCTCGCGCCGGGGCAGTGGCGCTGGCTGACTACCGAGCAGGTCGCGGCGCTGCGGGCGCCGGCCAAGCCCTCGAAATAGCAGGGAAGAGGGAGTTCCGCCGGTCAGCCGGCGGTCAAGTCAGGCCGTTAAGATCGTCAGCTCTCTCGGAACCTTCCCTTGCGATTTCTTGCCTATCCGAACGGCCGCATCGCGGCCCTCCTGTTTTCCTGCCTGACAGCCCTGGTGGCACACACCGCCAACGCTGCACCGGCCGAACCCCCTCCGATCTTCGTGCTCAACTCGCTGGATGCGAGTGTCAGCGTGATCAATCCCGTCGCCTAGACGGAAAAGCAGCGCATCACGACCGGTAAGGAGCCGCACCATATCTACATGACGCCCGACGAAAAGTCGGTCATCGTGGCTAATTCGGCGGGCGATTCGCTGACCTTCTTCAACCCCCGGACGGCGGAAGTGCAGCGCGTGGTCTACGGCATCATCGATCCGTACCAGCTGCAGTTCTCGCGCGACATGAAGTGGTTCGTCACGGCGGGCAACCGCCTGAACCACGTCGACGTCTACCGCTGGGACGGCAAGGACCTGAAGCTTGCCAAGCGCATTGCCACGGGCAAGACGCCAAGCCACATCTGGATCGACAACACCAGCACCATCGCCTACGTGACGATGCAGGACAGCGACGAGATGATCGCCGTCGACCTGCCCACGCAGACCGTGCGCTGGCGCGTCGCCACCGGCCCGATGCCGGCCGACATCTTCGGCGTTCACAACGACAAGACCCTGCTCGTGGGCCTGACCGGCGGCGACGGCGTGCAGGTATTCGACGTGGAAGGTGCGCAGCCCAAGCTGGTCGGCAAGATCCTCACCGGCAAAGGCGCTCACGCCTTCCGTTCGGCCGGCGACGGCAAGACCGTGTTCGTGAGCAACCGGGTGGCCAACACCATCATCAGCCGCATCGACCTGGCAACGCTGAAGGTCGTCGCCAACTACCCCGTGCCCGGCGGCCCCGACTGCATGGACGTGTCGGCCGACGGCAAGACGCTCTATGTCACCTCGCGCTGGGCCAAGAAGCTCACCGTCGTCGACCTGGCCAGCCAGAAGGTCGTGCGACAGGTCAATGTTGGCCGCTCGCCGCATGGCGTCTGGACGCTCGATCATGCAAAACGTATCTAGACGCGCTGGCCGGGTCGTCGCGCTGGCGATGGCCGTCGCCGTGGTGCCCGCCGCCTGGGCACAGGGCGCCTCCTGCGAAAAGCCGGTCTACCTGACCTTCGACACCGGTCACATGGGCATCGCCCCGCTGGTGGCCGATGTGCTCAAGCGGCAGAACGTCCGCGTCACCTTCTTTGCCGCCGCCGAGCGCACCCAGACCGACGGCGACAGTCTCGACAACCACTGGGCGCCGTGGTGGAAGGCGAGGGCGGCCGAAGGCAACGAATTCGCCTCGCACACCTACGACCACGTGTACGGGCGCGCCGACCTCAAGGGCACCACGCCGAGCTTTCGCGTGAAGCCCTCGGCGGGCGCGCTGACCGGCCGCGAGTTCACCTGGACCGCGGCCGAGTACTGCGCCAACATCAGCAAGTCGTCCGAGCGACTGGCACTCATCACCGGCAAGAAGCCGCTGCCGCTGTACCGCGCGCCGGGCGGCAAGACCTCGCCCAAGCTGCTGGCCGCGGCCAAGTCCTGCGGTTTCGAGCACGTGGACTGGGCGCCCGCCGGCTTTCTCGGCGACGAGCTGCCGAGCGAGAAATTCAGCAACGAGAAGCTGCTGACGCAGGCGCTCGACACCATCCGCCCCGGCGACATCCTGCTTGCGCACCTGGGCATCTGGTCGCGCAAGGATCCGTGGGCGCCGGCCAACCTCGAACCGCTGATCGTCGACCTCAAGGCCAAGGGCTTCTGCTTCGAAACCCTGCGCCAGCACCCCGACTACCGCGCCTGGATCGCATCCCACCCCTGAGGTCGCTGTCGTGATCGATTGGCTGACAGACGTTTTTTCTGCACTGCAAGGCTGGTTCTTCGAAGCGGCCGTGCAGCCCCTGGTCTTTGCCATCGGCCTGGGCGGCTGGACCGAGGACGCCTTCGACGCCACCGGCTGGCTGCTGGTCGGGTTCATCCAGGTCATCGTGCTGCTCGCGGTGATCGGGCCGCTGCAGCGCTGGCGCGCGGCGGAGCCCGTGGTCGATCGCCATGCCATCCGCATCGACGTGCTCTACACATTGATCCACCGGCTCGGCCTGTTCCGGCTGGCGATGTTCTTCACGCTGCAGCCCTTCTTCGACGACGCGATGGGCAGCCTGCGCACCGCCGGCTGGGGCACCTTCCACCTCGACGAGGTCTGGCCCGGCGTGACCGACGTGCCGTGGGTGGCTTTTGCCATCTACCTGGTGGTGCTCGATTTCGTCGGCTACTGGATCCACCGTGGCCAGCACCAGTTCAACTGGTGGTGGAGCCTGCATTCGCTGCACCACTCGCAGCGCCAGATGACGATGTGGAGCGACGACCGCAACCACCTGCTCGACGACATCGTCCACGACGCCATCATCGTCATCGTGGCGCAGCTGATCGGCGTGACGCCGGGACAGTTCATCGCCTTCGTCGCCTTCACGCAGCTCAGCGAAAGCCTGCAGCACGCCAACCTGCGGCTCAGCTTCGGCGCCATCGGCGAGCGGTTGTGGATCAGTCCGCGCTTTCACCGGCTGCACCACAGCATCGGGCTGGGCCACGAGTCGCACGGCAAGAGCACCCTGGGCGGCCACAACTTCGGCGTGCTGTTGCCCTGGTGGGACATGCTGTTTCGCACCGCGAACTTCGAAGACCGCTACGACCCGACCGGCGTGCGCGACCAGGTCGAGCCCGATGCGGCCGGCCGGGTGCGCGACTACGGCCGCGGCTTCTGGTCGCAGCAGTGGCTCGGCCTGAAACGCATGGTCGGCCGCGCTTAGGCGCGCGCGGGCAATTTGAGGCGTTATCCTCGCACCCTCATGCGCCTGCTCCTCGACTCCTTCTGGCGCGCGGTCGCCTACTGCATGCTGCCGCGCGTGATCGTGCTGTCGCTGCTGCCTTTGGGCCTGATGGTGCTGTTGGCGGCGGCGTTCGGGTACTTCTATTGGGATGCGGCCGTGGCCTGGACGCGCGGGGCGCTCGACGCCTGGCCGCTGTTGTCCAGTTTCTGGGCCTGGATCGGGCGTCTTTTCTCGGGGGACGTCACGTCCGTGCTGGCGTCGATGGTGGTGGTGTTTGCCGCCACGCCGCTGATCGTGGTGGTGTCATTGCTGATCGTGGCGGGCCTCATGGCGCTGGCGCTGACCAAGCTGGTGGCCGAGCGCCGCTTTCCCTCGCTTGAGCAGAAGAAGGGCGCTTCCCTCCTCGGCAGCGTGGCCCGTTCGCTCGGACTCACTCTGCTGGCGCTGCTGGCGCTCGTGGTCTCGATGCCGCTCTGGCTCATGCCGCCGCTGGTGCTGATCCTGCCGCCGCTGATCTGGGGCTGGCTCACCTACCGTGTGATGAGCTTCGACGCGCTGGCCGAGCACGCCAGCCCTGAAGAGCGGGCTACCCTGCTGCGTGCGCATCGGCTGCCCCTGCTCTGCATCGGCGTGCTGGGCGGCTACCTGGGCGCCGCGCCCAGCATCGTCTGGGCCTCGGGCCTGCTGTTTGCCGCGGCCTTCTTCGTGCTGGTGCTGATCGCCATCTGGATCTACACGCTGGTCTTCGTCTTCTCGGCGCTCTGGTTCGCCCACTACTGCCTCGATGCCCTGGCCCAGCTGCGCGCGCAGCGCGAGGCGGCGGCCGTGGCCAACGGCGCGCCTGCCCTCGAGGCCGACAACCAGGCCGCTCTTTCTCAATGGGTTCACCATGACACGCGCATTCGGTCTCATCGTCGTCGGCGACGAGATCCTCTCCGGCAAGCGCGCCGACAAGCACATGCCCAAGGTCATCGAGCTGCTGGCTGCGCGCGGCCTGCAACTGGGCTGGGCCGAATATGTCGGCGACGTGCCCACGCGCATCACGGCCGCGCTCGGCCGGGCTTTTGCCTCGGGCGACATCGTGTTCTCGACCGGCGGCATCGGCGCCACGCCCGACGATCACACCCGCCAGGGCGCCGCCCAGGCCCTGCGCGTGCCGCTGGCGCTGCATCCCGAGGCCGAAGTGCTGATCCGCGAACGCATGCAGGACACGGCGCGCGAGCAGGGCGTGGTTTACGAACCCGACCGGCCCGACAACATCCACCGCCTCAACATGGGCGTGTTTCCGCAGGGCGCGACGATCATCCGGAACCCCTACAACAAGATTCCGGGTTTCAGCGTCGACCACGTGCACTTCGTGCCGGGCTTCCCGGTCATGGCCTGGCCGATGATCGAATCGGTGCTCGACAGCCGTTATGCCGATCTTTTCAGCCGCGACGCCGTCGCGGAGAAGTCCGTGATCGTTTTCGGTGCGATGGAAGCCACGCTCACCCCGCTGATGCAGGCTATCGAAGAGGCCCACGCCGGCATCAAGGTGTTCAGCCTGCCGAGCGTCGACCACCCCGAATACGGCCGCCATATCGAGCTGGGCGTCAAGGGCGCCCCTGGCCAGCTCGATGCGGCC
>CAMATD010000056.1 GCA_945860785.1 Variovorax sp. YR752 | reverse complement strand
GAGGCCTCCGGCGGGCGAAAGCCGGGCGCTGAGCCCCGACCGCGTGATCCGCACCACGGGCGGCCCGGAGGCCTTCAATCCCGATCTGCGGCTGAGCACCGAAGACCTGCTGGCGGACGAGAGCGAGCGCTTCGATGCGAAGCAGCTCGAGCTGCTGCCGCTCATCGACGGGCGCAACAACATCCAGCAGCGGCTGTTCCTGACGGAACTCGTGAACCGCAGCCCCGACGCGGTCGTCATCGCGCCGGGCGGCGTGATCTCGCGTTTCAGCGGCAGCAAGGCCCACGGCACGACGACCATTTCGGAGCTGGCGTATCTCTATCCGGGGGAGCGCTTTCCGATCTTCCTCGAGCCGGAAGACATGGAGCGCTTCACGTCGACCCGCATCGAGTGGAAGCCCATGCGTCGTGCCGCGCTGCCGGGCCCGCGCACGCCGATGGAGGTGAAGGTGACGGGCACCAAGGCGGAAACCGGCAGCGTGCTGCTCAACTTCAGCCAGCGCTTCATCTACAAGAGCGTGCAGGTCACGGGCAGCGTGAAGAACCCGGGCAGCAGCATCGTCGGCAAGGTGCGGCTGTGGGTCAGCCTGCGCGACCGCGGCGGGCAACTCACGGGCTTCAAGCTGGTCGAGAACCTGCCGGCCATCGGGCCGGGCGAGAGCGTGCCCTTTCAGGTGAACGTGGAGCAGAACGGCCGCGACTTCGCGAGCGTGACGACGCTATACCAAACCGAATAGCCCCGCGCATGACGGCACACGGCCATTCGGGCCATGATGCCGCCATGATTCCGTTCTCGATCCTCGACCTTTCCCCGATCACCGAGGGCAGCGACGCCGCGCAGTCGTTCCGCAACTCGCTTTCACTGGCGCAGCATGCCGAGAAGCTCGGCTACACGCGCTACTGGCTGGCCGAGCACCACGGCATGCCGGGCATTGCGAGCGCGGCGACGGCCGTGCTGCTGTCGCACATCGGGGCGGGCACCTCGACCATCCGTATCGGTGCCGGCGGCGTGATGCTGCCGAACCATTCGCCGCTGGTGATTGCCGAGCAGTTCGGCACGCTGGAGTCGCTGTACCCGGGGCGCATCGACCTGGGGCTGGGGCGTGCGCCCGGTTCCGACCAGCGCACCGCGCGTGCGCTGCGGCGCAACCTCGAATCGGACTCGGACCAGTTTCCGCAGGATGTGGTCGAGCTGATGGACTTCATGTCGAAGACGCCGCAGCAGCCTGTGCGGGCCGTGCCCGGGATGGGGCTCGAGGTGCCGGTGTGGATTCTGGGGTCCAGCACCTTCGGGGCGCAGCTGGCGGCGCACCTGGGGCTGCCCTATGCCTTTGCGTCGCACTTTGCGCCGCAGCAGATCATGCAGGCGATCCAGATCTATCGCGAGACCTTCAAGCCTTCGGCGCAGCTGCAGAAGCCGTACGTGATGCTGGGCTTCAACGTGTTTGCGGCCGACACGGACGAGGAGGCCGAGTTCCGCGCCACCTCGTGGCAGCAGGCCTTCGTGAACCTGCGCAGCGGGCGGCCGGGGCGCCTGCCGCCGCCGGTGGAGAACTACCGCCAGAAGGTCGGGCCGGCGGAGAACGCGCTGCTCGACTCGGTGCTGTCGTGCTCCGCGGTCGGCTCGGTCGAGACGGTGAAGAAGGGCGTCGAGGCCTTTGTCGCGCGCACCGGCGCCGACGAGCTGAGGATCACCTCGCAGGTGTTCGATCACGTGGCCCGGCTGCGCTCGTACGAGCTGCTGGCCGGGGCATTCAAGTAGACGGCACTCCCCGATTTCCCACACGCCGGAAGCCCCTACCCCAGGGCTGGGACAATGGCGGGCTTATGGCAAAGCAACGGATCGTGGTGGGACTGAGCGGCGGGGTGGACTCCGCGGTCACGGCGCACCTGCTCAAGCAGCAGGGGCACGAGGTGGTCGGCATCTTCATGAAGAACTGGGAAGACGACGACGACAGCGAATACTGCTCGTCGAACATCGACTTCGTGGACGCCGCCAGCGTGGCCGACGTGCTGGGCATCGAGATCGAGCACGTCAACTTCGCGGCCGACTACAAGGACCGCGTGTTCGCCGAGTTCCTGCGCGAGTACAAGGCCGGCCGCACGCCGAACCCCGATGTGCTGTGCAACGCCGAGATCAAGTTCAAGGCCTTCCTCGACCACGCGATGCGGCTCGGCGCCGAGAAGATCGCCACCGGGCACTATGCGCGGGTGCGGCTCAACGAAGCCACGGGCAGGCACGAGCTGCTCAAGGGACTGGATGCGTCCAAGGACCAGAGCTACTTCCTGCATCGCCTGAACCAGGCCCAGCTGTCGAAGACGCTGTTCCCGGTCGGCGAGCTGCACAAGACCGAGGTGCGCCGCATCGCGGCCGAGATCGGCCTGCCCAATGCGAAGAAGAAGGACTCGACCGGCATCTGCTTCATCGGCGAGCGGCCGTTTCGCGAGTTCCTGAACCGCTATATCTCGAAAGAGCCCGGTCCGATCAAGGACGACCGCGGCCGCAAGCTGGGCGAGCACCAGGGCCTGAGCTTCTACACGCTGGGCCAGCGGCAGGGGCTGGGCATTGGCGGCGTCAAGGAAAAGGGCGCGCAGCGCGGGTCGGGCGACCACTCGCCCTGGTTCGTGGCGCGCAAGGATGTCGAGAAGAACACGCTCTGGGTGGTGCAGGGGCATGACCATCCCTGGCTGCTCTCGTCGGCCTTGAAGGCCGACGATGCGAGCTGGGTGGCGGGCGAGGCGCCCGCGCCGGGCAGCTACGGCTCGAAGGCGCGCTATCGGCAGGCCGACTCGGCCTGCGACCTGGCGGCCGATGTCAATGGCGCCTTCAGCCTGCGTTTCGGCGATCCGCAATGGGCGGTCACGCCGGGGCAGTCGGCCGTGCTCTACGACGGCGAGCGCTGCCTCGGGGGCGGCGTCATCGTCTGACCGGCGACGACCGCACCGATTCGTCGATGTGGATCAGTGCTAACGGATAGTGCTTGCCGGCCAGATAGTCTTCGACGCACTGCAGCAGCAACGGGCTGCGGTGCCGTGCCACGCTGGCGCGGATTTCGTCGGGCGTCATCCACAGGGTGCGCACGATGCCTTCGTCGAGCGCGCGGCCTTCTTCCCTTGCGCCGAGCACGCCGGCGAAGGCGAAGCGCATGTAGGTCACGTCTTCTCCCTGCTCGGCCTGCGGCTGGGAGCGGGCCATGTAGACGCCGACCAGCGCGGTCGGCGTGAAGTGGTGGGCGGTTTCTTCGAGCGTCTCGCGGATGCAGCCTTCAGCCGGCGATTCACCGGGGTCGAGGTGACCCGCGGACGTGTTGAGCCTGAGGCCGTCGGCGGCGTGTTCCTCGACCAGCAGGAATCGGCCGTCTTGTTCGATCACCGCGGCCACGGTGACGTTGGGCTTCCAGCGCGCGGCCATGGATGGCTGGCTAGCGCAGCACGTAGCCGCTGAAGCGCCAGGTGCGGTCGCGGTCGAGGTGAAAGCTCACGAGTTCGCGCAGGGTGCCTTCGGGCTTGTTGGCGAAGCGGGTCTCGTACTCGACGCTGACGTACTGGCCGGCCGTGTCCGCATCGGCGTCGGCCACGACCTGGCGATTGACCGCCACCCAGGTGCGCTGCTGGGGCAGGCCGAACGGCGCGCGGCTCTTGGCGACCTGGCCCATGAAGTCGGCGCGGGTCACGCGCTTGCGGGCAGCCGCCGTGGCGCCGTCCCAGAGTTCGCCGACCTTGCCCTGGTCGATCATCTGGATCGCCTGCATGCCGCCCCGCACCATGTCGCTGGCCTCGAGGATCTCCTGCGCGGCGGCAAGTCCAGTCCAGCTGCTCCACAGGAGCGTGGCGGCCAGCAGCAGCCTCATCATGCGATTCATCGTCTCATTCCCTTCTGGTGGGTCACTCCGGCCGATCTTGCGGTGCAGTCCTTTGGAACGGCGGGAGCCGTTAGAGACTGTAACTTGGCGGAGATTCCCGACCTGCCGGGGGCTGCCACGCCGCCTATCGCGTAGCGGTTGTGGGCAGCGTGTCGGCCTCGATCGTTTCGAGCCGGTATCCCAGGCCATAGATGGCCAGCAGCAGGAAGCCGTTTGCGGGGCGCAGGTCGAGCTTGGTGCGCAGGCGCGACACATGGGTGTCGAGCGAGCGTGAGAGCGCCTCGACGCCCAGCCCCCAGACCGCTTCGTGCAGGTGTTCGCGCGAGAGCAGCCGCCCGAGGTTCTGGAACAGGAACAGGGCGAGTTCGTACTCGCGGTTCTTCAGTTCGACGGGCTTGCCCCGGACCTTCAGCAGGCGCGAGGGTGGATAGAAATGGTAGGGGCCGAAAACCAGCTCGGCCTCGTGCTTCGCGGGATAGGAGCGGCGCAGCAGCGCATTGACGCGGGCTTCGAGTTCGCCGGCCCGGATGGCCTTCACCACGTCCAGTCCCTTGATGTCGGGAAGACTCCAGTCAAGGATCAGCAGGTCGAAGGTTTACCGCCGCAATGACTGCAGCAGTGCCTTTCCCTCTGTGTACATGTGGGACTCATGTCCGAGTCCCAGCATGGTGTGATTGATCAGCTTGAGCTGATCCGGCCCGTTGTCGAGTACCGCGATGCGCATTCCATCCCCTTCTTCCTCCCCTTCGGCCGCCTCAGTGAGCGGACGATTGAATAGAGGTGTATCTATCTGCGTCTGTTCGTAAGAAATGAAGATTGCAACTAATGCACGCTAGTTGCGTTTTTCGAAGAAAAATTCAACTCTATTGCTTACTGTTGACTACAGATCATTTGAATTGCGGTGACACTTGCGCCCGCTCCGTCAGGAGCCCCCAGTGCACGCGGAACATGCCGATCCGTGAAGAGGCCGCCCCGGCACAGCGGGCGAGTCCGGGTAGCAAATAAATACCCGAAGTTGCTATAAATTAGATAGCTGCACCCACCACCAATAGCATGCATGAGGCCTGGCAGGCAAATCTGCTGAGGCATTCCTGCGACACGGGCATCTGTAATCTTGCTGTAAGCTCTGCCCGCATTCCGTGCTGCC
This sequence comes from Variovorax sp. YR752, assembly GCA_945860785.1. Taxonomy (GTDB): domain Bacteria; phylum Pseudomonadota; class Gammaproteobacteria; order Burkholderiales; family Burkholderiaceae_C; genus Variovorax. The sequence goes on along the minus strand of CAMATD010000056.1, from coordinate 20,719 downwards.
CCTTCCCCCTGAGGAGATCTCTATGCTGATAGGCGTGCCTGCCGAGACCGCGGCTGGCGAAACCCGAGTGGCCGTTACACCCGAGACGGTGAAAAAACTGGTCGCTTCAGGACATACCGTTCGTGTGCAATCGGGGGCCGGCGTTGCAGCCAGCGTCACCGATGCGGCTTACCAGACCGCAGGCGCGGAAATCACCGACCAGGCCGGCGCGTTCTCCGCCGACATGGTGCTCAAGGTGCGCACGCCCAGCGATGCCGAGGCCGCAGGGATGAAGTCCGACGCCGTCGTCATCGGCATGCTCAATCCCTTCGACGCCGCAGGCCTGCAGCGCCTGGCCAGCGCGGGCCTCACCGGCTTTGCGCTCGAAGCCGCGCCGCGCACCACCCGTGCCCAGAGCATGGACGTCCTCTCGTCGCAGGCCAACATCGCGGGCTACAAGGCCGTGATCATCGCGGCCGACAAATACCAGCGCTTCTTCCCGATGCTCATGACCGCCGCGGGCACCGTGAAGGCTGCGCGTGTCGTCATCCTCGGCGTCGGTGTGGCGGGCCTGCAGGCCATTGCCACCGCCAAGCGCCTGGGGGCCGTTATCGAAGCCTCCGACGTGCGCCCCAGCGTCAAGGAACAGATCGAATCGCTCGGCGGCAAGTTCATCGAGGTCTCCTACGACACCGATGAAGAAAAGGAAGCTGCCGTCGGCGTCGGCGGCTACGCCAAGCCCATGCCCCCGAGCTGGCTCGCGCGCCAGCAGGTCGAGGTTGCCAAGCGCGTGGCGCTGGCCGACATCGTCATCAGCACCGCGCTCATTCCCGGCCGCGCCGCGCCGACGCTCATCACCGAGGACATGGTCAAGTCCATGAAGCCTGGTTCGGTGATCGTCGACATCGCCGCCGGCAAGGGCGCCGACGGCGTGGGTGGCAACTGCCCCCTGTCGGAGGCCGACAGGACGGTGGTCAAGCACGGCGTGACCATCGTCGGCGAAACCAATCTTGCGGCGCTCGTGGCGGCCGATGCCTCGGCGCTCTATGCGCGCAACGTGCTCGACTTTCTCAAGCTCATCGTCACGAAGGAAGGTGCGCTCAAGATCGACCTCGAAGACGACATCGTCGCCGCCTGCCGCGTCACGCACGACGGCCAGGTCACGAAGAAATAAGCGGTCACGCGAGGAGAAGAAATCATGGATCCCGTTTCCCATACCGTCATCAACCTCATCATCTTCGTGCTGGCCATCTACGTGGGCTACCACGTGGTGTGGACCGTCACGCCCGCGCTGCACACGCCGCTGATGGCCGTGACCAACGCCATCTCGGCGATCGTGATCGTGGGCGCCATGCTCGCGGCCGCGCTCACCGAAACCACCCTGGGCAAGACCATGGGCGTGCTCGCGGTGGCGCTTGCGGCCGTGAACATCTTCGGCGGCTTCCTCGTCACGCGGCGCATGCTCGAGATGTTCAAGAAGAAGGAAAAGAAAGCAGCAGCACCGAAGGCTGACGCAGGAGCCACCCCATGAGCATGAACGTCGTCACGCTGCTCTACCTGATCGCCAGCGTCTGCTTCATCCAGGCCTTGAAGGGCCTCTCCCATCCCACCACCTCGATCCGCGGCAACGCCTTCGGCATGGCCGGCATGGCCATCGCGGTGGTCACCACCGGTGCGCTGATCTACAACATCGCCGGCGGCAACCTCATGGGCCTGGCCTGGGTGCTGCTGGGGCTGGTGGTCGGCGGGGGCTACGGCGCCTACCGCGCCAAGACGGTCGAGATGACCAAGATGCCCGAGCTGGTGGCCTTCTTCCACAGCATGATCGGCTTGGCGGCGGTGTTCATCGCGATCGCCGCGGTGGTCGAACCTGCAGCCATGCTGGAAGGCATCGCCAAGGGCGCGCCCATTCCGGCCGGCAACCGGCTCGAACTGTTCCTGGGGGCGGCCATCGGTGCCATCACCTTCAGCGGCTCGGTCATTGCCTTCGGCAAGCTCTCGGGCACCTACAAGTTCCGGCTGTTCCAGGGCGCCCCGGTGCAGTTCGCGGGCCAGCATCTGCTGAACCTCGTGCTCGGCCTGGCCATGATCGCGCTGGGCCTGGTGTTCGTCTTCACCGAAAGCTGGCCGGCCTTCTTCGCGATGCTGGCGCTGGCCTTCGTGATGGGCGTGCTCATCATCATCCCGATCGGTGGCGCCGACATGCCGGTGGTGGTGTCGATGCTCAACAGCTACTCCGGCTGGGCGGCCGCGGGCATCGGCTTCAGCCTGAACAACGCGATGCTGATCGTGGCCGGTTCGCTGGTGGGCTCTTCGGGTGCGATCCTGAGCTACATCATGTGCAAGGCCATGAACCGCTCGTTCTTCAACGTGATCCTGGGCGGCTTCGGCGGCGAGGCGGTCAGCGCGGCCGGCGGCGCGAAGGAGCAGCGCCCGGTCAAGACCGGCAGCGCCGACGACGCGGCCTTCGTGCTCGGCAATGCCGAGACCGTGGTGATCGTGCCGGGCTACGGCTTGGCCGTGGCACGCGCACAGCATGCCGTGAAGGAACTCGCGCAGAAGCTCACCGACAAGGGCATCACGGTGAAGTACGCGATCCACCCGGTGGCGGGCCGCATGCCGGGTCACATGAACGTGCTGCTGGCCGAGGCCGAGGTTCCCTACGACCAGGTGTTCGAGATGGAAGACATCAACGGCGAGTTCGGCCAGGCCGACGTGGCGATCATCCTGGGCGCCAACGACGTGGTGAACCCGGCCGCGCACACCAAGGGCAGTCCGATCTACGGCATGCCCATTCTGGAGGCCTACAAGGCCAAGACGGTGATCGTGAACAAGCGCTCCATGGCGGCGGGCTATGCCGGCCTGGACAACGAACTCTTCTACATGGACAAGACCATGATGGTCTTTGGGGATGCGAAGAAAGTAGTGGAAGATATGGGCAAGGCCATCGAATAGACCGACGATCCGGGCCCGCAGCGATGCGGGCCAGATCTTCGCGGCGTCATCTCGTGCGCCGTTTTCGTTTTCAGTCATCAGACCAGGAGGAGACAAATCCATGACCGACCGCCCTGGCTCAGCAGCTATCCGCAAGGCGTGCCTGCCGACATCGACGCTTCGCACTACCCCTCGCTGGTCGGGCTCAGGGAAGAGAGCTTCACCAAATACGCCGACCGCACCGCCTACAGCTTCATGGGCAAGGACGTCAGCTACGCCGAGACCGACAAGCAGAGCAAGGCCTTTGCGGCTTACCTGCAGGGCCTGGGCCTCGCCAAAGGCGACCGAGTGGCCGCGATGATGCCCAACTGCCCGCAGGACCCCATCGCGGTGGCGGGCATTCTTCGCGCGGGCCTGATCCTGGTCAACGTGAACCCGCTCTACACGCCGCGCGAACTCGAGCACCAGCTCAAGGACTCGGGCGCCAAGGCGATCGTGATCATGGAAAACTTCGGCACCACGCTGCAGCAATGCATTGCGGCCACGCCGATCAAGCACATCGTGCTGACGTCGATGGGCGACCGCCTCGGCTTCCTGAAGGGCGCGCTCGTCAACTACGTGGTGCGCAACGTCAAGAAGATGGTGCCGCACTTCAGCCTGCCGTGCGCCGTGCGCTTCAACGATGCGCTCGAGAAGGGCGCAGGCCGCACCCCGCAGGCCGTGACCATCGGCCCGGACGACGTGGCCGTGCTGCAGTACACCGGCGGCCCCACCGGCGTGTCGAAGGGCGCCGTGCTGCTGCATCGCAACGTGATCGCCAACGTGCTGCAGTCCGAAGCCTGGAACGAGCCCGTGATGGCGCAGGTGCCGGCGAGCGAACAGCCCACCAGCGTGTGCGCGCTGCCGCTGTATCACATCTTCGCGTTCACGGTTGGCATGATGCTGAACATGCGCACGGGCGGCAAGCTGATCCTGATCCCGAATCCGCGCGACCTCGCGGGCGTGCTCAAGGAACTGTCCAAGCACACGATCCACAGCTTCCCGGCCGTCAACACGCTGTTCAACGGCCTTGCGAACCATCCCGACTTCAACACCGTCAACTGGAAGAACCTCAAGGTCTCGGTCGGCGGCGGCATGGCGGTGCAGCCGCGGTCGCCAAGCTCTGGCTCGAGAAGACCGGCTGCCCGATCTGCGAGGGTTACGGCCTCTCCGAAACCTCGCCCTCGACCACCTGCAACCCCACCAACAGCAAGGCCTACACCGGCACCATCGGCTTGCCGCTGCCGAGCACCTGGCTCAAGCTGCTGGACGACGACGGCCACGAAGTGCCGATGGGCCAGCCCGGCGAAATCGCGATCAAGGGCCCGCAGGTGATGGCCGGCTACTGGCAGCGTCCCGACGAAACCGCCAAGGTCATGACGCCCGACGGCTACTTCAAGAGCGGCGACATCGGCGTGGTCGACGAGCGCGGCTACTTCAAGGTGGTCGACCGCAAGAAGGACATGATCCTGGTGTCGGGTTTCAACGTGTACCCGAACGAGATCGAAGATGTGGTCGCACAGATTCCGGGCGTGCTCGAATGCGCGGCCGTGGGCGTGGTCGACGCCAAGACCGGCGAAGCGGTCAAGCTCGTGATCGTCAAGAAAGACGAGTCGCTGACCAAGGCGCAGGTGCGCGAATACTGCAGAGCAAACCTTACGAGTTACAAGCAGCCGCGGATCGTAGAGTTTCGTACGGACCTGCCGAAGACGCCGGTCGGCAAGATCCTTCGCCGCGAGTTGCGAGACGCGAAGAAGTAAGGGTTCGGCCCGGGTAGGGCCACGGCATCGATCTTGCATATTCGCGGGTCGATGCTCAGATTCATTTTCACCCGTGTAAGCCTGCTGGTGCTGACCTTCATCGGCATGACGCTGCTGGCCTTCTTTCTCATCCGGCTGGTGCCGGGGGACCCCATTGAAACCATGGCCGGCGAGCGCGGGATCGACCCCGCGCGCCATGCCGAGTTGCGCACCGCCTACGGCTTCGACAAGCCGGTGATCGTGCAGTACGGCATCTACATCGGCCGCGTGCTGCACGGCGACCTCGGCAAGTCGATCATCACGCAGGACACGGTGATGAGCGAGTTCCTCGCGCTCTTCCCGGCCACCGTCGAGCTCGGCGTCTGCGCGATCCTTTTCGCGCTGCTGCTGGGGCTGCCCGCCGGCATCCTCGCGGCGGTGCGCGCAATTCCATCTTCGACCACGGCGTGATGGCCACCTCGCTGACCGGCTATTCGATGCCGATCTTCTGGTGGGGGCTGCTGCTGATCCTGTTCTTTTCGGTGCAGCTCGGCTGGACGCCCGTTTCCGGGCGCATCGCGGTGCAGTACTTCATCGAGCCGGAGACGGGCTTCCTGCTGATCGATTCGCTGCGGGCCGGTGACATCGATGCTTTCTGGTCGGCGCTGCACCACCTGAGTCTTCCGGCCATCGTGCTCGGCACCGTGCCGCTGGCGGTCATCGCGCGCATGACGCGCTCGGCCATGCTCGAAGTGCTCGGCGAGGACTACATCCGCACCGCGCGTGCCAAGGGCCTGTCGCGCTTTCGCGTGGTGGGGCTGCATGCGTTGCGCAATGCGCTGATTCCGGTCGTGACCGTGATCGGCCTGCAGGTCGGCGTGCTCTTTACCGGCGCGATCCTGACCGAGACGATCTTTTCCTGGCCCGGTGTCGGCAAGTGGCTCATCGAAGCCATCGGCCGGCGCGACTACCCGGTGCTGCAGGGCGGCATGCTGCTGCTGGGCGGCATCGTGATGATGGTCAATCTCCTGGTCGACGTTGCCTACGGCGTCATCAACCCCCGCATCCGACGCTGATGAACATGGCTTCGACCCCCACCATTCCCACGACCGGCGCGAACAATGCGCCGCCCGGCCCCTGGCGTGAATTCTGGGGCGCCTTCTCGGCGAACCGCGGCGCGGTCATCGGGCTCGTCACCATCGCCGTGCTGCTGCTCGTTGCGCTGTTCGCGCCGTGGATCGCGCCGCACGCGCCGAACGAGACCAACAGCGCCGTCTTCCTCCAGCCGCTGGCCTGGCAGCAGGGCGGTTCGGTCAGCTACCTGCTGGGCACCGACGCCATCGGCCGCGACATTCTTTCGCGCCTCATGTACGGGGCGCGGCTCTCGCTGTCGATCGGTGTCGCCGTGGTGGCACTGTCGGTGGTGGCGGGCGTGGTGCTCGGGCTGATCGCGGGCTTCTTCCGCGGCCTGCTCGAGATCGCGATCATGCGGCTCATGGACATCGTGCTCACGCTGCCGAGCCTGCTGCTCGCCATCGTGATCGTCGCGATCCTCGGGCCGGGGCTGGTCAACGCGATGCTCGCGGTGGCGATCGTGGTGCTGCCGCACTATGTGCGTATCACGCGCGCGGCCGTCATTGCCGAGGTCTCGCGCGACTACGTGACCGCGGCGCGCGTGAGCGGTGCCGGCACGCTGCGGCTGATGTTCAGCGAGGTGCTGCCCAACTGCGCGGCACCGCTGATCGTGCAGGCGTCGCTCGGCATCTCGACCGCGATTCTCGACGCGGCTGCGCTCGGCTTCCTCGTCCTTGGCGCGCAGCCACCGTCGCCCGAATGGGGAACCATGCTGGCCGATGCACGCGAGTTCGTGCTGCGCGCCTGGGTCGTGACCTTCCCGGGCCTCGCGATCGTCGCGGCCGTGCTGGCCTTCAATCTGCTGGGCGACGGTCTGCGCGATGCGCTGGACCCGAAGCTCAAGCGCTGAATCAACGCAAAGGAGAGAAAAGATGCCTTTGCTGGACATCAAGGATTTGCACGTCGAGTTCCCCACGCAGGGCGGCGTGTTGCATGCGGTCGATGGCGTGAGCCTCACGCTCGAAGAAGGCGAGGTGCTCGGCATCGTCGGCGAATCGGGCTCGGGCAAGAGCGTCACCATGATGGCGCTGATGGGCCTTGTCGGCTTCCCGGGCCGCGTGCGCGCGGACCACATGCGCTTTGCGGGCAAGGACCTGCTCGGCATTTCCGACAAGGTGCGCCGCTCGCTGGTCGGCAAGGAGGTCGCGATGATCTTCCAGGAGCCGACCACCAGCCTCAACCCCTGCTTCACCATCGGCTTCCAGCTGATGGAAACGCTGCGGCTGCACCTGAACCTCGACAAGCGCACGGCGAAGAAGCGCGCGACCGAGCTGCTGGAGCAGGTCGGCATTCCCGCCGCATCGTCGCGCCTGGGCAGCTATCCGCACCAGCTCTCCGGCGGCATGAACCAGCGCGTGATGATCGCGATGGCCATCGCCTGCAATCCGCGCCTGCTGATCGCCGATGAACCCACCACCGCGCTCGACGTCACCATCCAGGCCCAGATCCTCGACCTGCTGCGCGAACTGCAGAAGGAACGCGGCATGGCGCTGGTGCTGATCACGCACAACATGGGCGTGGTGAGCGAAATGGCGCAGCGCATTGCCGTGATGTATGCGGGGCAGGTGATGGAGCATCAGCGCGTCGACCGGCTTTTCGCATCGCCGCAGCATCCCTACACCGAGGCCCTGCTCGCAGCGCTGCCCGAGCGTGCCGCGCCCGAAGGGCGGCTCGCCACCATTTCCGGCGTGGTGCCCGGCGTGCACGACCGGCCGTCGGGTTGCCTGTTCGCGCTGCGCTGCAGCTACGTCACGACGCGCGCCTGCAATGTGCGTCCGGCGCTGCGCGAGTGGCAGGCCGCGGAGGTGCGTTGCCACTTCCCGCTCGGTGAGCCGGGGCGCATCGAGGCCATCGAGCAAGACCGGCCGCAGCAACAGCCCGTGGCCGAGGCCCTGCCATGAGCGACGTGCAGGCAGACATCGTGGTGGAGGCCAGGAACCTCCAGCGCACTTACGACGTCCGGCGCGGGCTGTTCCGCGCACCCGCGCAACTGCGGGCCGTGGGCGACATCTCGTTCCGCCTCGAACGCGGCCGCACGCTGGCCGTGGTCGGCGAATCGGGCTGCGGCAAGTCCACGCTGGCGCGCATGGTGGCGTTGATCGAGAAGCCGACGGCGGGCCAACTCACGCTCGTCGGCGCCGACACTGTGAACCCGCCGTCCGAGCGCAAGCGCGAACTGCGGCAGGCGGTGCAGCTCGTGTTCCAGAACCCTTACGGCTCGCTCAATCCGCGCAAGAAGATCTCGACCGTGCTCGAAGACCCGCTCGCGATCAACACCACGATGGGCAAGACGGAGCGCGCCGCCAAGGCGCGCGAGATGCTCGCCCGCGTCGGCCTGCGACCCGAGTACGCCAACCGCTATCCGCACATGTTCTCGGGCGGCCAGCGCCAGCGCATCGCGATTGCGCGCGCGCTCATGCTGTCGCCGCGCCTCTTGGTGGCCGACGAGCCGGTGTCGGCGCTCGACGTGTCGATCCAGGCGCAGGTGCTGAACCTGCTGGTCGACCTGCAGGCCGAGCTCGGCCTAGCTTACCTGTTCATTTCGCACGACCTCGGCGTGGTGCGCCACATCGCGCACGACGTGCTCGTGATGTACCTCGGCCATGCGGTGGAACAGGGCCCCCAGTCGCGCATCTTCGCGCGGCCGCTGCACCCCTACACGCAGGCCCTGCTAGCCTCGACGCCGGGGCTCAGCAGCCAGCGCATCGTGCTCAAGGGCGAGCTGCCTTCGCCGCTGAATCCGCCTTCGGGCTGCGTCTTCAGCACGCGCTGCCAGCATGTGCAGCAGCGCTGCAGCGAAGAGCGGCCTCTGCTGCGCGCGCTGGACGAGCGGCTGGTGGCCTGCCACTACGCAGAGAAGTTTCTCGATGGCGCGCCGCCCGTGCGCGCCGATGTTCCCGTGCTCGCCGTTCCGATGGCGACGAATCCCTGAGTTCGTTTTCTCAACCGTGTCTGAAGGAGTCCACATGAAGACCCAACCATCCGTTTCGCGCCGCTCACGAAAGCTGGCGCTCCTGGCACCGACAGCGCTTGCGGCCCTTACCCTGGTCTGCGGCGCCGTGTCAGCCAAGACGCTGGTGTATTGCTCCGAAGGAAGCCCGGAGAATTTCTATCCGGGTATCAACACCACTGGCACCTCGCAAGATGTGACCACGCAGGTCTACAACAACATTGTCGAGTTCGAGCGCGGCGGCACCAAGGTCGTGCCGGGGCTGGCCGAGAAATGGGATGTCTCGGCCGATGGCACCGTCTACACCTTTCATCTGCGCAAGGGCGTGAAATGGCATAGCTCCAGCAAGACCTTCAAGCCAACCCGCGACTTCAACGCCGATGACGTGATGTTCATGATCGAGCGGCAATGGAAGGAGAGTGATCCTTACTTCAAGGTCACGAGCCAGAACCATTCGTACTTCACTGACATGGGCATGCCCAAGCTCCTGAAATCGGTCGACCGCGTGGACGACTACACGGTGAAGATCGTGATCAATCAAGCCGAAGCGCCGTTCCTTGCCAACCTGGCCATGCCGTTCGCCGGCATCCAGTCGAAGGAATACGCCATTGCCATGCTGAAGGCCGGCACGCCCGAGAAGGTCGACCAGGACCCGATCGGCACCGGTCCGTTCTACCTCGTGCAGTACCAGAAGGACGCGGTCATCCGCTTCAAGGCCTTCCCGCAGTACTGGGGCGGCAAGGCCAAGATCGACGACCTCGTGTTCGCGATCACGCCCGATGCGTCGGTGCGCTGGGCCAAGCTGCAGAAGGGCGAGTGCCATGTGATGCCCTACCCGAACCCGGCCGACCTCGACGCGATCCGCAAGGACCCGAACGTGCAGGTGCTGGAGCAGCCGGGCCTCAACGTCGGCTACCTCTCGTACAACACGACGAAGAAGCCTTTCGACGACGTGCGCGTGCGCAAGGCCATCAACATGGCGATCAACAAGAAGGCGATCATCGACGGCGTGTACCTGTCGACGGGCGTGGCCGCGAAGAACCCGATCCCGCCGACCATGTGGTCCTACAACGACGCGGTCAAGGACGATCCGTACGATCCCGAAGCCGCGAAGAAGCTGCTGGCGCAGGCCGGTTTCCCCGATGGCTTCTCGACCGACCTGTGGGCCATGCCGGTGCAGCGTCCGTACAACCCGAACGCCAAGCGCATCGCCGAACTGATGCAGGCCGACCTGGCCAAGATCAACGTCAAGGCCGAGATCAAGAGCTTCGAATGGGGCGAGTACCGCAAGCGCCTGCAGGCCGGCGAGCACCAGATGGGCATGCTGGCTGGACCGGCGACAACGGCGATCCGGACAACTTCCTCTACACGCTGCTGGGCTGCGCCTCGGCCAAATCGGTCAGCGGCAGCAACATCTCGAAGTTCTGCTACCAGCCGTATGAAGACATCGTGGTGAAGGCCAAGAGCGTGACCAAGCAGTCCGAGCGCGATGCGCTCTACAAGAAGGCCCAGGTGATCTTCAAGGAACAGGCGCCGTGGTTCACCATCGCGCACGCGGTGCAGCTGAAGCCGGTGCGCAAGGAAGTGGTCGACTTCAAGCTGAGCCCGTTCGGTCGCCACACCTTCTATGGCGTGGATATCAAGTAATCCGTGGCGGCGCCCATCGCCATCGTTGCGGCGATGCACGAGGAACTGAGTGCGCTCCTCGCGCGGATGCCCGACGAACAGTGCGTGCGCATCGGCCGGGCGCGACTTCTGGGTTGGCCATCTGCATGGCCAGCCCGTGGTCGCAGCTGTCGCGCATCGGCAAGGTCGCGGCGGCGGTCACGGCGACGATGCTGCTCGAGCGGTTTGCCGTTCGGGCCATCGTCTTCACCGGCGTCGCGGGCGGGCTCGCGCCGGGTGTGAATGTCGGCGATGTGGTCGTCGCGACCGAGCTGCTGCAGCACGACATGGATGCCTCGCCGCTCTTTCCGAAATACGAAGTGCCCTTGATGGGCCTTGCGCGCTTCACCGCCGATGCGGCGATCGGCGATGCATTGGCGGCCGTTGCCGAAGAGACGCTGCGTGACCCGGTGGCCTTGGTGGGGCAGAAGGCTGTCGACGCATTCGGCCTTCGGTTGCCCAAGGTGCATCGCGGCCTGTTGATCAGCGGCGACCGCTTCGTCTCGACCGCTGCCGAGAGCGAAGCGCTGCGTCGCAGCCTGCCCGACGCGCTCGCAGTCGAAATGGAAGGCGCCGCAGTGGCACAGGCATGCCACGACTACGGCGTGCCTTTCGCGGCCATGCGGACGATTTCAGATCGCGCGGACGACGAAGCGCATGGCGACTTCGCGCGCTTCGTGGCCGAGGTCGCGAGCCGCTACAGCCTCGCGCTCGTCGATGCATGGCTGGCCACGCGGCCTGCTGCTACTTGAGCCAGCCGCGCCGGCGGAAGTACCACATCGGCACCAGCGCACTCGCCGCCATCAGCACGATGGCATACGGATAGCCCATGGCCCAGTCGAGCTCGGGCATGAACTTGAAGTTCATGCCGTAGATGCTTGCGATCAGCGTGGGCGGCAGCAGCGCCACGCTCGCCACCGAGAAGATCTTGATGGTCTTGTTCTGGTTGATATTGATGAAACCGACGGTCGCATCCATCAGGAAGTTGATCTTGTCGAACAGAAAGGCTGTGTGGTTGTCCAGCGATTCGATGTCGCGCAGGATCTGCCGCGCCTCTTCGAACTGCTCGGCGTTGAGCATCTTGCTGCGCATCATGAAGCTGACCGCGCGGCGCGTGTCCATCACGTTGCGGCGGATGCGGCCGTTCAAGTCTTCCTGCCGCGCGATGGCGCCGAGCACCTCGCCGGCCAGCTCGTCGCTGACGTTGCCCGAGAGCACCTTCTTGCCGGCCACTTCGAGCTCGTCGTAGATGTTCTCCAGCGTGTCGGCCGAGTATTCGGCGTCGGCGTCGAAGAGCTTGAGCATCACTTCCTTGGCATCTTCGATCAGCCCCGGTGCGCGGCGTGCGCGCATGCGCAGGAGGCGGAACACGGGCACGTCTTCGTCGTGGATCGAGAACAGCACGCCGCGGCTGCGCAGGTCGGTGTTGTGCTGGTTCAGGATGAAGGCGACGCGCACGGTGCGCGGGTCTTCGTCGTCGTCGATCAGGAAGTCGGAGCGGATGTGCAGTTCGCCGTTGTCTTCTTCGTAGAAGCGGGCCGATTCCTCGATGTCCTCGTCCATCGCGTCTTCGGGAATCGAGAGGCCGTAGTACTGCTTGATCCAGCGCTTCTCTTCGAGCGTCGGGGATTCGAGGTCGACCCAGATCGGCTGGAACTTGGAGAGCTCTTCGAGGGCTTCGATCTCTTCCTGGACGAGACGGCCGTTGGCGAGCGTAAAGATATTGAGCATGGGCTCACTCCCGGGGATGACTGAAACGTTGGGCGAGGGAGGGGCGCTTTCAATTCCCGGGCCCGGCGCAAGGCGTCAGAAGGGAGTTGAAAGCTGCTGAGACGGGGCGGTTTCCAAGGGGGGAGTCTCCAGTTGCAGCGAGGCGCGATTATGTCACCGGCCGCAAGGCGGCAAGGCGCCCGGACTGGACGTTCATACAGTAAAGTCGTGCCCATGCAGACCGCTGCGCTCCCCGTTTTCCCCGTTGCACCAAAGACCCAGGCCGAGCGCCTGGCCACGGCGCTCGCCACGCTCAACGACGCGCAGCGTTCAGCGGTCGAGCACGGCGTGGGTGCGGCGCTGGGTAGCGATCACCGCCCGCTGCTCGTGATTGCCGGCGCGGGCTCAGGCAAGACCAGCACGCTGGCGCACCGCGTGGCGCATCTGATCGCGGGCGGTGTCGATCCGCAGCGACTGCTGCTTCTGACCTTCTCGCGCCGCGCTGCGCAGGAAATGGAGCGCCGCGCGGGCCAGGTGCTGGCCCGCGTGCTCGGCCTGAAATCGGAGCGCCCGCCTGCGCTGCCTTGGGCCGGCACCTTCCACGGCATCGGCGCGCGCCTGCTGCGCGAATACGCCGCGCAGATCGGGCTGGACGAGAACTTCACGATCCACGACCGCGGCGACGCCGAAGACCTGATGGGGCTGGTGCGCCACCAGCTCGGCCTGTCTTCGACGGTGAACCGCTTCCCGCGCAAGGGCACCTGCCTGTCGATCTACTCGCGCTGCGTGAACACGCGTGCGCCGATCGCCGATGTGCTCAAGGAGGCCTTCCCCTGGTGCGACGAATGGGAGGTCGAACTCAAGGCGCTGTTCGGCGCCTACGTCGAGGCCAAGCAGCAGCAGAACGTGCTCGACTACGACGACCTGCTGCTCTATTGGGCCGAGATGGTCGCCGAACCCGCGCTGGCCGAGGCTGTGGGCGCGCGCTTCGACCATGTGCTGGTCGACGAGTACCAGGACACCAACCTGCTGCAGGCCTCGATCCTGCTGGCGATGAAACCCGATGGCCGCGGCGTCACGGTGGTGGGGGACGATGCGCAGTCGATCTATTCGTTCCGCGGCGCGACGGTGCGCAACATCCTCGACTTTCCGTCGCAGTTCTCGCAGGCCGCGCGCGTCGTCACGCTGGAGCGCAACTACCGTTCCACGCAACCGATCCTCGATGTCTCACCGCGTGATCGCGCAGGCCGCCGAGCGGCACGCCAAGACGCTCTGGACCGACAAGCCCTCCGCCGGCAAGCCGCAGCTGGTGCTGGTGCCCGACGAGGCCGGGCAGGCGCGCTGGGTGGCGGACAAGGTGCTCGCGCACCGTGAGGGCGGGCTCGCGCTCAAGTCGCAGGCGGTGCTGTTTCGCACGTCGACGCACAGCGTGGCGCTCGAGCTCGCGCGCCGCAACATCCCGTTCGTGAAGTTCGGCGGCCTCAAGTTTCTGGAGGCTTCGCATGTGAAGGACCTGCGCGCGGTGCTGCGCTTCGCCCAGAACCCGCGCGGGCGCATGGCGGGCTTTCGCGTCACGCAACTGATCCCCGGCATCGGGCCCGTCACGGGCACGCGGCTGCTCGATGCCATGGACCAGGCGGCCGATCCGGTGGCGGCCGTGCGCGACTTCGTGCCGCCGCCCGCAGCGCGCGAGCAGTGGGCCGGCTTTGCCGAGGCCTACGCCGCCTTGCGCGCACCGTCGCTGACATGGCCGGCCGATGTGGAGCTGGCGATGGACTGGTACCTGCCGCACCTGGAGCGGCTCTACGACGACACCTCCGGCGTGCGCCGCGCCGATGGTGGAGCAACTGGCGCGGCTCGCCTCGGGCTATGCGCTCGCGCGAGCGCTTCCTCACCGAACTCACGCTCGACCCGCCGGAGGCCACCAGCGACCGCCCGGGCCCGCCGCTGCTCGACGAGGACTACCTGATCCTCTCCACTATCCATTCGGCCAAGGGGCAGGAGTGGAATTCGGTGCACGTGCTCAACGTGGTCGACGGCTGCCTGCCGGCCGACGTGGCGCAGAGCGCGCACGAGCTGGAAGAAGAACGGCGCCTGCTCTACGTCGCAATGACGCGGGCCCGCGACCATCTGCACCTGCTGGTGCCGCAGCGCTTCTACATCACGCAGCAGGCCGTGCGGGGAGACCGGCATCTCTACGCGAACCGCACGCGCTTCATCACGGAGGCGGACCTCGCAGGCTTCGAGCAGCAGACCTGGCCACCACCGCCGGTGCGTCCGCCGGCAGTGCCGCCGCCCAGCGCCGTGATCGACCTGCGCAACCGCATGCGCGCCGCCTGGCGCTGAACCGGCTGGCCCTTCGCCCGGCAGGGTCACCGAAGGGGCAGCGCGGTAACACTTGCCGGGAAAGCGCCACAACGGCGGGCCAACATGCGTGGGCAGCTATGGAATCAATAGCGAATTGAAACAGGCGCCGAGCGCTCTCGCCACCCGGAGAACCCAGGTATTGCAATACCGTGACAGCTTGGGCATAGTGAATTGACCGACCCCTCTTTCTCCCCCTTCTTCCTCTTCCCCCTCTCCCCCAATCACACCTGTTTCGCCGGCCACGCTCCATTCCGGAGCGGGGTCATTTCCCCAACCGTCAATTCTAGGAGGTCATTCATGAATTTGACGATCAGCGGTCATCACCTCGACGTCACTCCCGCCTTGCGCACCTACGTCACGAGCAAGTTGGACCGGATCACACGGCACTTCGACCAGGTGGTCGATGTGAAGGTGATTCTCACGGTGGAAAAGCAGAAGGAAAAGGAACGCCGCCAAAGGGCGGAATGCAACATCCACGTCAAGGGCAATGACATGTTCGCGGAGTCGAGCCACGCTGATCTCTACGCTGCGGTCGATGAACTGGTCGACAAGCTCGACCGCCAGGTGGTGCGTCACAAGGACCGCCTGCAGGACCACCATCACACGGCACCCAAGCGCGTGATGTGAGCGCACAGGGCGAGGCCCCTTGCGGGCTCGCACCCCAGGCCGCCTTCGGGCGGCCTTTTGTTTTTCCGACTGTTGTTCGGGGACTTTTGGGAATTTGCCAAGGGCAACGAGGCCTGCAGGCAACATGTAAACAGAAAGTAGATAGGGGGACTGGGGGTTTTTACCAACCGGGTGCATAATCGCCCCCGCTCTGCCCCCACCATGAATCGCCTCGCGTCCATCCTGCCGCCCGCTCAAGTGCTTGTGAGCGTTGACGCCACCAGCAAGAAACGTGCTTTCGAAGAAGCAGGTCTGCTGTTCGAAAGTCTTCACGGCCTGGGACGCGCCCTGATCACCGACAGCCTGTTTGCGCGCGAGCGCCTCGGCTCCACCGGCCTGGGCCACGGCGTTGCCATTCCGCATGGCCGCATCAAGGGCCTCAAGGCGCCGATGGCCGCTGTGTTCCAGCTGGCGAACCCGATCGGTTTCGATGCCCCCGACGAGCAACCCGTCGCGCTGCTGATCTTCCTGCTGGTGCCCGAAGCGGCCACGCAGAAGCACCTCGAAATCCTCTCTGAAATCGCCGAGCTGCTGAGCGATGCGGGCTTGCGCGAACAGATCAAGTCCAGCACCGATGCGGCCGCACTCCACGGCCTGATCGCCGGCTGGCAGTCCACGCAAGTCGCCTGAGCGCATGCGTCGGCTTGCGCGGCTGCTGATAAGCTGCGCGACACCTCCTGTCACTCATCAATCCAATGCCGGCGCTGAACGCCGTCTCCTGAACGCATGAAGCCGACCGTCATCAGTGCCGATGCCATGTTCGAGGAGTTCCGCGGGTCGCTCCGCTGGGAATGGCTCGCCGGGCTCGGTGCTTCAGAGCGCCAGTTCGACCCCGAAGTCATCAGCCGCGCCCAGTCGGCCGCCGACTTGGTCGGCTACCTCAATTACATCCACCCGTACCGCGTGCAGATCCTGGGCGCCCGCGAGGTGGCCTACCTGACGCGCGGCAGCCCGGACGACTGCGCACGGCGCATTGCCCGCATCGTCACGCTGGAACCGCCGATGCTGGTGCTGGCCGACGGCCAAGCCCCGTCCGACGAGCTGCTGTCGATCTGCGAGCGCGCCCAGCTGCCGCTGTTCGCCACGCGCGAGTCGTCGGCCTTCGTGATCGACCTGCTGCGCGCCTACCTGTCCAAGCACTTCGCCGAGCGCACCTCGATGCACGGCGTGTTCATGGACATCCTGGGCATGGGCGTGATGATCACGGGCGAGTCCGGCCTCGGCAAAAGCGAGCTGGGCCTCGAGCTGATCTCGCGCGGCAACGGCCTCGTGGCCGACGATGCGGTCGACCTCTACCGCATCAACCAGAACACCATCGAAGGCCGCTGCCCCGACCTGCTGCTGAACCTGCTCGAAGTGCGCGGCATCGGCCTCCTGGACATCCGCGCGATCTTCGGCGAGACGGCGGTGCGCCGGAAGATGCGGCTGAAGCTTATCGTGCACCTCGTGCGGCGCGACAGCTTCGAGCGCGACTACGAGCGCATGCCCTCGGCGCCGCTCACGCAGGACGTGCTGGGCATTCCGGTTCGCAAGGTCATCATCCAAGTGGTGGCAGGGCGCAATATCGCCGTGCTGGTCGAGGCGGCGGTGCGCAATTCGATCCTGCAGCTGCGGGGCATCGACACCTATGCAGATTTCGTGGCGCGCCACCACAAGGCGATGGAAAGCGCGCGCGACGGCGACTGACGCGCCGTCTTTACACAGTCGCCGCAGAGGCCGTAAAGGGACATGGCGTGGTCCTGCAGGATCCAGCCCTTGTCCTTGGCGATCATCTGCTGGCGGCGTTCGATCTCGGCGTCGTAGAACTCCTCGACCTTGCCGCACGAGGTGCAGATCAGGTGGTCGTGGTGCGTGCCCTCGTTGAGCTCGTAGACCGCCTTGCCGCTCTCGAAATGGCTGCGCTCGAGGATGCCGGCCTGCTCGAACTGCGTCAGCACCCGGTAGACCGTGGCCAAGCCGATGTCGGAGTGTTCGTTGAGCAGCACGCGAAACACGTCTTCGGCCGTCATGTGCCGCTGGCTGCCGGTCTGGAAGATCTCCAGGATCTTCAGGCGCGGCAATGTGGCCTTGAGGCCGGTATTCTTGAGTTCGTCGATATTGGCCATGATGGTTCCTGCACCCTGTGCGGCGGTCAGGTCCTGAAAAGGCCAGCCGCTACAATGGTCGATCATATCGCTACCCCCTTTTTCCTCCCATGCTTGCCATTCTCCAACGCCGTCCCTGGCTGCTGGCTGCTGCCGTCGCCGCGACGCTCTGCCTCGGTGCCTGCAGCGGTTTCAGCGAACGCTCGCGTGGCGCGCTGTCGGCCATCACCCCTTACAAAGTCGAAGTGGTGCAGGGCAATTTCGTGTCGAAGGAACAGGTCGCGGCGCTCAAGCCCGGCATGTCGCGCCAGCAGGTGCGTGAAGTCCTCGGCACCTCGCTGCTGAGCGACGTGTTCCATGCCAACCGCTGGGACTACGTGTTCACGATCCGCCGCCAGGGCGTGGAGCCCCAGGAGCGCCACCTGACCGTGTTCTTCAACGGCGAACTGCTCGACCGCTTCGAGGGCGACGAAATGCCCAGCGAAGAAGACTTCGTCGCCACGCTCGATTCCCGCAAGAAAACCGGCAAGGTGCCGCAGCTCGAAGCGACGGAAGACGAGCTCAAGAAATACGCGCCCACCAAGGACGAGAAGGGCGACGACGCCAAATCGGCCTCACTGCCCCCGCTGCCGGCGGCCTATCCCCCGCTCGAAGCTGCGCGCTGAGCGCGGCAGGAGCGGGCGCCGCCCGCCGAGTCAGGCGGCGTCGTCCGTCCCGGTGTCCATGAATGCCAGTGGCCCCGTGGCCATTCCGAAGACTGAATGAATCCGCGTGACTGAACCCACTTCTTCCTCCATTTCTTCCGTCCCCGCACTTCGCCGCATCGCGATTGCCGGGGCTTCGGGCCGCATGGGCCATATGCTGATCGAGGCCGTGCGCAACGCGCCGGACTGCCGCCTTGCCGGCGCGCTCGACATGGCCGGCAGCGAGGCCATCGGCGCCGATGCAGCTGCGTTCCTCGGCTTTACCAGCGGCGTGCCCATCGTGGCCAACCTGCGCACCGGCCTGCAGGACGCGCAGGTGCTCATCGACTTCACCCGCCCCGAAGGCACGCTCGCACACCTCGCGGTCTGCCGCGAACTCGGCGTGCAGGCCGTGATCGGCACCACTGGCTTCAGCGACGCGCAGAAGGCCGAGATCGCCGAGATCGCGAAAGACGTCGCGATCATGATGGCGCCCAACATGAGCGTGGGCGTCAACGTCACCTTCAAGCTGCTCGAAATGGCGGCCAAGGCCATGTCGACGGGCTACGACATCGAGATCATCGAGGCGCACCACCGCCACAAGGTCGATGCGCCCTCGGGCACCGCGCTCAAGATGGGCGAAGTGATCGCCGATGCGCTGGGCCGCGAGCTGAAGGATTGCGCCGTCTACGCCCGCGAAGGCATCACGGGCGAGCGCGATCCCTCGACCATCGGTTTCTCCGCCATCCGCGGCGGCGACATCGTGGGCGACCACACCGTGCTGTTCGCGGGCATCGGCGAGCGCATCGAGATCACCCACAAGTCGTCAAGCCGCGTGACCTACGCGCAGGGCGCCCTGCGTGCCGTGCGCTTCCTGACCGGCCAGAAGGCGGGCCTGTTCGACATGTTCGACGTGCTGGGCCTCCGTTAAGGCAAGCCAATGAGCGTGCTCGAACTGCTGACCCATGGCGACGGCGTCAGCCGTTCGGTGGCTGCGTTGCTGCTGGCCATGTCGATCTTGAGCTGGGTCGTGATCCTCTGGAAGGCCTGGCTGCTGCGCGGCGGCACGCGTGACGTGCTGCGCAGCATCGCGGCGTTCTGGCAGTCGGCCACGCTGGTCGATGCGGAGCAGAAGCTGAAGGCATTCGACCGGGCGACGCTTGTTCTGCCTGCAGTTGTTGCTATCAAAAATGCAGTGCCCAACACCGTCGGCGGGACACTCGCCGCCGCGGGCGACCGCAACCAGCGCCTGACGCGCGCCCTGCGCGATGCCTTGCACGGCGCACTCCGGCGCCTGCAGGCGGGCCAAATCCTTCTCGCCACGGTCGGTGCCACGGCGCCCTTCGTCGGCCTGCTGGGCACGGTCTGGGGCATTTATGGCGCGCTGTCGGGCATCGCGGGCCAGACCGGCGGTTTCACCATCGACAAGGTGGCCGGACCGGTCGGCGAGGCGCTGGTCATGACGGCCTTCGGCCTGGCGGTCGCGATTCCGGCCGTGCTGGCCTACAACGTGTTCGGCCGCGTCATCGGCCGCGTCGAGGCCGAGCTCGAAGGCTTCGCGCACGACCTGCTCGGCAGCTTCGGCGAGGCGCCGGCACCCGCCGCACCGCCGCCTGCGCGGCCGATGCCGGTCTAGGGAGCGCACGCACCATGGCCTTCGGACGCTCTTCGCTAGGCAGCAGCGCCACGGGCGGCGGGCGAGCCATGGGGGCGGGCGGGCAGCGGCCGCTCTCGGACATCAACGTCACGCCGCTGGTCGATGTGATGCTGGTGCTGCTGGTGATCTTCATCATCACGGCGCCGCTGATGGCGAGTTCGATCAAGCTCGACCTGCCGCAGACCGACGCGGGCCAGCCCAACGACACGCCCAAGTGCGTGAGCTTGTCGGTCGATGCGTCGGGCAAGGTGTTCTTCAACGATCAGCCCGTGACCGATGAGGAACTGGCCGCGCGGCTCGAGAAGGCTGCCGCGGACAGCAAGGACACCGAAGTGCAACTGCGCGCTGACCAGACCGTGCCCTACGGCAAGGTGGTGGCGCTCATGGGTATTGCGAACAAGGCCGGGCTGAGCCGCATCGGCTTTGTCACCGAGGCCGAATCGGCCCCTGAAAAGCCGCGCTGACTCTGTCTTGCTCCTTCCCCCTCTGGGGGAAGGCTGGGATGGGGGCTGACCCCGCATCTGATGCCGCAAAGGGGTTGAGGCCGTCGTGCCCCCACCCCGGCCCTCCCCCGGGAGGGGAGGGAGAAATACCAAGGACTCAGCCCAGCACCACGGGCTTCGTTTTCCAGATCTCATGCGCGTACTGCGCGATCGTGCGGTCCGAAGAGAACGCCCCCATCCCCGCCACATTGAGAATCGCCATCCGCGTCCACGCATCCGAATCGCGGTACAGCGCGTCGACCTCGGCCTGCTTGGCGACATAGCTCGCGTAGTCCGCCAGCAGCAGGTAGTGATCGCCCCAGTTCACCAGCGCGTCGTAGATACCTTGATAGCGTGCCGGCTCGCCCGGTGAGAACGCGCCGTCGCGGATCGCATCGAGCACGCGCTTCAACTCCGCGTTTTCTTCGTAGATGTCGCGCGGCTGGTAGCCCCGGGCGCGGATGTCGGCCACCTCAGGCGTGGTGTTGCCGAAGATGAAGATGTTCTCCGGTCCCACGTTCTCGCGCATCTCCACGTTGGCGCCATCGAGCGTGCCGATGGTGAGCGCACCGTTGAGCGCGAACTTCATGTTGCCGGTGCCCGAGGCTTCGGTGCCCGCGGTGGAAATCT
>CAMATD010000055.1 GCA_945860785.1 Variovorax sp. YR752 | reverse complement strand
TGGTTGGTGGCGGCTACGCTCCGAAGAACGCTACCGGCTACGACTTCGGTATCCGTCACGCTTTCTAATTTGACGCTGGCGTAAGCCAGCTTCGAATCGAAAGATGCGAAAGCCACTCGACGAAAGTCGAGTGGCTTTTTCTTCTTTCTGACGCCGCAAAGAGACCAGGTGTTGGCAAAGAGCACCATGTGTGTGCACCCCCGGGGAACCACCGTGCGGGCACGCACCTTGCACTGCTAGCATGCCCGATCACTTTGTTTGCTAATGACTGCCTTTGTACTGCGCCGCCTGATCCAGGCCGTGATCGTGATGATCGCGGTTGCGTTCATCGCCTTCCTCTTGTTCCAGTACGTCGGCGACCCCGTCGTGTTCCTGTTGGGACAGGATGCCAAGCCCGACCAGATCCGTGAACTGCGCTCTGCCTTGGGGCTCGACCAGCCCTTCTTCGTGCAGTTCTGGCACTTCCTCGTCAACGCCGCGCAGGGCGAGTTCGGTCTGAGCCTGCGCCAGGGCGCCAAGGTGTCGCGTCTGATCGGCGAGCGCTTCCCGGCCACGCTGGAACTCGCGCTTGTCGCGGCAGTGTTAGCGCTCTTCATCGGCATCCCGATGGGCGTCTACACCGCGCTGCGTCGCGGCACGTTCATGAGCCAGGTGTTCATGACCGTGTCACTGCTCGGCGTGTCCTTGCCAACCTTCCTGATCGGCATCTTGCTGATCCTCGTCTTCGCCGTGACGCTGGGGTGGTTCCCGAGCTTCGGCCGCGGCGAGACCGTGAAACTCGGCTGGTGGACCAGCGGTCTCTTCAGGGTCGACGGCTGGCACCACATCGTGCTGCCGGCGGTAACGCTCGCGATCTTCCAGCTCACGCTGATCATGCGGCTGGTGCGTGCCGAGATGCTCGAGGTGCTGCGCACCGACTACATCAAGTTCGCACGCGCCCGCGGCCTGTCGAACCGCGCCATCCATTTCGGGCACGCGCTCAAGAACACGCTGGTGCCGGTGATGACCATCACCGGGCTGCAGCTCGGCGGCCTCATCGCCTTCGCGATCATCACCGAGTCGGTGTTCCAGTGGCCCGGCATGGGCCTCCTCTTCATCCAGGCCGTGACCTTCGCCGACATTCCGGTGATGGCGGCCTACCTGTGCCTCATTGCCTTGATCTTCGTGGTGATTAATCTCGTGGTCGACCTGCTGTATTTCGTGGTCGACCCGCGTCTGCGCGTCGGCAAGGCAGGAGGACACTGAAGATGAAAGCAGCAGCATCGGCTCCCCGCCTCCAGGCGTCCGGAAGGGCATTCGCGCACATCGCGAGCTTCTATCCCGAGATCACGGCCTTCCGCCGCGACCTGCATGCGCACCCCGAATTGGGTTTCGAAGAGGTCTACACCTCCGGCCGCGTGCGCGAGGCGCTGCGTGCCTGCGGCGTGGACGAGATCCACGACGGCATCGGCAAGACCGGCGTGGTCGGCGTCATCCGCGGCAAGTCCACGGCCAGCGGCCACATGATCGGCCTGCGCGCCGACATGGACGCACTGCCCATGCGCGAGGACAACAGCTTCGGCTGGCGCTCCGCCAACGACGGCCTGATGCACGGCTGCGGCCACGACGGCCACACCGCCATGCTCGTCGGCGCGGCGCGCTACCTTGCCGAAACCCGCGACTTCGACGGCACCGCTGTGCTGATCTTCCAGCCCGGCGAAAAGGGTTTCGCCGGCGCACGCGTGATGATCGAAGACGGCTTGTTCGACCGCTTCCCGGTGCAGTCCGTCTACGCCATGCACAACTGGCCTGCCATGCCGGCCGGCACCGTGGGCATCAACCGCGGCGCGATGATGGCCGCGGCCGATCGCGTGACGATCGAGATCAAGGGCAAGGGCGGCCACGGCGCGCATGCCTACCAGACCATCGACCCCGTGGTGGTTGCCGCGCACATCATCACCGCGGCGCAGACCATCGTGTCGCGCAGCGTGCGCCCGATCGACGCGGCCGTCGTCAGCATCTGCGCCGTGCAGGCCGGCGACCTGGGGGCGATGAGCGTGATCCCAGGCGAGGCCACGCTGGTCGGCACCGTGCGCACCTTCAGCGCGCGCGTGCAGGCGCAGGTCGAGCAGCGCCTGACCGAGCTGTGCACGGCCATTGCCGCCGGCTTCGGCGCGACCGCGACGATCAGGTACGAACGCATCTACCCGGCCACCATCAAAACACCGCGCCCGAGGCCATGTTCGCGGCCGATGTGGCCGAGTCGCTGGTCGGCGCCAAGAACGTCGATCGCAGCATGGAGCCCAGCATGGGCGCCGAAGACTTCTCCTTCATGCTGCAGAAAAAGGCTGGCGCCTATCTGCGCATCGGCCAGGACGCCCACAGCGGCGCCTTCCTGCACAACAGTCGCTACGACTTCAATGACGAGATCCTGCCGCTCGGCGCCGCACTGCATGCCGGCCTGATCGAGCAGGGCATGCCGCTTGCCGTTACCCGCAGCACGCAGCCAGGGAAAGCCGCCGCCACCGCGGCGTCCTGATGTGTTTGATTCCAACCCGAGGAGTGTTCCCATGAGTTTCAAGAAGAAAGCGGCCGCCGCCGCCGTCCTGTGCGCCCTGAGCGCCGCCAGCCTGGTCGCCAGCGCGCAGACCATCCGGATCGCGAACCAGGGCGACGCGCTCTCGCTCGACCCGCACTCGCTCAACGAGTCGCTGCAGTTGAGCGTCACGGCCAACGTCTATGAAACCCTCGTGGGACGCAACAAGGACCTGAGCTTGGCCCCGCTGCTCGCCACCAGCTGGAAGCAGACCTCGCCGAACGTCTGGCGCTTCGAACTGCGCAAGGGCGTGGTGTTCCATGACGGCACGCCGTTCACCGCCGACGACGTGGTGTTCAGCTTCGCGCGTGCGCAAGGCGATGGCTCCGACATGCGGGCCACGCTGAGCGACATCAAGGCCGTGCGCAAGGTCGGCGACCTCGCCATCGAGATCGAAACCAACGGCCCGTTCCCCATCCTGCCCGACGTGATCTCGCTCACCATGATCATGAGCAAGAAGTGGTGCGAGGAAAACCAGGCCACCAAGCCGGTCGACCGCCGCAAGGGCATCGAGAACACGGCCTCGTTCAAGGCCAACGGCACCGGCCCGTTCCGCGTGCGCGAGCGCCAGCCCAACGTGCGCACCGTGTTCACCCGCAACGGCACCTACTGGGGCAAGATCGACGGCAACGCGCAAGAGATCATCTTCACGCCCATCGCCAACCCCGCCACGCGCGTGGCCGCCCTGGTCTCGGGCGAAGTCGACGTGATGGAGCCCGTGCCGGTGCAGGACATCGCCCGCATCAACTCGGCGCCCAATGCCCGCGTCATCACCGGCCCCGAGATGCGCACCATCTTCCTGGGCATGGACCAGAAGCGCGACGAGCTCCAGTACTCGAACATCAAGGGCAAGAACCCGTTCAAGGACAAGCGCGTTCGCCAGGCCTTCTACCAGGCCATCGACATCGTCGGCATCCAGAAGACCGTGATGCGCGGCGCCTCCAAGCCCACCGGCCTCTTGGTCGGCCCCGGCATCAACGGCTGGACCGCCGAGCAGGACAAGCGCCTGCCCTACGACGTCGACGCCGCCAAGAAGCTGCTGACCGAAGCCGGTTATCCGAACGGTTTCGAGGTCTCGCTCAACTGCCCGAACGACCGCTACGTCAACGACGGCCAGATCTGCCAGAGCGTGGCCTCGAACCTCGCGAAGATCGGCGTCAAGATCAACCTCGTGGCCGAGACCAAGGGCACCTACTTCCCGAAGGTGCTGCGTCGCGACACCAGCTTCTACATGCTGGGCTGGACCCCGACCACCTACGACTCGCACAACGCGCTGAGCTCGCTCACCGCCTGTCTGGACGACAAGGGCACCGGCCAGTTCAACCTGGGCGCGTACTGCAATCCGAAGCTCGACGAGCTGACCAAGAAGATCCAGTCCGAGTCCGACAAGGCCAAGCGCAACGATCTGATCAAGGAAGCCTTCAAGCTCCATGCGGACGACATTGGCCACCTGCCGCTGCATCAGCAATCGCGGGCATGGGGCGTGAGCAAGAAGGTCGAGCTGGTGCAACTGGCCGACAACTTCATGTACTTCAAGTGGATGAGCATCAAGCCATAACCCCGCTGGCCGCTCCTCGGGCGGCCTGACCATGGGCCCGCTTCTTGCGGGCCCATTCCTTTTGCTCCACGATGAAAAAAACACTTGCCCGCTGGCTCGACAGCGATGTCGGCTACAGCTTCCGGACCTCGCCCGTGGCGATGGGCGCGGCACTGATTGCGCTGGTCTGCGTGGTCTGTGCCGTGTTCGCCGGATGGGTGTCGCCGCACAACCCTTTCGACCTCGCCACGCTCGAACTCGGCGATGCCCGTCTGCCGCCCGCATGGAGCGCCGAAGGCTCGTCCAAATACCTGCTCGGCACCGACGACCAGGGCCGCGACATCCTCTCGGCCGTCATCTACGGCGCGCGCATCTCGCTGATCGTCGGGCTGGTGTCGGTCGTGCTCTCGGTCGTCGTCGGCGTGGTGTTCGGCCTGCTCGCCGGCTTCCTCGGCGGCTGGCTCGATTCCTTCCTCATGCGCGTGTGCGACGTGATGCTGTCGTTCCCGCCGATCCTGGTCGCTCTGCTCATCGCAGGCGTCGGCCGCGCGCTCTTTCCGGGTACCCACGAGTCGCTCGCGTTCGGCGTGCTGATCATTTCGATTTCGCTGACGGGGTGGGTGCAGTACGCCCGTACCGTGCGCGGCTCCACGCTGGTGGAGCGCAACAAGGAATACGTGCAGGCCGCGCGCGTCACCGGCGTCGCGCCGCTGCGCATCATGCTGCCCAACGTGCTGCCCAACGTGATGGGGCCGGTGATGGTGCTGGCCACCATCCAGGTCGCCACCGCGATCATCACCGAGGCCACGCTGTCCTTCCTCGGCGTCGGCGTGCCGCCGACCTCGCCCTCGCTGGGCACGCTCATCAGCATCGGCAACCAGTACCTGTTCTCGGGCGAATGGTGGGTCACGGTGTTTCCGGGCCTGATGCTGGTGCTGATCGCGCTCAGCGTGAACCTGCTGGGCGACTGGCTGCGCGACGCGCTCAACCCGCGCCTGCGCTGAAGAGAAGAGGACAAGCCACCATGACGCTGCTCCAGGTTAAAGACCTCGTCGTCGAGTTTCCGCACCGCCGCGGCACGCTGCGCGCGCTCGACAAGATTTCCTTCGACATCGCGCCCGGGGAAATCCTCGGCGTGGTGGGCGAATCGGGCGCCGGCAAGTCGCTCACGGGCGCGGCCATCATCGGCCTGCTCGAACCGCCGGGCCGCGTGGCCGGCGGCGAGATCCTGCTCGAGGGCCAGCGCATCGACAACCTCGGTTTCGATGCGATGCGCCCCATTCGCGGCCGCAAGATCGGCGCGATCTTTCAAGACCCATTGACCTCGCTGAACCCGCTCTACACCGTCGGCCGGCAACTGATCGAGACCATCCGCACCCACCTGCCCGTGACGGAATCCGAAGCGCGCAAGCGCGCCATCGGCCTGTTGCAGGACACCGGCATCCCCGCCGCCGAGCAACGCATCGACCACTTCCCGCACCAGTTCTCGGGCGGCATGCGGCAGCGCGTGGTGATCGCGCTCGCGCTGGCGGCCGAGCCCAAGCTCATCGTGGCCGACGAGCCGACCACCGCGCTCGACGTGTCGATCCAGGCGCAGATCATCCAGTTGCTCAAGCGCATCTGCAAGGACCGCGGTGCCGCGGTGATGCTGATCACGCACGACATGGGCGTGATCGCCGAGACCTGCGACCGCGTGGCCGTGATGTACGCGGGCCGCATCGCTGAGATCGGCCCGGTGCACGAAGTGATCCACCAGCCCGCGCACCCGTACACCTCGGGCCTGATGGCCTCGATTCCCGACATGACGAGCGACCGCGAGCGGCTCAACCAGATCGACGGCGCCATGCCGCGGCTCAATGCCATTCCGACCGGCTGCGCCTACAACCCGCGCTGCCCGCGCACCTTTGCGCGCTGCCTGACCGAGCGGCCCGAACTGATGCACGCGGGCGCCACGCGCGCCGCATGCTGGCTGCACGACGCAGCCGACCCGCATGTCGGCCAGGCCGAGATCGCGGCGAAGCACCACGATGCGCGGGCGGCCGGCGAGCGCGCCACGCCCGAAGCGGCCGAACCCATCGCGGAGGTGACGCGATGAGCGTCGTGATCGAACCCCGCAAGGACACGGCCGCCGAGCCGCTCGTGGTCGCCCACGACCTCGCCCGCACCTTCGACGTCTCGCCGCCTTGGCTCAACCGCGTGCTCGAACGCAAGCCGCGCGTGCTGCTGCATGCGGTCGATGGCGTGAGCTTTTCGATCGAGCGCGGCAAGACGCTCGCGCTGGTCGGCGAATCGGGCTGCGGCAAGAGCACCGTGGCGCGTCTGCTGGTCGGCCTCTATGCGCCGACCCGCGGCGGCCTGCAGTTCGACGGACAGGACGCGCACGCCGCGTTCAAGACGCCCGAAGGCCGCAAGCTGCGCCGCCGCATCCAGATGATCTTCCAGGACCCGTACGCGAGCCTGAACCCGCGCTGGATCGTCGAGGACATCATCGGCGAGCCGCTGCGCGAGCACGAAATCCTGAGCGGCAAGGCCGAGTTGCGCGAGCGCGTGGGCGAACTGCTCAAGTCGGTCGGCCTCTCGCCGCTGGACATGAGCAAGTACCCGCACCAGTTCTCGGGCGGCCAGCGCCAGCGCATCTCGATCGCGCGCGCTTGCCACGCAGTCCGAGTTCCTGGTGTGCGACGAGCCCACCTCGGCGCTCGACGTCAGCGTGCAGGCGCAGGTGCTCAACATCATGAAGGACCTGCAGCGCGAGCAGGGCCTGACCTACCTCTTCATCTCGCACAACCTCGCTGTCGTGCGCCATGTGGCCGACCAGGTCGGTGTGATGTACCTGGGCCGGCTGGTCGAGGTCGCGGACAAGCAGAAGCTGTTCGCGGCACCGCAGCACCCGTACACGCGCATGCTGCTGGACGCGATTCCGCAGATGAAGCACACGGGCCGCTCGCGCACGCCGGTGCAGGGCGAGGTGCCGAATCCGCTGAACCCGCCGACGGGTTGCGCCTTTCATCCGCGCTGTCCGCATGCCAATGCGCGCTGCTCGGCGGAGCGGCCGAAGCTGCAGAGCATCAAGGGCGTGCAGGTGGCCTGCCACGCGGCGGAAGAGGGCAGGATCTAGCCACCTGGAAGGCACAACGTGTGCGTAAACGCACTGCGCGGTGCGGAGCGCTGCTGCACAGTGAGGCGGCAGACCCCAAGGGAACCATGGCAGGCCAGACGACTTTCTTCTCCACCGCGCACCGATTGACCGCTCCCGAGCTCGGCCGCAGAGGCTTCGTGATGGCGTCAGCGCTCGGTGCAACCGCTGCGCTGGCATCGTTCGCGACGCTGTCGCACGCAGCCGCCGGTGCGCCTTCGCGGCGCATGCCGGTCGTCTTCATCGGCCACGGCACGCCGATGAACGCCATCGCCGACAACGCCTTCACGCGCCGCTTGTCCGCATGGGGCGGGGAGCTTCCACCGCCGACGGCCATCCTCAGCGTATCGGCGCACTGGCTGAGCCGGGGCGCCACCGGCGTCGGCATGCAGGCGAAGCCGAAGACGATCCACGACTTCGGCGGCTTCCCGCAGGCGCTGTTCGATGTCGAATACCCCGCGCCCGGCCACCCGGCGCTCGCCTAGGAAACCGTCGGCGCGGTGAAGCAGACACCCGTGGTCGCCACCGAGCAATGGGGCCTGGACCATGGGACGTGGTCGGTGCTCAGGCACCTCTACCCGAAGGCCGACGTTCCCGTTTTCCAGCTCAGCATCGACTACGACAAGCCGGCCGCCTTCCACTACGCCGTGGGACGCGATCTCGCGGCGCTGCGCGACAAGGGCGTTCTGGTGATGGGCAGCGGCAACGTGGTGCACAACCTGCGCGCCACCGACCGTGGAACCGTCGACGGGCCGAAGGCAAGCCGCCCGTGGGCGCAGTCCTTCGACGACGCGGTGAAGGCCGCGCTCGCGGGCCGCGACGACCGCGCATTGATCGGCTATGAAAAGCTGGAGGGCGCGTCAACTGCCGTCGCCACGCCCGATCACTACTTTCCGTTCCTCTACGCCCTCGGTGCCGCCGGCTCGGGCGAGCGCGCGAAGACGGTCTACGAGGGATTCCAGTCGGGCACGCTCAGCATGCGCTGCATCCAGTTCGGCTGATTACTGCTCTTCGCCCCAGGAGAAGCCGTCGCGCGCGATCATCGCGCTCGATGCGCTCGGGCCCCAGGTGCCGGCCGCGTAGGGGCGCGGTCCGCCATCGGATGCCCAGCTGTCGATCAGCGGCTCCACCCAGCGCCATGCCTCTTCCTGCTCGTCGCTGCGCACGAACAGGTTGAGCCGGCCGTCGATCACGTCGAGCAGCAGGCGCTCGTAGGCGCCCACGCGCTCGGCGCCGAAGCGCTTCTCGACGCCCAGGTCTTCAGCCATCGTGATCTGGATGTTGGCGATATGTTCACGGCGCCAGATGGGCTCGAACAGCGCGTTGCCGAAGCGCATGGCGAACAGGTTCTGCACCGAGGGCTTGCCGAGGTAATGGTCGATGCGAAAGACCTGCTTCTCTTCGAGCACCTTGCCGACCGCGGCGTTGATGGCGCGGTTGGAGGCGAGGTCATGGCCCAGCGGCTTCTCGAGCACGATGCGCGTCCTCGGTCCGTTGAGGCCGGCCGCGGCGATCTGTTCGACCACCTGCGTGAACAGCGCGGGCGCCGTGGCCACGTACATCACGATGGTCTTGGCGTCGCGCTGCTTGAGCAGGTCGGCCAGGCGCGCGTAGTCGTCGGGCTTGGACAGGTCCATGCGCAGGTAGTACAGCATCGACGCGAACTTCTTGAACTCCTCGGGGGAAGGCCGCTTGGCGCCTTCGACCGCGCTGAAGCGCGACTGGATCAGCTCGCGGTACTGGTCGTCCGACAGGTCGTCCCGCGCCACCCCGACGATGCGCCCGTCCTGGGGAAGGCTGCTGTGCCGGAATGCCTGGAACAGCGCGGGCATGAGCTTGCGCCACGCGAGATCGCCAGTACCGCCGAACAGAACGAGATCGAAGCTCATGAGAAAACTTTCCTTTGTCTGAGTGCCGAGCAGGCCATATGCCAGTTGCGCCAGTCGCGATGGTACTTGTACCGATTCGCCGGACCTGTACTAAAGCTACGCTGCCTTGTAGCCGCAAGGCCTTTTTTTATGGATGAGGCGGGGGAATTCCAAATGAAGAAGCTTTTTACCGCAGCCGCGCTGCTGGGTTTGTCGGCCGCCGCATCGGCGCAGACGGTCAACGTCATCTGCTCGGTCCAGGCCGAATGGTGCAACGTGATCTCCACCGTCTATGCACGCACCACGGGCGTTCGCATCAACTTGTCGCTCAAGGGCTCGGGCGAGGCGCTGGCCCAACTGATCGCCGAGAAGGACAACCCCAAGACCGACGTCTGGTTCGGCGGCACCGGCGACCCGCACCTGCAGGCGGCCGAGCAGGGTCTCACCCTCGAATACAAGTCGCCCACGCTGGCGCAGCTGCACCCTTGGGCCCAGCAGCAGACCAAGCAATCGGGCTACAAGACGGTTGGCATCTACTCCGGCCCGCTGGGCTTCGGCTACAACCCCGAGCTGCTCGCCAAGAAGAAGCTGCCCGTGCCCAAGACCTGGGCCGACCTGCTCAAGCCCGAGTACAAGGGCGACATCCAGGTGGCCAACCCGGCCTCCAGCGGCACCGCCTACACCATGATCGCCACGCTGGTGCAATTGATGGGCGAGGACAAGGCCTTCGACTACCTCAAGGCGCTGCACAAGAACGTGGGCCAGTACACCCGCTCGGGCACCGGTCCCATCAAGGCGGTGGCGCGCGGCGAAACGGCGGTGTCGATCAGCTTCGTGCATGACGGCCCGGGCGAGAAGATGCAGGGCTTCCCGGTCGAGACCATCACGCCGAGCGACGGCACCGGCGCCGAGATCGGCTCCATGAGCATCAGCAAGGGCGCGCGCAACCTCGACGCGGCCAAGAAGTTCTACGAATGGGCGCTGACCCCCGGCGCGCAGGAGCTGGGCGCCGCCAACAAGCAGTTCCAGCTGCCGAGCAACGTGAACGCCAAGCTCGATCCGCGCATTCCCGCCTTCAAGAAGATCAAGTTCATCAACTACGACTACGCCAAGTACGGCGCGAGCGCCGAACGCCGGCGCCTGATCGCGCGCTGGGAAAAGGACGTCAACTCGCTGCCCCGGTAAGTGGAAGCGCGTTCCATCGGCGGTGCGCCGGTCAATCCGGCGTCCGTGGCGGCCGCCCGGCGCTCGCAGCGCTGGATCTGGGCGTGGGTCGCGCTGGGGTGTGCCGCCTACCTGGTGCTGCCCTGGTATGCGATCCAGGATTCGAGCTGGTACGAAGCCGTTCCGCAGGTCTTCGGCAGCGCAGAGGGCGCCAATGGCCTGATGCAGGCGGCGACGCAGGGGCGCAGCTGGCTCTTCATCGGACTGGCGGGCCTCTTGATGTGCGCGGTCGGCGCCTGGCTGCCGGCGGGCCGGGCGCAGGGGCGCTGGCTGCTGGCGGGCGGCGCGATCGGTGCGCGGGGCTGGAGCTTCGTGGCCCTCAACACGCAGTTCGGCGAGCTGGCGATCAACCAGTTCGGCATTGGCGCAGGCGGCTTCGTGGCGCTCACCGCGCTCGTGCTGCTGGCGGCCTTCGGCATCGCGCGGCTCGGCCTCTTCAAGGGCGACCTGTTCGTGGCGGCCGCGGTCATCGGCTGC
Organism: Variovorax sp. YR752; assembly: GCA_945860785.1. GTDB lineage: Bacteria > Pseudomonadota > Gammaproteobacteria > Burkholderiales > Burkholderiaceae_C > Variovorax. Next base: position 15,171 of record CAMATD010000055.1, on the reverse strand, counting down.
GGCGTGTTGATGGCGCTGTTCATCGCCTACCCGGTGAGCAAGGCGCTGTCCGGCGCGCTCTTCAACGAGGACGGCCAGTGGTCGATCACCGCCTTCATCGCACGCGTATTCACCGAGCGCATCTGGGGCCTGGGCTGCCTCGCGGGCGGCGTGCGCTGCGGCGTGGCCTGGAACACGCTGGTGCTGGCCCTGCTTGCCGCGGCCGGCACCACTTTCCTCGGCACGCTGATGGCGCTGATGGCCGAGCGCGGCAGCAAGCGTGGACAGGGCATGCTGCGTGTGCTGGCGCTGCTGCCGATCATCACGCCGCCCTTCGTGGTGGGCCTCGGGCTGATCCTGCTGTTCGGCCGCGCGGGCATCGTCAACCAGCTGCTGGAGAACGTGTTCGGCATCGAGCCGACGCGCTGGTTCTACGGCATGCCGGGCGGACCGGCGCCGCACCTTCTTCACCGTCACGCTGCCGCTCTTGAAGCCCGGGTTGGCCAACGCCTTCCTGGTCGGTTTCATCGAAAGCATTGCGGACTTTGGCAACCCCGTGGTGGTGGGCGGGCAGTTCTCGGTGCTCTCGACCGACATCTTCTTCGCCATCGTCGGCGCGCAGTACGACCAAGGCCGCGCGGCCTCGCTGGCCTGGGTGCTGACGCTGTTCGCACTCGGCGTGTTCGCGGTGCAGCGCGGTGTGCTGGGCAAACAGAACTACACGACCGTGAGCGGCAAGGGCGACGCCGGCATCGCGATGGCATTGCCCGACGGCGTGCGCCGCACGATCCATTGCATCGCGCTGCCGTGGATCGCATTCACGGCAGTGGTCTACCTTTTCGCGTTCGCAGGCGGCTTCGTGCAGATCTGGGGCCGCGACTACAGCTTCACGCTCAACCACTTCAAGAATGCGTTCGCATTGGAGTGGGGCCAGTTCGGCCTGGTCTGGGCCGGCACGGCATGGAACTCGCTGATCACCACGCTCAAGCTCGCCGGCATCTCGGCGCCCATCACCGCGGCGCTGGGCCTGCTGATCGCGTGGCTGCTGGCGCGCAACGAGTTCAAGGGGCAGGGCATTTTCGAGTTCGGTGCACTGCTGGCGTTTGCCATTCCGGGCACCGTGCTCGGCGTGAGCTATATCCTGGCCTTCAACGTGCCGCCGCTGGAGCTCACGGGCACCGGGCTCATCATCGTGCTGTGCTTCATGTTCCGGAACCTGCCGGTGGGCGTGCGGGCCGGCACGGCGGCCTTCAAGCAGCTCGACCGCTCGCTCGACGAAGCCTCGCTGATACTGCGGGCCTCCACCTCGCAGACGCTGTTCAAAGTGGTGCTGCTGCTGCTGCTCAAGCCCGCACTGGTGGCCGCGCTGGTCTACAGCTTCGTGCGCGCGATGACGACGGTGAGCGCGGTGATCTTCCTGGTCACCGCCGAGAACGAGCTGGCCACCACCTACATCATCGGCCGCGTCGGCAACGGCGACTACGGCATTGCGCTGGCGTATTGCACGGTGCTCATGATCCTGATGTCGCTGGCGATTGCGCTGGTGCAGTTCGTGGTCGGGGAGCGCAAGCTGGGGGGCGTGGGGCCACGCCCCCGCATCAGGGGCATCACAAAATGGAAAGCTTGGCAGCATGAACGGCATCGAATTCCGCAACGTCACCAAGCGCTACGGCACCGACAAGAACGGGCCACTGGCGGTCAAGGGCATCAGTTTCGAGGTGCCGGTCGGCACGCTCACGACGATCCTTGGTCCCTCAGGCTGTGGCAAGACGACCACGCTGCGCATGATCGCCGGGCTCGAGTCGCCGACCTCGGGCTCGATCTTCATGGGTGGGCGCGATGTCACCACGCTGGGCCCGGCCGAGCGCAACGTGAGCATGATGTTCCAGAGCTATGCGCTGTTCCCGCACATGAACGTGATCGAGAACGTGGGCTACGGCCTGCGCATGAGCGGCGTGAAGAAGGACGAGGCCACCTCGCGGGCGCGCGATGCGCTCAAGGGCGTGGGCCTGGTCGGTTTCGACGAGCGCCTGCCGAGCGAGCTTTCGGGCGGCCAGCAGCAGCGCGTGGCACTCGCGCGTGCGCTGGTGCTCGAACCCGCGGTGCTGCTCTTCGACGAGCCGCTCTCCAACCTCGATGCCCGTCTGCGGCGCGAGATGCGCGAGGAGATCCGTGCGCTGCAGCAGCGCCTGAAGCTCACGGTCGCCTACGTCACCCACGACCAGAGCGAGGCCCTGGCCGTGAGCGACCAGATCATCGTGATGGACCACGGCGTGATCGCCCAGCGCGGCACGCCCGAGCAGCTCTACGGGCGGCCCGAGAGTGAGTTCGTCGCCGGCTTCATGGGCGAGGCGATGGTGTTCCCCGCCGTGGCACAGGCCGACGGCAGCGTCACGCTCGGCCCGTTGCGCCTGCAGCCGCGCCATGCGGTGGCGCCCGGCACGGTGAAGGTGGCGGTGCGGCCCGAGGCCTGGGAGATCGGTGCCATCGACGGCCTGCCGGCCACGCTGCGCAAGGCGGCCTACCTCGGCAGCTTCTACGAATACGGCTTCGACACCACGCTCGGGCCGGTCTTCGTGGTCTCGACCGATCTGTCGCAGCCGCTGGCGGCCGGCGCGCAGACCACGCTGTCCCTGCGAGCCCATGGCGTGAGCGTGGTGTCCGCCGCATGAAACAATGGCGCCATGAACGTGGTTTTCGATCTTGGCGCCGTGCTGCTCGCATGGGAGCCCACAAGGCTGGTACAGACCCATCTCGCGCCACACGCGCCCACTGAAGCCGCGGCCGCGGCGCTGGGCAAGGCGCTTTTCCATCACGACGACTGGAGCGGCTTCGACTGCGGCACCCGCGCGCTGGACGACGCCATCGCCCGCATGGCGGCCCGGCTGTCGCTGCCGGCCGACCCGCTCCACGCGATGCTGCGATACGCAGGGCGAGCGCCTCGAAGCGATCGAGGTGACCACCGACATGCTCGAGCAGCTGTTCGCCCACCGCGATGCCGGGCAGCCGCTGCGCCTTTACTACCTCTCGAACATGCCTGAGCCGTATGCCCGTGCGGTCGAGCGGCGCCACGCGTTCATGCGGCGCTTCGACGGCGGTGTGTTTTCGGGCGATGTGAAATTCATCAAACCGGATCGTGAAATCTACGAAGTGCTGGCCATGCGCTACGCACTCGACCCTGCCAAGACCGTGTTCATCGACGATTCAGCCGCCAACGTCGAGGCAGCGCGCGCCTTCGGCTGGCAGGCCATCCATTGCACCGCGCCGGACATGCTGCCGGCGCAGCTGTCGCGCTACCTGCCGGTCAGCACCACCTTGTCGGCGTCGAAGCCCAGGCTGCGCGCGTAGTCCAGTTTGGCCTGAAGCACTGCGCTGTCGAGGCACGGCGCACGCGACAGCACCCAGAGGTATTCGCGGTCGGGTGTGCCGACCAGCGCCACCTGGTAGTCGCGGTCGAGCTTCAGGATCCAGTAGTCGGCCCAGACCATCGGCAGCCAGCCGAGCCACGAGGGCGCAAAGCGCACTTCGAGCCGGCCCGCGCCGGGCTGGCCGGCCACGGGCACCACGCGTGCCGTGCCGACGGCTTCATCGAAATTGCCATCGGCCCGCACGCAGCGGTTGAGCACCTGCACCGTGCCGTCGGGCCGCGGCGTGTATTCGGCCGTCACCGGCCCCGCGCAGGCTTTCTGAAAACGGTTGGGCAGGCGGGCCTGCTCATGCCAGATGCCGGCGTAGCGCTGGAGATCGACCGGCGCCACCACCTGCAACGGCGCACGCATCAGCGGCGCGCCATCGGCCGGGCCGGCCACCCGCGCGCGGGTGGTGCGCGCCGCGCCCAGGGCGAGCTAGGTCGCAACGCCTCCCACGACGAAGGCGGTGGCCATGGCGCCGATCGCGGCGCTCGTGCGACGGTCGTCGAAGGGCTGGCCGGCGGCAGCTGCGGGGCGTTGGCGAAGGGACATGGGCGGCTCCTGTAGGGAAAGAGGTAAGACGTTCGGCGTAACGCCCAGCGTAGCCCCTGGCTGGAGCCCCCTTTCGTCAGTCACGGACCACAGCCCGTGTAGGGCGGGGCGGCCGACAACCCTGCGGGCAGCAGGCCGATGGAGTCCCGTGAAAACCCGTGCTACGGTGCGCATGAAAACATCGGCCGACGCGCAACTGCGTGCAGGACTTGTCACAACCCGCACAGGATAATGATTTCATGAACCAACTCGATGCCCTCCGCCAGTGGACCACCGTGGTTGCCGACACCGGCGACTTCAAGCAGCTCAGCGCCTCCAAGCCGCAGGACGCGACCACCAATCCGTCGCTGATCCTCAAGGCCGTGCAGAAGCCCGAATACCGGCCGCTGCTCGACGAAACCGTGAAGAAGCATGCGGGCAAGCCGCTCGATGAAGTCATCGACCGCCTGCTGGTACGCTTCGGCACCGAAATCCTCTCGATCATCCCGGGCCGCGTCTCGACCGAAGTCGACGCCCGCCTGTCCTTCGATACCGCCGCCACCGTCGCACGCGGCGAGCGCATCGTGGCGCTCTACAAGGCCGAAGGCATCGATACCGAAAAGCGCCTGCTCATCAAGGTGGCCTCCACCTGGGAAGGCATCGAGGCGGCGCGCGCGCTGCAGCAGAAGGGCATCCGCACCAACCTCACGCTGCTGTTCTCGTTCGCGCAGGCCGTGGCTTGCGGCGCGGCGGGCGTGCAGCTGATCTCGCCTTTCGTGGGCCGCATCTACGACTGGTACAAGAAGTCGGCCGGCGCCAAGTGGGACGAAGCCGCCAGCGCGGGCGCGAACGACCCCGGCGTGAAGTCGGTGCGCGAAATCTTCAACTACTACAAGCAGCACAGCATCAAGACCGAAGTGATGGGCGCGAGCTTCCGCAATGCAGGGCAGATCCAGGCCCTCGCCGGCTGCGACCTGCTGACCATCAGCCCCGAGCTGGCCGCGAACAACGAACCGCTGGAACACGCGCTCGATGCCCAGGCCGCCGCCAAGGGCGACCTGGCCAAGGTGAGCTACGACGAAGCGGGCTTCCGCTTCGCGCTCAACGAAGACGCCATGGCCACCGAGAAGCTCGCAGAAGGCATCCGCGCCTTTGCGGCCGATGCGGTGAAGCTCGAAAAGCTCATGCAGGAAAGCGGCAAGTAAAAATGGCCATGACCCAACGCTGCGACCGTGCGCCGGCCTGGGCGCAACTGCAGTCCTACTTCGAGATCGCGGGCCGCCAGTTCGACGTGCGCCATGCCTTCGTGGACGACGCCGGGCGCTTCGAGCGCTTCAGCCAGGAAGCGCCCCACGTCTTCGCCGACCTGTCGAAGAACCTGATCGACGCGCGCACCGAGGAGATGCTGCTCACGCTGGCCCGCGAATGCGGCCTCGAAGCGCATCGCGACGCGATGTTCGCGGGCGAGCACATCAACAACACCGAAGACCGCGCCGTGCTGCACACGCTGCTGCGCGCGCCTGCGAATGCCGCCGTGGGCAAGACGGCGCCCGAGCTGCGCGAAGTGCATGCCACGCTCGACGCGATGCTGGCCTATGCCGAGAAGGTGCGCGGCGACCACATGATCACCGACGTGGTCAACATCGGCATCGGCGGCTCCGACCTCGGCCCGCAGATGGCGGTGCTGGCGTTGGCCGAGTTCGCCGCGTCGGGCAAGCGCTTCCATTTCGTCTCGAACGTCGACGGCCATGAACTGGCCGGCGTGCTGCGCGACCTGGCACCGGAGCACACGCTGTTCCTGATCGCCTCGAAGACCTTCACCACGGCCGAGACGATGACGAACGCGCTCTCGGCCAAGCGCTGGTACGAGCAGTCGGGCGGCACGGACATCGCCGGCCACTTCGCAGCGCTCACCACGAACGTGGAAGCGGCGAAGAAGTTCGGCATAGCCACCACCTGCGGCTTCTGGGACTGGGTGGGCGGCCGCTATTCGCTGTGGTCGGCCATCGGCCTGCCGATTGCACTGGCCATCGGCGCCGACGGTTTCCGCCGGCTGCTGGCGGGCGCGCATGCGATGGACGAGCATTTCCGCACCGCGCCGCTCGAGAAGAACCTGCCGGTGCGGCTCGGCCTGCTCGACGTCTGGTACCGCAACTTCCACAAGTTCACGAGCCGCAGCATTGCGCCGTATCACAGCGCCTTGAAGCGCGTGCCGGCCTATCTGCAACAGCTCGAGATGGAGAGCAACGGCAAGCAGGTCGATGCGAGCGGTGCCCCGCTGTCCTTCGGCACGTCGCCAGTGCTCTGGGGCGAGCCCGGCACCAATGGCCAGCACGCCTACTTCCAGATGCTGCACCAAGGCACGGATGTGATCCCGCTCGAGTTCGTGGCGGTGCGCGATGCGGCGCACGACCTCGAAGGGCATCACCCCAAGCTGCTCGCCAACGCGCTCGCGCAGGCGCAGGCGCTGATGGTCGGCAAGCTCGATGCCGGCGGGCACAAGAACTTCCCGGGCAACCGGCCGAGCACCTTCTTCGTGTTCGAGAAGCTCACGCCCGAATCGCTCGGCGCTTTTCTCGCGCTTTACGAGCACCGCGTGTTCACCAGCAGCGCGCTGTGGGGCATCAACAGCTTTGACCAATGGGGCGTGGAACTGGGCAAGGTGCTCGCGAAGGACATCGAGCCGCGCCTTGCGTCGGGCGACGTCACGGGGCTCGATGCCTCGACGGCGGGCCTGCTGAAGCGCCTGAGCACCTGAGGCCGAGCCGCTGAAAGGCCTATGCAATAGGCCGTTTGTTTGTGAGCCGATGGCCGTTTTGGCCGAGTTTGTCATTGAGGGATGCACCGATATGATCGGCCCCGGGGAAATTTTCCCTGGGATCAATCAAGAGGAGTCGATCAATGAATTTTCAAACAGCGGTCAAGACCTGTTTCAGCAAGTACGCCGATTTCAGCGGGCGTGCATCGCGTTCGGAGTACTGGTGGTTCGTGCTGGCCGAGTTGATCGTTCTCGTCGTGGCGAGCCTGATCCATCAGTACGTGTACATCATCGCGGCGCTGGGCTTCCTGGTGCCCGCGCTGGCCGTGGGCGCGCGCCGCCTGCATGACATTGGCAAGAGTGGCTGGCTCCAGCTGCTGATGATCATTCCGATCGTCAATCTCGTGCTGATCTATTTCTACGTGCAGCCGACGCAGCCCGAAACCAACCCCCACGGCGCGCCGGCGAGCGCCTGAGCCTTCCGGGCCGCGCAAGCGGCCCTTTTGCTGCCTGACTGCAGGCTTGTCGAGACGCCTCAGCCCGCAGCAGCAGCTTCCGTCCTGGAGGGCGCGCGCACCGGCGCGCCGCTCGCCATTCGCACGCACAGGTCGAAGGCCTGTTGCAGCCCTTCGATCTTCGCGATGCCCTGGCCCGCGATGTCGAAGGCGTTGCCGCTGACCGAGGTGGCCACCGGCACGGGCAGGCCGCCGTGCAAGGTCACGCCCTGTTCGAAGCCCATGAGCTTCATCGCGATCTGGCCCTGGTCGTGGTACATCGACACCACCGCATCCACATCGCCGCGGCGCGCGCCGATGAACACCGTGTCGGGCGAGAACGGGCCGCGCGCGTCGAAGCCTTCGGCGCGCAGCTGTTCGATGGCCGGCGCGATGATCTCGATCTCTTCCATGCCGATGGAGCCGCCGTCCCCCGCATGCGGGTTGAGCCCCGTCACCGCGATGCGCGGCTGCGCCACGCCCGAGCGGCGCAGCGCCGAGGCGATGATCTTCACCGCATCGCCCACGCCCTGCACGGTGATGTGGCTCGCCACGTCCTTCAGCGGAATATGCGAGGTCACGCGCGAGGTCCAGAGCGAACCGGTGAGGTTGAACTCGCAGACGAAGCTCGTCACCGCGAAGCGCTCCTGCATGTAGCGCAGTTCGTCTTCGTGGATGAGGCCGCCCAGGCGCAGCGAATGCTTGTTGAGCGGCGCGAAAAGAATCGCTTCGGCCTGCCCGCGCCGCACCGCCACGGTCGCAAGCTCCAGCGCCTCGAACGAAGCGCGGCCGGATTGCTCGTTCGACTCGCCGAGCACCGGCTTCTGGCCCTCCATCCAGTCGCGTGTGATCAGGCTGGGGCGGCCATCTTCGAAGCGCAGATCGTCCAGCCCGTTCACTTGCACCGGGTCCAGCTTCAAGCCCGCCACGCGCTCGCCCGCAGCCAGCACGATAGGGTCGGCAATCAGCAGCACGCGCGCGGCGTCGAGGTTGCGCTGGCGCGCCAGCAGCTTCACGGCCATTTCGGGGCCGACACCGCTGGGGTCGCCGAGCAGCACGACGATGCGGGGCTTGGCGGAGATCACGCTCGGGGTTTTCGTTGGGGTTGGCATGGTCAGCAGATTGAAGTGGGGAAATGATGAGAGGGCGGCCTCATTCGGCTTTGATGTTGGCATCGCGCACGAGCTGGCCGTAGTGGTCGAACTCCTGCTTGTTCATGGCAGCAAAAGGCTCTCCGGTCAGCGTGCCGGGCTCACCGCCCAGGGCCTTGATGCGCGTCTGCACATCGGCCAGCTTCAGCGTTCGCACGAGCTCGGCATTCAGCCGTTCGACTGCGGGGCGCGGTGTGCCGGCCGTCACGTAGAGGCCGTACCAGGTGGACACGTCGGCGCCCTTGATGCCCTGCTCGGCCAGCGTCGGCACGTCGGGCAGTTCGGGCAGTTCGGGCGAGCGCTGCGGCGCGCTCACGGCCAGCGCGCGGAACTTGCCGGCCTTGATCTGGCCCATGGCGGAGGAGGTGCTGTCGAACATCATGTCGACCTCGCCCGCAATGATGTCGATGTGCGCCTGCGAGCTGCCCTTGTAGGGCACGTGGATCGACTTCATGCCCGTGGCCAGGTTGAAGGCCTCGCCGCCCACATGCTGCGTGCTGCCGATGCCGGAAGACGCGTACTTGAAGCCGCCGGGCTTCGCGGCCATGGCGGTCACCAGGTCCTTCACCGACTTGTAGGGCGAGTTGGCCGACACCACCAGCACGTTGGGCATCACGGCCACGAGGCCGATGGGTTGCAGGTCCTTGAGCGGGTCGTACTTGAGCTTGAGGATGTGCGGCGCCACCGCCTGCGCCGTGTTGGTGGCCAGCAGCAGCGTGGCGCCGTCGGCCGTCGCACGCGCCGTGAGCTCGCCGGCGATGGTGTTGGAGGCGCCGGGCCGGTTCTCGACGGTCACGGGTTGCTTCAGTACCGGGGAGAACTTGTCGGCCAGCACGCGCGCCAGGATGTCGGTGCCGCCGCCGGGCGAGGCGCCGACCATGATGCGCAGGGGCTTGTCGGGGTAGGTCGATTGCGCACCGGCCATGGCGGCGGTCAGCGCCAGCGCCGAGAGGCGCGCCGCGCGGGCAAGGGAAGAAAGGCTCATCGGGTTGTCTCCAGCTTGTTTTGGCCCGAGCCTACGGAGCTTCTCCCTGGCGATCCAATCGTAAAAGTCCGAAGACCTATATACTTTTGTGCATGACTTCCGGCCTGACCGATGCCTCGCTGATGCTCCATGTCAGGCCGGGCCAGCTGCTTCTGCTGGCCCGGCTCGACGCGCACCGCCACCTCGGGCGTGCGGCGGAAGCCATGAACATCAGCCAGCCTGCGGCCACCAAGCTGCTGCTGCAGCTGGAAGATTCGCTGGGCGAGAAGCTCTTCGAGCGCCTCGCGCGCGGCATGGAGCCCACGCCCTACGGCGAGATCCTGATCCGCTACGCCCGCCGCGTGCTCAGCGACTTCGGCACCGCCCGCGAAGAGATGCTCGCCCTGCGCTCGGGCCTGAGCGGCGCCTTGCGCGTGGGCAGCGTGCCGGGCGCGGTGCCCGAACTGCTGGCGCCGGCGCTGGTCGAGTACCGCCGCCGCCACCCGCAGGTGGCCGTGTCGGTGGTGGTCGAGACCAGCGACGTGATCCAGGCGCAGCTGGAGCAGGGCGATGTCGACCTCGTGCTGGGCCGGCTCGTCGATGGCCACGACGAGGCGAAGTACGCGAGCGTGCCGCTGCTGGGCGAGTCGATGGTGGTTGTGGTGCGCACGGCGCACCCGGTGTTCGAGCGCGCGACCGTCACGCTGGCCGACGTGGCGAACTGGTCATGGGTGTTGCAGCCACCGGGCTCGCCGCAGCGCGGGCGTTTCAAGGCGGCGATGCGGGAGGCGGGCATCCAGGCCCGGCTGGACATCATTGAAACGGCATCGCCCATCGCCATCACCGCCTTGCTCGAAAGCTCCGACATGGCGGCCGTGATGCCGGCCTCGCAGGCCAACCACTACGCACGGCTGGGCGTGCTGCGGACGGTGCCGCTGGAGCTGCCGGTGCGCGTGCCGCCGATCTGCCTCATCACCCGGGAGGATCGCGCGCTCTCGCCGGCCGCCGCGCAGTTCCGGCGCCAGCTGCTGGGAGGCGCGTGAACCATGCCTGAGGCCTTTGGCTTGCTGTTTTCCATGCTGTATTGTATTAATTAGGGAATATCCTAGCCAACCGATGCATGAAAGTACTGGTGTTGACGGCTGAAGTACCAAAACCGCAAGCGCGTTTCTCCAGAATCCGGCCACGGCGACCCGACAAGCACAAGAGGGCGTCGCTCACCTCTAGGAGACAACATGAAGCGTTTTCTGAAAGCGGGCCTCGTCCTCGCACTCATCGGCACGGGCGTCGTGTCCCAGGCCGCCACCGAACTCGTGATCGCGACCGTGAACAACGGCCACATGATCGAGATGCAGAAGCTCACGCCCTTCTTCGAAAAAGCCTACCCCGACATCAAGCTCAAGTGGGTGACGCTGGAAGAAGGCACGCTGCGCCAGCGCGTGACCACCGACATCGCCACCAAGGGCGGCCAGTTCGACGTGATGACCATCGGCCTGTACGAAGCGCCGATCTGGTCGAAGAAGGGCTGGCTCCAGCCCATCGCCACCGATGCCGCCTATGACGCCGACGACCTGCTGCCCGCCATCCGCGCCGGCCTGTCGTACGAAGGCAAGCTCTACGCCGCGCCGTTCTACGGCGAGAGCTCGATGCTCATGTACCGCAAGGACCTGGCCGACAAGGTCGGCTTCAAGATGCCCGAGCAGCCCACCTGGGTGCAGGTGAAGGAGCTGGCCGGCAAGATCCACGACCCGAAGGCCGGCGTGTACGGCATGTGCCTGCGCGGCAAGCCGGGCTGGGGCGACAACATGGCCTTCCTGACCACGCTGGTCAACACCAACGGCGGCCAGTGGTTCGACATGCAGTGGAAGCCGCAGATCGACACCAAGCCCTGAAGGACGCGATCAACTTCTACGTGGACCTGATGAAGGCCTACGGCCCGCCGGGCGCTTCGGCCAACAGCTTCAACGAGAACCTCGCGCTGTTCAACGAAGGCAAGTGCGGCATGTGGGTCGATGCGACCATCGCGGCCTCGTTCATCAGCGATCCGAAGCAGTCGAAGGTGGCCGACAAGGTGGCCTTCGCGCAAGCCCCCGTTGCTGTCACGCCCAAGGGCGCCAACTGGCTGTGGACCTGGAACCTGGCCATTCCCGCCAGCTCGACCAAGGGCGCAGCCGCTCAGACCTTCGTGAAGTGGGCCACTTCCAAGGAGTACGTCAACCTCGTTGCCAAGGAGCAGGGCTGGGGCGCGGTGCCCACCTGCACGCGCAAGTCGACCTATGCGAACCCCGAGTTCCAGAAGGTGGCCAAGTTCGCTGCCGCCGAGAAGAAGGCCATCGACAGCGCCAACCTCAGCGACAGCACGCTGCCCAAGTCGCCGTACGTGGGCGTGCAGTACGCGGCCATTCCCGAGTTCCAGGCCATCGGCACCGGCGTGGGCCAGCAGATGAGTGCGGCGCTGTCGGGCAAGGTCACGGTCGACCAGGCGCTGAAGACCTCGCAGACATTGGCCGAGCGCGAGATCAAGAAGTCGGGCCAATACAAGTAAGCCTGGGCTTCACTCCCTCCCCTTCCGGGGGAGGGCAGGGGTGGGGGCACGCGGCGCATCCGTCGCCGCGGTGGTCGATCAGGGAGCCCCCATCCCCTCCTTCCCCCAAAGGGGGAAGGAGCCAGAGACAACAAGAAGGGACCTTCTCATGAAAAGACTCCTGCCCCGGGCCCTCATGGCGCCCGCCGTGCTCACGCTCTTCCTCTGGATGATCGTGCCGCTCGCGATGACGTTGTACTTCTCCTTCGTGAACTACAACCTCATGCAGTCCGGCGAACACACGTTCGCGGGCATCGAGAACTTTCACTACTTCGTCACCGATCCGGACTTCTGGCCCGCGACCTGGAACACGCTGCTGCTGATCGGCAGCGTGATCGTCATCACGGTGGTGTTCGGCGTGCTGCTCGCGCTGCTGGTGAACGAGCCCTTCCCGGGCCGCGGCATCGTTCGGGTGCTGCTGATCTCGCCCTTCTTCGTCATGCCCGCAGTCAATGCGCTGCTGTGGAAGCACATGATGATGAACCCCATCTACGGCATCCTGACCGACGTGTGGCGCTTCTTCGGGGCGACGCCGGTCGACTGGCTCACCGACGTGCCGCTGCTCTCGGTGATCATCATGGTGGCGTGGCAGTGGCTGCCCTTCGCCTGCCTCATCTTCATCACTTCGCTGCAGTCGCTCGACCGCGAGCAGATGGAAGCGGCGCGCATGGACGGCGCGAGCTCGTTCCAGCGCTTCTTCTACCTGACCATCCCGCACCTCGGCCGGCCGATGGCGGTGGTGATCATGATCGAGATGATCTTTCTGCTCAGCGTGTTCGCCGAGATTGCCATCACCACCAATGGCGGCCCGGGCAACGAAAGCACGAACATGACCTACCTGATCTTCAAGCAGTCGCTGATGAATTTCGACGTGGGCGTGGCCTCGGCCGGTGCGCTGTTCGCGGTGGTGCTGGCCAACATCGTGGCCGTGTTCCTCATTCGCATCATCGGCAAGAACCTCGACTGAAGGAACGACCATGCAACCCAGCAATTTCCTTCCGCAACTGCTGCGCACCGTCGGTGCGTGGGGCGTGGCGCTGCTCCTGTTCGTCCCGCTCGGCTGGCTGTTCCTCACGGCCTTCAAGACCGAACTGCAGGCGATTCATGTGCCGCCGCTCTTCATCTTCGAACCCACGCTCGACAACTTCGGCGAAGTGCAGCGCCGCAGCGACTACCTGCTGTATGCGCGCAACTCGCTGATCACCAGCCTGGGCTCGACCATCCTCGGCCTGCTGATCGCGGCACCCGCCGCGTATTCGATGGCCTTCTTCCGCACGAAGAAGACGCGCGACATCCTGATGTGGATGCTCTCCACCAAGATGATGCCGGCCGTGGGCGCGCTGGTGCCGATCTATGTGCTCGCGCAGACCGCCGGCATGCTCGATTCGCTCACCGCGCTGACCATCGTGTTCACGCTGTCGAACCTGCCGATCATGGTGTGGATGCTCTACAGCGCCTACAAGGACATTCCGAACGAGATCCTCGAAGCCGCGCGCATGGACGGCGCGAACCTCTGGACCGAGTTCCGCCATGTCGTGATGCCGCTGTCGGTGGGCGGGTTCGCATCGACCGGCCTCTTGTGCCTGGTGCTGAGCTGGAACGAGGCCTTCTGGGCCCTGAACCTCACCTCCGCCAAGGCCGGCACGCTGGCGACGCTGATCGCCTCGTACTCCAGCCCCGAAGGCCTGTTCTGGGCCAAGTTGTCGGCCGCCTCGCTGATGGCCATCGCGCCCATCGTCGTGTTCGGCTGGTTCAGCCAGAAGCAACTGGTGCAAGGCCTGACCTTCGGCGCCGTCAAGTAAAGAAAGGGAGACATCTCATGGTCTACCTCGAACTCAAGAGCATCAAGAAAAGCTTCGGCGACGTCAACATCATCAAGGGCGTCGATCTCGAAATCCAGAAGGGCGAGTTCATCGTCTTCGTCGGGCCTTCGGGCTGCGGCAAGTCGACGCTGCTGCGCCTGATCGCGGGGCTCGAGCCGATCACCAGCGGCAACCTGCTGCTCGACGGCAAGGACATCACCTGGGCGCCTTCAGGCAAGCGCGACTTGGCGATGGTGTTCCAGAGCTATGCGCTCTATCCGCACATGAGCGTGTACGACCACATGTCCTTCGCGCTCAAGCTCGCCGGCGTGTCGAAGGACGAGATCAAGACGAAGGTCGAGTACGCGGCCAACACGCTCAACCTCACGCAGTACCTCGACCGCACGCCGAAGGATCTGTCGGGCGGCCAGCGCCAGCGCGTGGCCATCGGTCGCGCCATCGTGCGCGCGCCGAAGGTGTTCCTGTTCGACGAGCCGCTGTCGAACCTCGATGCGGCACTGCGCGGCAACACGCGCGTCGAGATCCACAAGCTGCATCGCGCGCTCGGTGCGACCACCATCTACGTGACGCACGACCAGGTCGAGGCCATGACGCTGGCCGACCGCGTGGTGGTGCTCAAGGACGGACTGATCGAACAGGTCGGCACGCCGCTCGATCTCTACGACCGCCCCGCCAACCAGTTCTTCGCGCAGTTCATCGGCATGCCGTCGATGAACATGGTGGCGGCGAGCGCCATTCCGAGTTTCTCCGCGGCCACCGGCGGCCGGTTGCCCAGCGACGGCTGCCTGGGCGTGCGCCCCGAAGGCCTGCGCGTGCACCCGAAACAGGGTGCGCCGGTGTCGGATGTGCAGGGCCGCGTCGAGCTGATCGAAGCGCTGGGCGCGGACACGCTGATCCACGTCGATGTGGGCGGCGTGCCGCTGATTGCACGCCAGAACGATCGCACGCCCTTGCAGGCAGGCGACGACGTGGCGGTCGAGCTCGACCCATCGGTGCTGCATCTGTTCAACCGCGAAGGCCGCTCGGTCTCCGCCTGATTTCGTTTTTTCCGGACATTCCCCGTGACCCTCGCAGCAGCGCCCCTCGCGCCCCTTCCACCGGCTCCCTCGGAGTTCACGGTGCTTCACCTTGGACTCGGCTCTTTTCATCGGGCCCACCAGGCGGTCTACCTGCAGCGGCTGATCGACGCGGGCGACACCCGCTGGTCGCTGTCGGGCGCCAACATCCGGCCCGACATGGCCGAGGTCGTCGCGACCCTGCAGGCACAGGGCGGCCGCTACACGCTCGAAACGGTGTCGCCTGCGGGCGAGTACCGCTACGAGCAGATCGAGGCCATCCGCGAGGTGCTGCCGTACGAGCCCTTGCTGGCCGCGGTGATCGCGCGCGGTGCGGCGCCGTCCACGCGCATCGTCTCCTTCACCGTGACCGAGGCGGGCTACTACCTCGACGCGAAGGACAACAAGCTCGATCTGTCGTT